>NZ_JAGGQU010000012.1:34558-131572 GCF_018613155.1 Bacillus sp. ISL-55 | reverse complement strand
CCTTAAAACGGTAATCCTCGGGCTTAACGTCACATAAAAGGTATTAATGTTCTCTTAAAACCGTAATCCTCGAGTTAATCGTCACATAAAAGGGATTAATGTTCCCTTAAAACCGCAATCCTCGAGTTTATCGTCACATAAAAGGGATTAATGTTCCCTAAAAACCGTAATCCTCGGGCTTATCGTCACATAAAAAGGTTTACATACAAATACACCATTGTAATTATCTGAGTAAAACCCTCTCTATTTCCCATCCTCAGGTAAGGGAAGAATAAAAAATAAAAAAATACTTTTCTGAAAAATTAAAAATGGTAAAATATAACTAGTGTCTAAAGGAAGCTGGTGATTTGATGCATCCGATTACGGTTATTGAGATATTGTCAGCTTTGGCTTTTGTGTTGATGCTTTTGGGGGTTGCTTACTTTTTGCCCGAGAAGAAGCGGAATGCCGCTTTAAAGATAATCGTTATTGTAATCGTCATGGAGTTGACGTTCTTTGCAATTCGGCCTCTTTGGATTAACTATCATCTTGGTGTTAAAACCGAGCAGCTGACTGAATACCTGGAAAAGAGGTATCCGGGAGAAGAATTCAGTATCAGCTATCGTACGAGCCGAAATTATAATCCATATCATATGGAAGTGAGATTCGAGAATGAGCAGGGCTGGATTTACGGTTATTCTGTCACTGATCAAGGAATCAGGCAGGTAAGTGTTGGCGTACCAAATGCAGAGTTGCCTGATGAAGGGCTGCATTATGAGGATTTGGGAGATTAATAGTGAACAAGTAGTTGTGTATTGCGAGCTGCTTTCAGGCGGCTTTTTATAATATCAGAGTTTAGTTGTTGCGCTTCTCAATAAAATACAGTCCACCAGGAGGCTTCATGGTTTATTTTAAAAAGGCAATTGAGCAGTTTGTTTTATGGATCGTCTGTGTGTTTTTGTTTATCGGTATTTTGTTTTTACCGGGTACGACGGAATATGAGACTGGAAAGGGCGGACAGTTTGTATCCGCCAGCTATGATTATGACTTGGACAGGCATATTCAAAATATCACGGGCTTCTTTACCTACATCAAAGAAAATCAAGGATTAGGAGAGTTTGTCCCCGGTCAGACATATGCTGATCGGATAGGGGGCAAGGCGTGGAAAAGTTTGCTCCTGATTGTGCCGACTTTGATTTTGGCTTATATTTTTGGTGTGTTGAAGGGAATCTTTGATTTTCGGATGCAGAGGAAAAAGTTAAACTTCCTTGGGAATGGGACGACGTGGCTGTTCATCTCGATGCCGGATCTTTTTTTCATCATTGTCGCCCAGATTGGCTTGATGTATTTATATGAAAAAGGCCTCTTTTTCCATGTGACCTTATATGGCAGTGAAAAACTTGAAACCTATGTGGTTGGTATTCTATTTTTGCTGATTTATCCTGTTTTCTACCTTGCGAATATCACCAAGGTGAGTTTGCAGGAGCAGGAAGGAAACGATTATATCCGGACTGCGAAATCAAAAGGAACTCCCGGCATGAAAATATTGTTTATGCATATTTTGAAAAACTCCTTTCCTAGAATACTGGCGCATGCGAATACCATCACACTCTATGTACTATCGAATCTATTTATTGTGGAAAAACTAATGGATTTTCAGGGAGCGGCGGACGGTCTGTTTGATGCGGTACTAAGGGGAACAGGCTTCAGGATTGGACTGGATATTATGGTAGACGGCATTTCGGCAACCGGTTATGCGATCTTTTTTGCCACGATCATTCTGATTGCAAATCTGGTTGCACAGATTTTTAAGAGTCTTGTCACCCCGGCTTCACAGGAGATGAATCATGAATAAATCATTACTATTTGGCTTGATTATATTGTCTTTTCTAGTGCTTATATCATTCATGGCCCCTTATCTTCCGTTCGTGGATTCTTCGTTAAAAGAAACAGTGATGAGGCAGAAGGATGATGGCGGTTTCGAACTTCCTCCGTTCGCACCATCCGCGGATTTTCCAATCGGGTCAGATGCGAATGGCAAGGATTTACTGAGCAGGGTGCTGCTGGGTACGAAAGAAACGCTGTTAACCATCCTGGCGATCGTGCTGATCCGTTATATCATTGCGATCCCGTTAGCGATGGCAAGTTTTTATTCGAAACTCTTCCAAAGAATATTGATCATATGGAATCGATTGTTCTCATTTTTGCCGCCGATTTTCTTTGTCATCCTGTTAATTGGCACACCGTTCATTACTTTTTCGAGCAATCGATATCTCTGGATTATGCTAGTGCTCGCTTTAATTGAAGCAGGCAGGGTTGCCGATATTTTTTTCCAGGGAATGGTCGATATTTCAAAAAAACCTTATGTCGAAGGAGGTATTGTTGCAGGGTCTTCACCATTGACAATGCTGAAAAACTACTACTGGCCGCCATTAAGGCCGTTCTTCATCGTTCAGTTTTTCTCAGATCTTGGGAGGACGTTATTTCTCATCGGCCAGCTTGGCATCGTCGAAATCTTTTTGAGCGTCGAATTCGTTTCCCAGCTTGGTGGAGGGTATAAGGCGATGAACGCCTCCAATGCATGGCCGACCTATTTCGCAGAGATTACCCACCACATCTGGTCGCATCCATGGCTGCCGATTACCGGCACCATTGCCATAGGGATTACCATATTAGCCTTCTCGATGACAAGCAGCGGGTTGCAGCAATATTTTGATAAAAAGTATAAAAGAGCTTAAAAGTAAGGAGAGGTGTACAGGCACTTCTCTTCTTTTGTTTAAAAATAGGTTATTTAGTTTATCAATGAGTGTAACCTTTTTACCCGTTCTCCTGACAAATAGATAAAGAGTTTATTCAACAGGAGGCTAAGACAATGAAAAAATTATGGATGATTTTGCTGATGGGTTTGCTGGTGACCGGCTGCGGAACGGAGAGCCAGGTTTCGAATAACGATAATCAGGAAAAAGGAGGTGCCGGAATCGTGGCAGGAGAGATGGATGCAAGTATGAAAGAGGAGAGTCCGCTGGTTTTTCAATATGAAGTCAAAAATCAAACGGAACAGGAAGTGACATTGGAATTTACAAGTTCCCAGCGGTACGATTATTCGGTCGAGACAAAGGATGGAAAGGAAATCTTTCTATTTTCAAGTGTCGCGAACTTTTTACAGGCTTTAGGAGAGGAAAAGGTAAAGCAGGGGGAGACGTTGAGTTATGACATCGACCTACATGAGCTTTCCCTTGATAAAGGAGACTATGTCCTTTCTGTCTGGATGACACCGAAAGAAGGAAAAAAGTTCATGGTGACAAAGGAATTCTCTGTTGAATGATGAGAAACCACGGAAATAAGAAAAGAATGATCCATTTCGTGCAGGGGCTTGTACCTATTCGAAACGTTTTATTGAGGCTTGTGGGGCATCCAGATAAAAAAGGGAGAATGAAATGAGAACAAGAAGAAGTGCGATCGTAATGGTATTTTTGCTGGCTTTATGCCTTGCAGCCTGCTCGAAGGAACAGATTTCTGGCGAAGGTTTTATTTTAGAAGTAAGCGACGAGGCAATTCTGGTCGTGAAAAATATTAATCAGGAAAGATATAATGAAATTAAAGATGTTCCCGGTGACGCATTAATCGACCAAGGAGGATTGGAGTTAATCTGGCTGGATTATGAAGCGGCTGATGGGTTACAAAAAGGCGACCATATTGAGTTCTGGATTGACGGCAGTATCAGGGAAAGCTATCCCGAGCAAGCCACAGCGAAGAAAATAATACGTAAATAATATTCAATGAATCGAAAGCTGATATAAAAGTCGGCTTTCTTTTTTTACGGGATGAACGATTCTGGTGTTTCCTTCAGGACTTTGATTCCCCCCGCGCCTTCTATAGCTGCGCCAATCGATTGCAAAAAATCCGAAGAGACAATAATTTTCTGCAGTTCCCTCAGCTCCTGCTGATTGAAGGTTGAAAGCTCTTTGCTGACAGCTAAAGCTTCGATTGTCTGGCCGATTGATTGGACCCATACACCTGTAATAATTTCGCTTTCTCCTTCGGTTTCATCTCTCAGGGCATATAATCTGGACAATAAAATCGCTTCTGTAATCTGGGCAGCGGCCTGAACGAACAGGGAAACAGAGATTTGTTTTTCAATCTGGGCAATCATCTCCTCCTTGCTCGAACTGTCCTTCTTTTTAAAAAATGAGTTCATTTCTACACCTCCAGTCCTTTATGGAATCATTAATGCGGTTTTTATCCAGTTATTGAATTATATTCATGAAAAGTAAATCGGCTATGGGGAAGTGCCTATGTGTGGGTTCTCATTCCATACCGGGCCGGCGTTTCGCAATAACGGCCTCAGTATGATAAAATCTGATTTAGCTAATTCACAGCAAAGGACGGAAATGATGAGCAAAACGATACCGGTTAAAAAGAACGATTTTATAGATGTAGTGTTTGAGGATTTGACGCATGACGGTGCGGGTGTGGCCAAGATTGACGGCTACCCGATTTTTGTCCAGGGTGGGCTTCCTGGCGAAAAAGCAACCATCAAAGTGACTAAGGTGAATAAGGGCTACGGCTTTGGCCGCTTGATGGAAATTATTGAAAGAAGTACGTTCCGGGTAGAGTGTCCGGCTGAGGATGCCCATAAATATGGTGGCTGCCAGCTGCAGCATATCAGCTATGAGGGCCAGCTGAAGTATAAAGAGAACCAGGTAAAGCAAGTGCTGACGCGAATTGGCAAGCTTGAGGATGTTGTGGTACATCCGATTTTGGGAATGGACAACCCATGGCATTACCGGAACAAAGCTCAGGTGCCGGTTGGCGAGAAGGATGGCAAGCTGATCGCAGGCTTCTTCAAGCCGCGCAGCCATGAAATCGTTGATACAGACGAAAGCCTGCTGCATCTTGATGAAATCAACGAAGCAATCAAGGCGGTAAAAGAAATCGCCAGCGAGCTGGGCATTCAGCCATATAATGAGGAAAAGCATAAAGGTGTGCTTCGCCACATCATGGCCCGCTATGGCAGGCAAACTGGTGAGCTGATGGTCGTTATTGTGACCAGGACAAATGAGATTCCTCAGCAAAAAGTGCTGGTCGATGAAATCGTCGCAAGGCTTCCGAAGATAAAATCAATCGTTCATAACATTAACTCGAAGAAAACGAATGTCATCATGGGAGACAAAACGGAGGTCCTTTGGGGCAGCGAAGTCATCTATGACAATATCGGTGACATCAAGTTCGCGATTTCCGCGCGATCATTTTATCAGGTGAACCCTGAGCAGACAAAAGTGCTTTACGACAAAGCACTCGAGTACGCCGAGCTGACAGGAGAAGAATCCGTCATAGATGCCTATTGCGGCATCGGAACCATCTCGTTATTTTTAGCGCAAAAAGCAAAGAAGGTATTCGGAGTCGAAATCGTCCCCGAAGCTATTGAAGACGCAAGACGAAACGCCGAACTGAACGGCATCACCAACGCTGAATTTGCAGTCGGCGAAGCCGAAACAGTCATACCGGCATGGTATAAAGAAGGTAACAGCGCAGACGTGTTGGTCGTAGACCCGCCGCGAAAAGGCTGCGACGAGGCACTGTTGCAAACGATCATCGACATGAAACCGAAAAAAGTTGTGTACGTATCCTGCAACCCCGCCACCCTCGCAAGAGATTTGCGGATTCTCGAAGATGGCGGATACAAGACAGTTGAAGTACAGCCAGTCGACATGTTCCCGCAGACGACACACTGTGAAGCTGTTGCAAAGATTGAATTAGCATAAATAGTAGTGCCTTATCCATTTCGTGGATAAGGCTTTTGTTGTTTCAAGAAACTATTCTAATTGATAATGGCATTTAGAATCTAAACCGGAATCGTCCCCATGTCTCGTGCGGAACATGAGCCATTTATAATAATTCCCCAGTAGGAAATACTGTAAAAATAAATTGTAAAATGGGGGGGCAAAATTATGCCTGAATTGCCGGAGATGGAAACATATAGAACATTACTGGGCTCATTGATAGGCGGGCAGAACATTTCAGGTGTTGAGATTGGGCGGGAAAAGTCTATTAACGTACCGGTTGACGGGTTTGCTATGCAAGTTTCAAATCAAGCTATAAAAACGATTAGTAGAAGAGCGAAATATTTAATTTTTGAATTACAGGATGGAAAATGTTTATTATTGCACTTGATGCTTGGCGGATGGATGTTTTTTGGCAAAGAGGAAGATCGGCCGAACAGGACGATTCAAGTAAAGCTTTCATTCGGGGAACAACATTTATTTTTCATTGGACTGCGATTGGGCTACCTGCATCTTTTATCTTCTGAGGAGGTCAAGGAAGAGTTCAAGAAACTCGGACCTGAAGTGCTTGAACCTGATTTTACTTTGGATGCCTTTCATCAATTAATGGATAAAAGAAGAGGAACAATTAAAACAACATTAATCAATCAAGAAGTGCTAGCTGGAATAGGGAATGGGTATTCGGATGAGATTCTCTGGCATGCAGAGATTCGCCCTGATAAAAAAATCAATGAGCTTGAAGATCAACAATTATCACGGCTATATCATTCGATACAGTTCATCCTTAAAAGAGGAATTCAACAAGGTGGTTATATGGAAAACCCGCTATATAAAGGAGATGGCAAGACTGGGGGCTATCAATTTTATGTTTATGACAGAGAAGGTGAGGCATGTTCCCGTTGCAATGCTTCCATTGTAAAAAGTGAAATCTCTTCACGAAAAACTTACTTTTGTCCGAATTGCCAGCAATAGGTGAAAGTTTGTAAACACACATTGTGAAGCTGTTGCAGAATTAGAGAGTCTTATCCTTTGACGGATAAGGCTCTTTTAGTAGATGGTTTTATTTCCATCTTTTGGTGTGTTATATTGGTATGAGTCTTGAGAGGCCCCACGAAGAAAAGGGCTAACTTAAATGGGAGTGAACTGAATTGGATAGCATAATTTTTGATCTGGGTGGAACTATTTGGGATCAATCGACACGGTACTCAGTGCCTGGAACAGCGTTATACGAAAAAGTACTCTCATAAATAGTGAATTAACCAGGAAAGACTTTGAAGGTACGATGGGTCTACAGATGGATGATATAAGCAGGAAACTCTTTCCCGACTTAGCTGATACAGAACGGGAAAAAATAATAAAAGATTGTTGTGAAATTGAACAATCTATTCTAGAAAAAAACGGTGGGGTTCTTTTTCCCAAGAGGATGTCCTGAAGGAGCTTTCTCAAAGGTACAAACTATATATCGTCAGTAACTGCCAAGATGGCTACATAGAAGCTTTTTATAAGTCTCATAGACTTGACAAGTATTTTATAGACTTTGAAAACCCAGGCAGAACGGGTCTGTCAAAAGGTGAAAATATTAACTTAGTTATTGAGAGAAATAACCTATCAAGCCCAGTTTATGTGGGCGACACACAGGGTGATTTAGCAGCAGCCAGATTTGCTGATATTCCCTTTATATATGCTGAATACGGGTTTGGCCAAGTAAGTGAATATGATATGAAAATTAAAAGTTTTGAAGAACTTTTAATAGTTTTTAATAGAGATGAACAAGATTCCGAATATAAATCTGTACAGAAAGGAAGGATACAATCATGAAGGGAATCCCTTATTTAGTCTTAATGATGGCTTTGCTGTTCATGGCTGCAGGCTGCTCACAGACAGAAGTGAAGAATGAAATGTCACCAGCAAACGAGGAAGAAAATCAAACTGTTGATTCTGACTTAGATAACGACAATGAAGAGGAAGCGCAACCGTCTGAAACAGATGATGCTTCAGATGAACAACTCTCAGAAAATATGAATATCGACGACTACCTGAATGCGCATTACAAAATTGATGGGACGCATTATGAAACGGGCGTATGGGAAAGCGACTCAGGAATGACGAATTATTCAGTAAAATTGCTGCCAGATACGGAAGAGTACAGTCAGGAAATCAATGAAAAATTCCAGGATGGACATACGAAAAGTTATGAAGAAACTGAAATGATGTTTGAAATGGCGAAACAAATCATGGATGAATTGCCTAAGGTTAAAAATAAGAGCCGCGTGGATTCAGTTAGTTGGGTCTCCTATGATGGGAAATTCAAAGTCGTCCTGATCCAGGATTTCGAAAACAGTGAAAAACAAGCGGACGGGGAATCGCTATCTAACTATTCAAGTAATCAAATTGAGTACGCTCGGGTTTGGCTGCAACTTGGACCCAATCAGGAAATCGATGAATTGAATGTCCGGCACATTCCAGCAGGGGAAAAACTGAATCCTGACGATGAAACAAGTGCCAGTTATCCTGAGGATGTCATCCAGTTGGCAGGTTCTCGTTTAGTGGATGGTTCTGTGACTTATAGCGGCAATGGGAACGGCACGATCAATGTGTACAATGTCCCTTTGCGCTGGGATGGACAATATCCAGCAGGGAAAGATTTTTATAATGAAATCATCCAAAGTACAAAGCTCGTCCGGATCGATACTTGGGACGATCAAAAGGTCATACGGCTGATAAAATTGCTGAATGTTCATTAATTGTAATGACGGAAGTGAGGGTTTTATTTGAGGATTATCGGAATTGACCTATCAGGTCCAAAAAATCATAAGGATACAGTTCTCGCTATTTTTAAACAAGAGGAAAACCACCTGGAATTGGTTAAGTGGGAAAATAACTTAAGCGATCAGGACATATTGAAAAAGGTTTTCGAGCAAAGTCAATTGGATGAGGTCGTGATCGGAATTGATGCACCATTATCCTATCAAGACGGTGGCGGAGATCGAAAAAGTGACCGGGAACTAAGAAAGTTCATTGTGGATTTAGGGATGAGATCTGGGTCAATCATGCCGCCAACCTTAAATAGAATGGTGTATTTAACATTAAGAGGAATAAAGCTTAGTAGAGAAATAGAGAATCTAAACGCCGCGTATCCCATTTCTTTAGTGGAAGTCCATCCAGGGGCCGTAATTGGATCGAGACTGTCCAAACAAGATATTGAATACGTGTTGGCCTATAAACAAGAACAATCAGCTAGAAGTTATATACGGAATTGGCTTACAGAGCAGGGGCTTACACAATTACCGATTGAAATGGAAGAAGAAAGCCATTCAATCGATGCATGTGCAGCTGCGTTAGGTGCATGGCACTGGAAGGATCGTTCGTATAATACAAAGTGGATATTCCGGGCTAGTCCTCCGCTACATCCTTATGACTATTGCTGTTAAATTCAGCTGTAGTTGGCTGTATGTATTTGAAGTCATTTAGTTCGGTTAGTTGTTATTTCTTTAGTAATCATTGGAGTTCCCTCAATTAATGCCTCTTTAGATTACAACCAAGGTAATAAAGAGATTAAAGGCAAAACAAGTTGAAACTGAGGAGGCAAATATATGGATGCTACATTTATTGTTGAAAGAATTAATGACCTGTTCAATATAAAAAATAAGGATATCTATTCAAGGGAATCTGGGCTTACCTACCAGGCAGATAGAAAAGTTAAAAAGGTAGGCTACTGTGTTAACCTCACGCTTGAAACGATTGAGGAAGCAAGAATTCATGGTGTTGATATGTTAGTGACTCACCACGATGCATGGGATGAAATATTTGGCTTGAAAGAGGCATGCATCGAAAAACTAGCGGAATATGGCATAAGTCACTACTATAATCACTTGCCTCTTGATGACTGTGATTTTGGAACAAATGATAGTTTATTAAAGGAATTGAATTTGGAAATTGTTAAAAGAACCCACGAATTGGAAGGGTTATATACTGGCAGAGTCGCAGAATCTGGTGAAGAAATCGAATTTAATGAATTAGTGAATCGTATGGTAAATCTACTTGAAGAACCAGTTAGATATTGGCGGTTTAATGACAAGAAGGTGAAACGGGTGGGCTTGGTCTGTGGCAATGGAGCGCCAACAGATTGCCTTAAAGAAGCAGTTGAAAATGAGTGTGATGTATACATTACAGGGGAATGCAATTTGTCTACGATTCAATATGCTCAGTTTAAACGAATCAATCTTATCGTTGGGAGTCATACTTTCATAGAGTTAT
This sequence comes from Bacillus sp. ISL-55, assembly GCF_018613155.1. Classification (GTDB taxonomy): domain Bacteria; phylum Bacillota; class Bacilli; order Bacillales; family Cytobacillaceae; genus Mesobacillus. Next base: position 121,553 of record NZ_JAGGQU010000012.1, on the reverse strand, counting down.
TTGGTATTGAAAGCCTAGCATTGAAATTGAATGAAAATATAAAAGAACTTGAAGTTGTGAGACTTAATGAAGGACATTATTGAGCGAATCTAAACAAATAAAAAGTGCCTGTCACTCACCCGAAAAAATCCAGGGAGTGCCAGGCACTTTCTTTAAGTCTAATTCAAGTTACTGCCGTCAATATACACTTTGATTCGATCGATCTTGCCATCACGACTGAAAATGGTTTGACTTGTTTCGTGATCTAGGGTGTCTGCATCTTCATAGATACGTTCTGTTCCATCTTTATAACATACGATGATTTTCTTTTGGCTGTCTAGATAATAGATGACTGGAACTGCACAGAATGTAAATCCTAAGGAATTCTTATCTAGCTGGATGGTGTCTGAACCTTCAGCATGGCTATTCCTAGGCAGGGACCATGTTTTCGGCTCTGTTAAGAACTCAGCCTTTGCTAATAACTCCGGTTTGAAATGAATACGTCCGGCTTCTGCCTTCACGCCTAACTCACCTAGTCTGGAGATAAAGTCTTCTTTAACCTGTCCGGTCATACCTGGTTGTTGGACTCCTGCAAAGCCGGGAGTATGGGAATAAGCATCTGTTGGAAATGCGCCGTATTGTTCCGGTGATTTATCCAGTCCTATTCCTGCCTTAAGATCTTCATAGTAATTCATAAGCGCCCTGGCTTCCTCAGTCAGCCCCTTTTGGCCGGAGAGATCTTCAAAGTTTTCCTGTGTCGCCAAAACTAGCTTTGATACCATATGCCAATAGATGCTTCCTAAACCTTCATACTTATAAAAGGTGCCGGAGCGTCCTGTAAAAGCATGATGGTCAAAAAGGTTCGTGAAGATTTCTGCAACGATTTTGATATCCTCATCCTTATACTCTTTTGTCGCTTTAAGTGCTTCTTGAATCTCATCACCGTTTCTGAATTGACCGTTAAAATGGTACTTCCCATTCACATCTTTTTCAATGAACCGTGTGGAATTCCGATTCAGTTCTGCTGTTAAAACAGTTGATGACATAACTTGTTCCTCAGGAATCACATTTTTCTCTAAGAACTTTGGCAATTCACGATTCGGATATAGCATATAGCTGTTTTGGTCTTCGCGATAAATAGAACTATCTCGAAGTGCCGCTAAGACTTCGATCGTTTCTTTTTCATCTAAAGCTTTTGAACTTAGTACGGCAACCTGGCCTTCTAACATCTCATAAAGATTGGATATGCTGCAGTTTTCCTGATCAAATCGGATGAGATTGTAAGAGTGATATAGGCCGTCATCTCGTTTATTCTTTTTAATGGAATCTTGTAAGTGGAGCATTGAAACCTCAATGAATTCTTTAAGGGATTCTATTGAAAGTGCCCCTTTATCTCCTGAAAAACCTTTATCATAGATGGATTCTCTATACGCTTCTCCAATCTTGCCTAAAGCTTTTACGATAGAGTAACGAGTGTCATCGGACATTGTATTGCCAAGGGATTCTTTACTATCCTTCAATACTGCCATTGTCTCCTGAAACATCTGAAGCACTTCAACTGAAACCTCAATGGAGTCCTCTTTCATTTCCTTCACGATTTGACCCATAAAAGCTTGGAAACGATGCAGATAATACAGGGTAACCATGGACAATCCATTTCCAACAAGGGCGTTGTTCGCATCGTTCCACTCAGGACGTTGAGTATTCATCCAAATACCGCCCTCAGGCACATAGTTAGAGAACTTTGCAAGAAGGGTAACCAACAGCTTTTCCATTAAATTAACTTTGTAGATTCCGTCCTTGTTGTAAACTAACTTGCCATCTGATCCAAGACTTGCCGTTCTGTCCTCAATGAGTTGTTCAAGCTCCTCATCAAAAACAATAGTGTTTCTTGGGTCTTCGACTAATGCATCAAATCCTTTAATCCTGTATGGAACATTTCCATAAACAAAAATGTCTTTATGAAGAAGATCCTGTAATTTTTCAGGATGATAAGACTTTGATAATTCCATTAGCTTCAAAAGGTAAATAATTTGATGGTCTCCCCAGTATCCAATATTTGACCACGGATCTTCAGGGTCTAGTTTCTCCCAGTCAATTCCGTCCTTCGTAATACGGTATGGGTTATAACCGTCTGCTGTTGATGCGTTTACGAATTTGGCAATGATACTCTCCGTATATTCAGGGTAAGAGATGGATAAGGCTTCCCAATTTTGAAAGATATCACGCCAATTTCCTTCAAACTTCAGATCCTTGCTTCCATCTTCTTTGGCAATCTCGATACTGAATTTATTCCACGGACGGCTTGGGTCTCCATGTCGCCTGCTGTAGGTAAGTGGCAAGTATTCAAATACTAATCGCTCAAAATCCTTGCAACCACGCTCTGCTGCCAAAGCAATCAGTTCATTATAATTAATGGTTTCAGGCAATTGGCTTATAAAATCCAGTTGTTTCATATATACTTGTTGATTCCAAACCCCTACAAAAGCTTTGAAATCCTCCCGGTTAATCACATAGCCGTCTGCATAGATCCCGCCACGCATGATATTGTAAAGGGTATTTGAAAAATGTCGGTAACCCGCCTTCTCGTTAGCAGTAAATTGGAATCCGTCAGCATCAAATACAAGCTTCTTAAGATTGTGCTCACCCTTTGAAACATCAGCTTCCACGTCTTCAAGAATTGGGTGTTGATTCGTAATATCCTGAATAAGCTTCTCGACTTTTGGAGCGCTTTGATTGAGTTCAGCGACGATATACCAGTTCTTTGATTCTCGACCCTGAAGGCGGATTGAATCGACAACATAGTAGGAACCTCTTCGACCCTTAATATCCACTTCAGTTTGGATCTCTGCATTTTGAGAGAAAGCTTTAATCTGTTGTTCTGACAAAAGGTAGCCAGGATTCTCAAGTCCCTTTGACCAAACCGTCGTTGCTTTCAATGATTCACTTGGCTCCGCTTTATCGGTTAAAATCGAACTGAGCGTGTAGATGCCAAGCCCTGCTTCTTCTACTAATTCACAGCGTTTATATCCATCAACCAGCGTGCTCTTTGTCGTTTGCAAAAGCGTATTGACCCCGTAAGGAAGGATGTTGCGAATACCGTCCAGGACTCTGATCTCTACATCCTTTTCAGCCAGGTTAACCAATCTGGATTCTTTGATAAATCCAAATAAATCACTGCTTTTCCATGTATAGGTGTAACTAACCTCAAGGTCATGGTTAATCTCTTCAAACATAATCTTATTACCTATAGTGTTTTTATATAGGTTTCTTGTAATCTTATAGACATCGCTATTATGAGTTGAGAAAGGCTTCCAGAGAAAATTCTTTTCATTTTTATTCACGATCAGTATGGTATGTGAACCGGTTGTCTCAACACTGTCATGGATTTTATCATCTGTATAATATGGAAATAATGCTGACTCTGCATTTTTACGGCCGCAAGTCAGTCCGCCAGTACTTGAGATAAACATCCAAAGGTCCACATCACTTACTATTGTCATAAAGAATGGGTTCATTTGATTGTAGTTTTCTATCTTGAAATAAGTTTCCTCACTGATCGTTACCGTTTCTAGTGAAATCGGTTTCATTTCAGTGTGTAAAGATGCATTTCCAAAGTACAAGTTTGGTATATTCATCATTGTGTATTCCTTTCTGAAAATCATTTTACTATTAATAAGGTAATCTAATACATTCTTCTTTTTTTGGAGATTAATTTTCAGTTTCACTCTTTATTTTATCCTTTAACGTTATTTTTCTTTAGGGTTGATCTTTTGTAAACGGTTTTATAATTTTGGGGATGGTATTGATACTGCGAATTATACAATCGTTTTTTGGGTTTATTTTGAAGAAAGGGTAAACTCACAAAGCATCTCTTGTGTTGCAGCGTATCCAATCCCCCACCGAAATTGGTAAAGAAACCTGTCTCTCTACCCCCTGAACATTATGCTATAATAACCTAGTTAAAAAGCTGTATATACTTATTGATTAATTAACCATTTCAAAACTTTTTTTGTCAAAAAAGCAGGTGGATTTATGAAAAATACTCAAAGTAAGGAATATCATTGTCCGATTGCTTTGACCAATAAGGCAAAGAGTAAAATGCGAGAAGCTGGGTTGGATGAGCGATCGTTTTTTTTATTGGAGAAATCGTTTGATGTTTATATAGAAAAGTATCCGCAATCGGCTGATGGCCTTGTTTCGGTAGCCTTGTTTTTTGACATTGAAAAAAACGAAAGGCTGGCAGAGAAATACGGTAGGTTTGTTGTTGTTATCCATTGTTTGGTCAAAGAGGATGGGTTTGTTGCAACGAATGTAACGACGAGGCCGACACATATCCCATTGCCGTCTAATTGGCGCATTTCGGCAGAGCTTACTTTTGACTTAAATGTTCAAGGCAGCAGGCGATTACCGATGGGGTTACTGAACTTGATTCACAACATGCCGGTTGCACAGGAAAGTTCTATGTATGTGCAAAAACGTATTGCCAGTTGGGAAGGCTATCTGAAAATTCAGGAGCAGTCCGCAGATATTCCTGATATCACCACCCGCTATTCCACGCTTTTATTCAATGATGATTTCAGTACGGTAAAAATAACAGGCTGTGAGATGAAAGATAAGGATTGGAAGTCACTCAAGGATATGAGCGTCAAGCTAAAAGGAATGGACCAGGAGATCGGCAAAGTCCTGAAAGCGAATCGTTCGGCTTCCACGGTAGAGGTGGAAATACACAGTAATATGGAAGCTCTGGCCCGCAGGCAGCGCCTTGATGTACATCCTAAGGAAGTCATCTTTAGCAACTTTGCAACCTTAAGCCAGTTGAAAAGACTTCGGCAAGGGTTTAAGCAATTGGAGAACGGCTTGGCTGCGAATCCTGAACTGGAACGCCTTTTATTTGAAAATAAGCCCCCGGTCAAAGAGGTCAAGGCTGAGGCAAAGCTGCAGTTTCACAATACATTGAACGAGTTCCAGCAGGCAGCTGTCACAGGCGCTATGTCTGCTGAAGACTTATACGTCATCCAAGGGCCGCCCGGAACAGGAAAAACAACCGTTATTTCAGAAATCTGTCTGCAAAATGCGAAGGCGGGGCTGCGCACTCTAGTTGCGTCGCAGTCGAATTTAGCGGTCGACAATGCCCTGGGACGATTGCTGGCAACTAAGGATATCCGAATCCTCAGAGTGGGACGGACGGAAAGCATAGAAGAAGAGGGAAAAAAGTTCATCGAGGAGAATGTCGGACAGTATTGGAAAGACCATACGCTGCAGGAAGTCTCCAGCCAATTGGAAGCTCGAAACAAACGGGAGTCCGAAATAGAAATAGAATGGGAAGCGAACGAACAGGAACAAGAGAGGCTCGAGCAACAGCTTGCACGAATAGAAGCGGAGCTTGAAGAAAAGAAGAAAGCCCAGCAGCAGTATAATGAAATTCAGTCATTGATTGAAGTGCATAACAAGAGCATTCATGGAGTTGAACAGGAGGGGCAAGCAGTTCAGCAGCTAATACAGAAAACGGAACACGCCCTGCGTTTGTTAAATGACACCATTGATCAAGATGAAACTTTTCTGGATGAAGAGCCTGATCGTGACTTGATTCAAAAAGAGTTGGATGCCTGCCAGCAAGAGATTGTACGGCTGCAAGACAGTGTAGCCCTTCAGGTGCTAGAAGACGAAATGAATGAACTAAAACAAATGATAGATAGGGTTTCTGCAGATGGTGATACATGGAAAGAGGCCATGAAGCAGACGGAGGCTATAACAGAAAGAATAACTGCCGCAAAAAAATTCGACAGTTTAAAGTGGATCATTCTGGAACAAAATCTGACTCGCTCTCTACAAGTGCAGTCACTAATTGCAAAGCTCGATCAGCTTCGCGAAAGAATCAACCAGCTGGATAAGTTAAAGGAATATAATGAGAAAATCAATCCAGCGATTTCCTATCTTGAGCAGCTTTTGGGGGAGAAGGAGAAGTACTCCAAGCTTCAGATGCAATTGAAGAACATTCCTCCTGTTACTACGTCAGCGATCGAAATTGACCAGTTTTTAGAGAAATTGAGAAGTGAGTTAAAAGGAAAATCAACCATTCATCCGAATCGGCTTGAAACCTTTCTTAAGTGGCTATATGGCCGGAGACATTTCATCTGGCAAAAAGCGGATGTGCTCAAACTGAATGATACAGATAAAAAAATGGCACAAGAAGCACTTCAGCATTTGAAACAGGAACTGATTGGACAGCTTCAGCCTAGTCTCGATGAAAACAAGATGATGCAACAAAAGTATCAGAGAGAGATGGCCGAACAGACTGCCAAGCTTACTTTCCTGCAAAACAAGCACGCACAAAAGATGGTCTCAGCAGTAATTATTCCCAATGCGAAGGAATTGCTTCATGAACAAGAAACCAAAGCGTTTGAACTGAAAGCCAAGCAAAAACAATTTGGACAAGCCAAGCTACGGGTTAAAATGAATCGTCAAAAACGTGAACAAGAATCTCTTCAACTGGAGCAGGCAAAGCAGAAACAAACCGAAATCGAAGTCAGTCTTTCAAATCTCGCCTCCATAATTAAGGAAAAAGAAGCTGAACAAGCGCCACTACAGGAAATCCTTTATTTAGAACCCGAGAAGGAGCACGAAGAGGTATTAAAGAGGCTGGCGAGCGTTTCTTTTAACCGAGAGTCGTTGAATCAGGAAAAGCAGAGACTACCGCTGTTCCAGGAAGTCCAGGGAATGTGGCAGTCCTTGCTAGAAGAAGCAAATGACCATGACCTGAATGAAATCCGAAAGCTTTATGTGAAGCATGCAAATGTAATAGGAACAACATGTGTGGCCTCCGCTCGCAAAGATTTCATTGAAAACTACCCAATTTTTGACGTTGTCATTATTGATGAAGTATCAAAAGCAACCCCGCCGGAGCTCCTTTTGCCGATGCTGAAAGGGAAAAAAATCATTCTGGTCGGCGACCATCATCAGCTGCCGCCTTTACTGGGAAACGATACGCTGGAGGAAACGCTGCAGGAAATGGCGGAAGAAAGTGAAGACTTTGAAGGAAAAGCGGAACTTAAAAAGTTATTAAATGAGTCGTTGTTCGAGCGATTGTTTAAAAACTTGCCGATAAATAACAAAACGATGCTTGCGATTCAATATCGGATGCACAAAAACATTATGGAAACGATAACGCCATTTTATATGCAAGAAAACGAACAGCTCCAATGTGGCTTAATCGATTCTGATCTGGATCGTGACCACAAGCTGGCATCACTGAACATTCAGCGGAACAATCATCTCCTTTGGCTTGATATGCCGAACGAGCCTTTATTTTTCGAAGAAAGAATGAAAGGCGGAAAAAGCCTGTACAATTCAGCTGAATTGAAGAGGATTGGCGAATTGCTGAAGGAATTGGATGATGCAACCGCTGAGGCAAAGCAAGCTGGAAGAATGGAAACCAATGAGAAAAAAAGCATTGGTGTCATCAGTTTCTACGGAGAACAAGTGAAAAGGATCGACCGCATGCTTCAACAGGAGTTGCATTTGCCTCACTTAACGATTCGCACCGGGACAGTGGACAGATTCCAGGGCATGGAGATGGATGTGATTCTGTTAAGTATGGTGCGTAATCACGATAATAAGCAGGATGATATCGGTTTTGCCAAAGACTATCGCAGGCTAAATGTGGCATTGTCGAGAGCAAGAGAGCTGCTTGTGATGGTTGGTTGCACAAAGATGTTCACACAGCGGACGAAACATAGGGATGCAAGAAAAATGTATACTCATGTTTTTGAAACGGCCAAAAAGCAAGATGGATTGCGAACCCTTGAAGAGGTGGGTGTGAATGGATAAATTAAAAAAGCAGCTACATGCGGATCTACTTAAAAATCCAGCTGTCCAAATCAACAAATCGCTGATCTGGCAATTCCCGGTGACCATTTATACTGTGGCGTTTTATCGCGTAAAACGCTCTAAAATGGACATTCTCATGAAAATGATGCTACTCACATTTGAAAAGACGCAAATCCGTCGAGCAGCCAATTTATCTCAATTGCTGCTGGTCGAGGAGCTGTTCATTGAAGATTTACTGAACAAAATGCAACGCACGGGTTTGATCACATTGGAAAAAGGAAGCTACAAGCTGACATCGAGAGGGCAAGAGCAGCTAAAGACAGGGATTATGGAAGAAGAATTGGCAGAAGAGTCGGCAGTGCTTTCTTACAGCCCGATTCACGATGAGTTTTGGCCAGAGATGACCGAGCCTTTGCCTGAAACTGACGGAGAACTGCCGCTTTACCGGTATGGAAATCATCAGAACATCTTAGGGAAGGACCGTATTCTGCAAGTTCTCGCAGAGAGCCGAAATGGTGAGGAAGAAGACGGCTTCCAAACAGTAGTGGCTGCTGTAAATAGCTTTGGCGAACAGAAAGTTGAGCACATCCCATGCCTCGAATTTCAACTCTACAATAAAGAACAGGACAAATTCTATGCACGTGTCTGGAATACCATGCTCCAACGCTGGGATGAAACATTCGAAAAGCAGATAGAAGAGAAAGAACGTCTGGTATGGCGGGAATAATATGCAGAAACAAAGGGACGTACCTGGGGTGCGTCCCTTTTAATCAAGCTTTGTTCCTGAAAAAATTATTATTAATACAAATAAAATAGAACTCTTGTTCGATAAATGGTATAATGAAAGTATAAAAACTAGATAGGATGTGATAAAATAATGGTAGTTAAATGGATATTGGAAAAGCCTCGGGATTATGTGGCGGTTGATTATGATGGCCTTTGGAAGAAGTTGATTTACGAGCTGTTTGAAGAGTTTGTCCTGTATTTTTTGCCTGATTTGTTTGAGGACATTGATTTTACGAAGGAGCCTGAATTTCTGCAGCAGGAGCTTTTTAAAGAGATTATTGAAGAGAAGAAAGGGAAACGAATTGCGGATCAAATTGTTAAAGTGTATTTGAGAGATGGCAGTGAGCAATGGGTCTTGATTCATATCGAAGTTCAAGGCGATACAGGCGATGATTTTTCAGAAAGAATGTTCCGCTATTATTATGAAATTTATGACAGGTACAATCGCGATGTTGTGGCGATTGCGCTGTTGACGGGTGCTTCCGACCGCCCATGGACCGGGAAGTACCAACGAGGAATCTTTGGGACGGAAGTGACTTATAAGTACAATTGGTATAAGTTTAACGATCAAAATGAGACTGAATTAGAAAATTCAAGCAACCCATTTTCGATTGCCGTACTGGCAGCGAAATATGCCAATGCCGCCAAAAATGATGACGAGAAACGCTATCGATTTAAATACAAGCTAATGCGATTAGTATTACAAAAAATGAATCAGCCTCTAGACGAAAGACGCATCTACCTCTCCGCGCTTACTTACTTCATTGATTATTTACTCCAACTACCGATAGAATTAACAGAAAAACTAAGAAATGAAATCATGATTTCGAAGGAGGCAATTGACTTGATGTACTTAGACCGAAAGAACCTACCCCCAACATTTGGAGAATTGAGGAAAATGGAAAGGGAAGAAGGTAAAATAGAGGGATTGTTGGTCGAACGAAAAAGAATTGTCTCTAAGTTAACCCGCGAAAATTTTACAGTTGAACAAATAGCTGATTTAACAGAATTATCTATTGAAGAGGTAAAGAAGTTACAAGAGCAGCTAAGCTAAAAAGTATTGAGGTTTGTCCAATGGGCACGCCTCTTTTCTCTGATGATCTCCCCGCTTACTTACTTCATTGATTATTACTCCAATTACCAGTTTTATTCCTATTTGCTTTTCAATCTTTATCAGATTATTAAATTGTCCAATTGAAGGTTAATTGATAAACAGCGATTGTAAAGTTTAAATTACCATTTCTATCAGTTTGATAAAATGTGCTTTATCATGGTATAAGTGTAAATGGAGCAGGAACTTGCTGCTTTTTATTTTTGGGATTAGGGGTTGGCCTTGTGTCCTATGATGAAAGGATTTGAATCAAAACATGAAAGAAAATTTCTGGCGTGATTTACCACGACCATTTTTTATATTGGCACCAATGGAAGAAGTGACGGATGTTGTTTTTCGCCATGTGGTGAGTGAAGCGGCGAGACCGGATGTGTTCTTTACAGAGTTTACGAACTCGGAGAGCTATTGTCACCCGGATGGGATCAAGAGTGTGCGCGGGCGTTTGACTTTTACAGAGGATGAACAGCCAATTGTCGCCCATATCTGGGGGGACAAGCCTGAAAACTTCCGGCAAATGAGCATTGGTATGGCGGAAATGGGCTTTAAGGGTCTTGATATCAACATGGGCTGTCCGGTACCCAATGTGGTACAGAACGGGAAGGGAAGCGGTCTGATCCGTCGTCCGGATGCGGCAGCTGAACTAATCCAGGCAGCAAAAGCGGGAGGATTGCCCGTAAGTGTTAAGACAAGGCTTGGTTTCTCAGAAGTAGACGAATGGAAGAGCTGGCTGAAGCACATTCTGGAGCAAGACATTGCTAATCTTTCGATTCATCTGCGGACAAGGGATGAAATGAGCAAAGTGCCTGCGCATTGGGAGCTGATCCCGGAGATTAAAAAGCTTCGTGATGAGGTGGCGGCGGATACCCTTTTGACGATAAATGGAGATATACCTGACCGCCAAACTGGCTTAGAATTGGTTGAGCAATATGGTGTTGATGGAGTGATGATTGGCCGTGGCATTTTCCATAATCCATTTGCCTTTGAAAAGGAGAAGAAGGAACATAGCAGTGACGACTTGCTTGATCTCTTAAGATTGCACATGGATCTCCATGATCAATATTCACATTTAGAGCTGAGACCATTCACGGCTCTACATCGCTTTTTCAAAATCTATGTCAAAGGATTCCCAGGAGCGAGTGGATTAAGAAATCAACTTATGAACACAAAATCAACAGACGAAGTGCGTGGACTGCTTGAGCAATTTGCGGTTGGGAATCCTGTTGGAGAGCAGGAAGTTTAGGTGAACTTGAAGTAAGTGTAAACTGATTTTTACAAAAAAGTTGATAGGCTGGCGTGAAGGCGGTGTTGGGATCGCAATCATTCCAGCCTTTTTCTTTGAAAAGAAAGCGTTCACAAAGTTGTTGATAAGTTTTGAAATTACCCGAATTAAAAAGATACGCTGTATGGTATTATTTTTTCATTAAGTGAACGATCTTTCTTGAAATGTTTCCTCATAATTTCTCCTGTGTTGTAAAACCCTTCTTAAATGATGCGTCTTTCATGATTGAATCCTTAGATCCTCTCGCCATCTTATACTCTTTTGATATGTCTATATAAATCCTTGAATGCAAACGTGAAAGGAGTGGTAATCCATGTAAAACTACTTATCAGCTTTTCTAATATTTTCATTTATATTTGAAGGAGGAATATTATATGGGTCACGATATTTATGGATTGAATAAAGCAAGGGAAGAAATTGCCTATGCGCGTTTTAGCATGGGGAATCATAATGCCCTGCTGCTGTACCGTTTTCTTGATGCCTATCAGTTCTATGCTGGTGTAAGCGGATCAGGTAAAAGCTCGACTTTTTCGTTACAACAAGTTGAAAAGGCAATGAAGGGCTATAAAAAATTCTTTAAAACTGCTGCACCGTCGGAAAGTGATTGTACATCCTGGGATCAAAAGCAAATTTTCCTCTTTATCCAAAGCTGTTTGGAAACGGCACAGAAAGAAAAAAGTGTAGAAGTGTATTTTGGCTAGTAGTCTTTCATTTAGATCCAACCTTATTCCCCCCAATTCCATCCTCAGTCGCTTCAAAACATAAAAGATTCCAATTATAGATACTAAATCCCTTGTCTCTTTCATAGTTATTAATGATGTAAGTTTCATTCATTTTTAGTTTAACGAAAGGGGAAAGAAAATGGACAAGGATACTGCAAAGGTTGGAAAATGCCCGTTTACGCACGGGGGTGCTACTAGTCATAAAACCAGCGGGACGACGAATCGGGACTGGTGGCCAAACCAGTTACAATTGAATATTCTCCATCAGCATGACAGAAAATCGAATCCTATGGGAGAAGATTTTAACTATAATGAAGAATTTAAAAAGCTGGACTATGATGCTCTTAAGCAGGACTTGCATGATCTTATGACAACAAGTCAGGACTGGTGGCCGGCTGACTATGGTCATTATGGGCCATTGTTTATCCGGATGGCCTGGCATTCGGCAGGCACATATCGTATTGGCGACGGCCGGGGTGGCGGCGGAACAGGTTCACAGCGATTTGCACCGCTGAACAGCTGGCCGGACAATGGCAACCTTGATAAGGCTCGCCGACTGCTATGGCCGCTTAAGCAGAAGTATGGCAATAAGATTTCCTGGGCTGACTTGATTTTACTGGCAGGAAATGTCGCCATTGAATCGATGGGCGGCAAGACGATCGGCTTTGGCGCAGGTAGGCCGGATATTTGGCATCCGGAAGAAGACACTTACTGGGGTGTTGAATCCGAATGGCTTGGCGACAAACGTTATACAGGCGACCGTGAGCTTGAGAATCCGCTTGCTGCCGTGCAAATGGGTCTGATTTATGTTAATCCTGAAGGACCTAATGGAAAGCCGGATCCACTTGCAGCGGCTCGGGACATTCGCGAAACCTTTGCGCGAATGGGCATGAATGATGAAGAAACAGTCGCACTGATCGCTGGCGGCCATACCTTTGGAAAAGCCCACGGTGCAGGGGACGCAGCCAAGGTTGGCCCAGAACCAGAAGCAGCACCGATCGAAGAAATGGGCTTAGGCTGGAAAAATGCATACGGCAGCGGCAAGGGACGCGATACGATCACGAGCGGCCTGGAAGGAGCCTGGACGGCAAATCCGACACAGTGGGATAATGGCTACTTCGATTTATTATTCGGCTACGAATGGTGGCTGACAAAGAGTCCGGCAGGTGCTTATCAATGGCTGGCTGTGGATCCGGCTGAGAAGGACCTTGCACCGGATGCGGAAGATCCTTCTGTAAAAGTTCCAACCATGATGCTCACGACCGACATTGCCTTGCGCCATGATCCAGATTACGAGAAAATCTCCCGCCGATTCCATCAGAATCCAGAAGAGTTTGCGGATGCATTCGCGAAAGCGTGGTTCAAATTATTGCATCGCGATATGGGCCCGAAATCAAGGTATAAAGGTCCTGAAGTTCCGGAAGATGATTTTGTCTGGCAGGATCCTGTTCCAGCGGTTGATTATGAACTGACGGATGAGGAAGTAGAAAAGGTGAAATCATTGATTTTGGACTCCGGGCTTACTATCGGTGAGTTGGTTACGACTGCCTGGGCTTCAGCATGTACATTCCGTGGCTCGGACTTCCGTGGTGGTGCGAATGGTGCCCGCATCCGTCTGGCACCGCAGAAGGATTGGGAAGTGAATCAGCCGGAACAGCTTTCGAAGGTGATTGGTATACTCGAGGACATCCAAAGTCAATTGGATCAAGAAGTAAGCCTAGCTGACTTGATTGTACTGGGCGGCAGTGCTGCGATTGAGAAGGCCGCACTAGATGCTGGATTTGAAGTAACCGTTCCATTTGCTCCTGGGCGTGGGGATGCGACTGATGAGCAAACAGATGCAGAAGGCTTTGCGGTGCTGGAGCCATATGCAGATGGCTTCCGTAACTATCAGAAAAAGCAGTATGGCGTCAGTCCGGAAGAGCTGTTGCTGGACAAGGCACAGCTGCTGAATCTCAGCGCACCTGAAATGACCGCTCTTATTGGCGGAATGCGTGTCCTCGGTACGAACCATAGCGGCACAAAACACGGTGTATTCACTGATCGAGTCGGAACTCTTACAAATGACTTCTTTGTAAACCTGCTGGATATGGGGATTGAATGGAGACCTGCAGACGGTGCTGTATATGAAGGGCGTGACCGCAAGACAGGTGACGTTGTTCGCACAGCCACCAGAGTAGACCTCGTATTAGGATCAAACTCCCAGCTGCGTGCGATTGCAGAAGTGTATGCCCAGGACGACAACAAAGAGAAATTTGTGCGCGACTTTATCTCCGCATGGGTCAAGGTCATGAATGCCGACCGTTTTGATTTGAGCGAACAGGCTCGCGAGACTTCCGAATTGGCACGCACACGATGAAAAAAATTAGATAAATAGTTTATGAGATAGCAGACCGGGATAAATTGGTCTGCTATTTTTTATGGCCCGGGGTTTTCCGATGGAATAGCCCAGTATCCTTCATTTGGGTAAAAGGAGAGCCTTTGCATTGCCCGAAAGTGTGTTAATTTCTTCATTTGGGTAAAAGGAGAGTCTTTTAATTTCAGCAGGGATAAGGAAGGATAAGTTCCTTCTCTCAATAAGTTGAGTCTAGTGACTATTCTTGGGAAGAATTATCTATTAACAATTGAATTCAATTCAGGATATGATGATTGAGTATTTAGATAATTCAAATTTTACATATACTAATATCTTTATATTGTAATATAGCATTTCAACATCTATAATACATAGTACGCGAACAGTTGTGTTTTTAAGGAGGACATTGATGGGTGTTGGCCTCTTGAAAAACCATGAACAACAGTACTTACATGTGGGGGAGATGACGATGAAAGATTTACTGAGGAAGTGGAATCAAGTAAGCTTGGTGAAACAAATCATTGTTGGTTTGTTGGTTGGTATTATTCTTGCTTTATCCATCCCGGAACTAGCAAAGCCGGTTGCTATTTTTGGATCTTTATTTGTTAGTGCCTTGAAGGCGGTTGCTCCTGTATTGGTATTATTCCTGGTTATGTCGGCGATTGCCCAGCATAAACGTGGACAGAAAACAAACATGAAGACGATTGTTTCTTTATATCTTCTAGGAACATTTGCGGCCGGGCTTATTGCGGTCATTGCCAGCTTTATGTTCCCGGTAAGCTTGAAGCTTACAGCAGGTGCTGAGGGCCTGGCACCTCCTGGAAGTGTAGTTGAGGTTCTTAAAACTGTACTGCTTAACATTGTTGATAATCCTGTTAATGCTATTATGAATGCTAATTATATCGGTATTTTAGCGTGGGCAGTCTTAGTCGGACTTGCTCTGAAGAATGCGTCTGATTCAACAAAAACAGTCATTGGAAACTTATCTGATGCAATGTCCAAAATCGTCACTTGGGTGATAAAATTCGCTCCACTTGGCATCATGGGACTTGTATTTGAATCGATTACAGCAAACGGACTTAGCTCTTTGCTTGGCTATGGAAAACTACTTGCCGTTCTGATTGGCGTCATGCTTGTTGTGGCTCTTGTGGTCAATCCACTCATTGTATTCACTCAAATAAGGCAGAATCCATATCCGCTGGTATTCAAATGTTTGAAAGAAAGTGGTATTACAGCATTCTTTACACGCAGTTCAGCTTCAAATATCCCTGTTAATATTAAAATATGTGAAGACCTAGGATTGGACAAGGATTCATATTCTGTTTCCATTCCTTTAGGCGCAACCATCAATATGGCTGGAGCCGCCGTGACGATTACTGTTATGACAATGGCTGCAGTTCATACGCTTGGCATTCAGGTTGACATTCCTACTGCTATTCTTCTAAGTGTTATGGCTGCCATCAGTGCAGCGGGGGCTTCAGGTGTTGCTGGTGGTTCCCTTCTGCTGATCCCGCTCGCTTCCAGCTTGTTCGGCATCCCGAATGATGTTGCCATGCAGGTAGTTGCTGTAGGTTTTATCATCGGTGTTTTACAGGATTCTTTTGAGACAGCCCTTAACTCATCGACAGACGTATTATTTACGGCTGCAGTTGAATTTAAGAAGTGGCGTCATGAAGGAAAAGTCATCGAAATCAAAAAAGCATCATAATAGGGACGGAAGCAGGGGAACGGACCTCTGCTTCCTTTTTTTGCTCAGAATATGAGCTAGTAGTCTTAAAAAAAGGGTCCTCACGATGAATTAAAAATAGTTGAAAAAGAATGAAAGATGATTTACTATCAATTCATAACACGATATCTTGTGTTGGATGAATAGTCTCATAACTAAATATTGTAATTACCGGTAAGTATGGTGTCTGAACAAGACTTAATAGGGAATCTGGTGAGAATCCAGAACTGTTCCCGCAACTGTAAGTGCTGACGAAATAAGGATGAACCACTGTCTAAAAAATAGATGGGAAGGCCTTAAATTAGGGTGAAGCACAAGTCAGGAGACCTGCCATATTTATTCGTGTTATCTTCTTCGGGAATAGGGAAGGTATACGGGGATAAATTGACAGGCTCATGCTGTTTTTTACCGCTTTAAATGAGCTGTTAATACATCAACGTTACTTAAACCCATCTTTCGAGATGGGTTTTTCTTATTTTTCAGGGAGGTTTTCAGAGAGGAGTCATGAATGGAAAAATTATCAGCAAATGTATCGAGGACTTTTCAGAACAGGCTCGTCCTGCCGCCGGATACAAACCATCTTGGCACGATTTTTGGCGGGACCGTGCTGAGCTATATTGATGAAATTGCCGCAATCGTAGCGATGAAACACAGCAGAAGGGCAGTTGTCACCGCCTCGATTGACTCGGTTAACTTTCTTTCTTCCGCTGTAGTGGGCGATATTTTAACACTTGAAGCGGTCGTCATTTCAACAGGCAGGACGTCGATGGAGGTGTTCGTGAAAGTGGAAAGTGAAAACTTGAAAACTAGCAGGAAAACGCTGACGACCACTTCGATTCTTACCATGGTCGCGAAGGATGACACCGGTGCACCTGTACCGGTTGCGAAGGTCATTCCCGAAAATGATGAAGAACGAGAGATGTTCAAGACTGCCGAAATGAGAAGGCAGCGCAGGCTGGAAATGAGAGAAAGTAACCAGGTTGGAGGAATGTTGAATGAGTATCGAAGTAAAGGATGAAAATGCAGCTAGGCTGATCGCAGAAATAGAGCGGTCGTTTCCTAAACTGGATTTTCAACTATTCAAAGAAAAGACGGACCAAGCCCTGCAAGTTAAGAATATGACGAATGACCAGGTCCAGAACATGCTGATTTTGACCGCAGTTGAACGAATCAGCCGGAACGAGCCTGAATGGACGTATGTGGCTGCAGGGTTTTATCTGAAAAAATTATACAAGCTTAGCGCAGATTTTAGAAATACACGCGCAGAAACTGGTTACGGTTCATTCTATGAACTAATCAATAGCTTAATAGAAATTGGAATTTATGATTGTAAGGTCTTAACATCCTACTCCCGTGAAGAAATGAATTACCTGGAAAAAGTCATTGATCCAGAAAGAGACAAGCTGTTTACATATATAGGACTTTTAACCATGGCGGAAAGATATCTGGCACGTACACAAAATGACGATTTTGCCGAACTGCCACAGGAGCGATTTATGATAATTGCCATGACGTTGCTGGCTGAAGAACCAAAGGAGAAACGGCTTCAGTTAGTGGAAGAGGCATATTGGGCGCTTTCCAACCTATATATGACAGTCGCCACACCGACTTTATCGAATGCTGGGAAAAGCTATGGCCAGCTATCGAGCTGCTTTATTGATACAGTAGCTGATGATTTGAGGAGTATTTACGACTGTAATACAGATATCTCCACCTTGAGCAAAAATGGCGGCGGCATTGGCGTCTATCTTGGCAAAATCAGGAGCCGAGGCAGTGATATCAAGGGTTTTAAAGGTGTCAGTTCCGGAGTCATTCCCTGGATGAAGCAGCTGAATAACACCGCTGTTTCTGTTGATCAATTAGGGCAGCGCCAGGGTGCGATTGCTGTTTACCTTGATGTATGGCATAAGGATGTCTTCCCGTTCCTTGATGCCAAACTGAACAATGGAGACGAGCGACAAAGGACACATGATTTATTCACAGGCATTTGCATCCCCGATTTATTTATGGAACAAGTCGAAAAACGAGGGGACTGGTATCTGTTCGATCCTCATGAAGTGAGGAGTGTCATGGGATTTTCGCTTGAAGATTATTTCGATGAGGAAAAGGGATCAGGCTCCTTCCGTGAAAAATACTGGGCCTGCGTCAACCATCCTGATTTGTCACATGAGAGGGTCCCTGCCATTGAAATCTTTAAATCGATCATGATTTCTCAGCTTGAAACCGGAACACCGTACATGTTTTACAGGGATCAGGTGAACAGGCTCAATGCTAATCACCATAAAGGGATGATCTACTGCAGCAATCTCTGTACGGAAATCACACAGAATATGAGCCCAACCCTTTTGCAAGAGGAAACAGTGAAGGACGGAAAGATTTTAATCTATAAAAAACCGGGTGACTTTGTTGTATGCAACTTGTCCTCGATCTCTTTAGCGAAAAGTGTGATGGATGATGTCCTGGAAAGAGTGATCAATATCCAGGTCAGAATGCTGGATAATGTCATCGATATCAATGATATTCCTGTCCTACAGGCGCAAATAACCAACAAGAACTACAGGGGAATCGGACTGGGGACATTCGGCTGGCACCACCTTCTGGCTCTAAAAGAAATCAAATGGGAAAGCGAAGAAGCGGTGGAGTATTGTGATCGTCTCTATGAAAATATCGCTTTTTTTACAATCAGCGCAAGCCTTGAGCTGGCAAAAGAAAAAGGGGCATATCCTTATTTCGAAGGCTCTGACTGGAGTAATGGACAGTTTTTCGTGAAGAGACAATATACTGGTGAAAAGTGGAACAACCTCGCTGGAGAAGTGAAGCACCATGGAATCAGAAACGGGTACCTCTTGGCGGTTGCACCAAACTCTTCGACCTCAATTTTAGCAGGTTCGACAGCAAGCATTGACCCGATTTTCAGGCTGGAATACTCCGAGGAAAAGAAAGATTACAAGATTCCGGTGACCGCGCCGGATCTGTCTACCGAAACGATGTGGTTTTATAAGACAGCCTATAACGTTGACCAGCATTGGAGCATCAGGCAGAATGCGCGGCGCCAGCGCCATATCGATCAATCCATTTCGTTTAATTTTTACGTGACAAACAACATCAAGGCAAAAGCGTTGCTGGATCTGCATATGGACGCCTGGAAGTCCGGATTGAAAACGACGTATTATGTCCGCTCCACTTCCAGCAGTGAGTTTGACGAATGTGAGAGCTGCCATAGTTAAGAGAAAAGGACGGATAAGAATGACGCAATTGAAGAAAAGAACTCTTGTAGACGCCGAGGCTCCCAATGCTTCGACTGCTATTATAAATGGACTCAGTTCAAATGTATTGAACTGGGATGATGTGCGCTTCCCGTGGGCCTATCCGAAGTATAAAAGGATGCTGGGGAATTTTTGGACTCCTTTTGAGATCAATATGTCAAAGGACATAAAGCAATTCCCCATGCTTACGGAAAAGGAACAGGATGCCTTTTTAAAAATCATCGGGCTGCTGGCACTGCTTGACAGCATTCAAACAGACTATGCCGGTAAAGTTGCCGACTATCTCACAGACTCCAGCTTAAATGCACTGATGATTGTTTTGGCTCAGCAGGAAGTAATCCATAATCATTCCTACAGCTATGTGCTGTCAAGCATCGTATCCAAAGCGAAGCAGGAGGAAGTGTTCGATTATTGGAGGACAGAACCAATCCTGCGAAAGCGGAATGAATTTATTACCGACGGCTATAAAGGGTTCGCGGAAAATCCAAGCATTGAAAATCTATTGCATTCGATTGTCTATGATGTCATCCTTGAAGGTCTGTTTTTTTACTCGGGCTTCGCCTTCTTTTATAATCTGGCCCGAAATCAGAAAATGGTCGGCACGAGCACAATGATTAACTACATCAACCGTGACGAACAGCTTCATGTAGGGTTATTCGAAAAGATTTTCAAAGAGGTCCTCCGTGAAAATCCCGAGTACAACACAGAATCATTGAGGGAATTTGGAACTGCAGCTTTCCGGGAAGCTGCTCTGTTGGAGATTGAGTGGGCTGAATATATTATCGGAAACGAGATTGATGGACTGCTCATGTCAGACGTGGAAGCCTATATAAAGTTCATGGCAAACAAACGTGCAGAACAATTAGGTTTCAATGCACCCTTCGAAGGACATCGGACCAATCCGTTAAGATGGATTATCGCCTATCAGGAAGTAGACCTTGGCAAAACCGACTTCTTTGAGCAAAAATCAAGACAGTACACGAAAACATCTGATGAGAACGGTTTTGATGAACTATAAAATGAGCTGTGCTCGTTCATTTTATAAGTTTCACTATTATTTGATAAAATGGAAGCATTGGGACCTCCCTTTGCTTCCATTTTTTAGCGTCCACTATACTTCATTAGAAAGTGGGGCTTCAGAATGAAAACGGAAAAAGAGAAGATGTTGGCCGGGGAAATGTGTAATCCTGCTGACCCTGTTTTGATAAAAGAACGTGAGGAAGCCAGACGTAAGGTTAGAATCTATAATCAAACACTGGAAACCGAAGGCGAAAAACGGACACAGTTATTGAAGGAGTTGCTTGGTTCAACTGGAGAAACTGTCGTTATGGAGCCAAATATCCGCTTTGATTACGGCTTTAACACCTATGTCGGAGAGAATTTTTTTGCCAATTTTGATTGTACCATCCTCGATGTTTGTGAAGTCCGGTTTGGCGACAATTGTATGCTCGCACCAGGCGTACAGATCTATACAGCTACACATCCACTTCATCCAGATGAACGGAATTCAGGAAGGGAATATGCCAAGCCGATTACGTTTGGAAACAATGTCTGGATTGGCGGAAGTGCCATCATAAACCCGGGGGTAACGGTGGGTGACAATGTCGTGATCGCTTCAGGGGCAGTCGTTACGAAGGATGTGCCGGATAATGTGGTCGTTGGCGGAAATCCAGCCAGAGTTATTAAACAGATTGAACTTTAAACATGGTACCTTGGCCTGTTTCTGGATAGGAGATCAAACCTCTCCCTGGGCGGAACGAAGTGTGAATGAATGGAGGAAACAAGAATGAAAGAACAGGTTGTGATTGTCGGGGCTGGCCTATCAGGTCTTCGTGCTGCCTCTTTACTGCAATCAAAAGGCATAAGCTGCAAAGTCCTGGAGGCGCGCAACCGGATTGGGGGCAGGGTTTTGAGCATGGCAGCCAAAGACATGCCGGAGCTCGGCCGTTTTGATTTGGGCCCGACCTGGTTTTGGCCGAATCACGAGCTTGCCATCACCAAATTGGTGAAAGACCTTGGATTGCCAACCATTGAACAGCACACCCGAGGAGCGATGCTTTTTGAGCAATCGCAAACCGGACAGGTGCAGCGCCATGTTCTGCCAGAGGGCGCAGTTGAGAGGTCAGTACGACTGGCCGGTGGGATCCAGTCCCTGATTGGCGCTCTCGTTTCCTCACTTCCGTCTGAGACAGTCTTACTGAATACCCGGGTTAATGCAATTCAACTGGATCAGTCCGGCGGAGTCACAATAGAAGCAGAACAGGCTGATGGAAAAAAGAAAAGCATTCGGGCCGCAGCTGTAATCCTGGCTTTGCCGCCTCGAATCGTTGTGGAAAGGATTGCTTTTTCACCGGCACTTCCTGATGGGCTGATAGCCGGCCTGAAAGACAAGCCCACGTGGATGGCGGGACAGGCTAAGGCAGTAGCTGTTTATGAACGCACATTCTGGAGGGATGCCGGTCTTTCCGGTCAGGTCACAAGCTGGGCCGGGCCTTTGCAGGAAATTCATGATGCTTCACCTGAAACTGGATATGGCGCACTTTTTGGTTTCTTCGGGATTCCTTCAAAAATGCGTCAAGAACTTGGTGAGGAACAAATCCTGAGACAAGTGACTGACCAATTGACAAGGCTGTTTGGCCCTCAAGCTGGAAAACCTCTAGCTCTTCTTTACAAAGACTGGGCGAGCGATCCAGAAACTGCTGTGGAGGAAGATGCACAGCCGTTGACCAGCTTCCCGGAATATGGGCTTCCGGCAGGAAAGAGTTCATGGGAAAAGCGGGTTATTTTTGCCGGTACAGAAACAGCGTCTGGCCATGGAGGGCATCTTGAAGGAGCGCTTCAGGCAGCTGAGCGAGCGGTATCAATAGTGATGGAATCGGTTAAAAACAATCTATTGTAATGAGTAGAGAGGTAAAATAAAACGCTAACTTTCCGATAATTGGGAAGAGGCGTTTTTTTTTGATGTTCATTGGTGGGAAATATTTTGCATGATCGCCTTCTATTCACCGTTGAAAGGAACGGTGAAGGTTAAATAGTTCATATTACCTACACAGCAATGATATAGTTAAAATAACTAACTTGAGAGGAAGCTGTAATACATGAGTTGTAATGCGTGTGTGGTAGGGAAGTTACAGTTTGAAATCAAAGTTGATGGAGAACGGAATTTGTTCACCTTTCCTGAAGTGGTCCGCCATATGGACCGTAACGGTGATTTGCTTCGGGCTGATGGGGATGCTTTGGTTGTAAGAGAAGCGGGAATGAGGGATTTCCTTGATTTTTGCCATGATCATATGGAGTCGGACAAGGTCTTTTTTCGGCTGGATCATGAAGAGTGGCGGCCAGTGGCAGATGCAGAAGGTATTCTCGAAAGCCAGTGGATTGACGAGGTTATCCTTAAAGAGGCTGTGACCTGCCATGCCCAACCGATTCTTAATGCTGAAGGCGAAGTTTATGCGTATGAGATGCTGGCACGGTTTTATCGTGAGGATGGGTCAATGATCTATCCTGGTGAAATCTTCGGTGCGGCGAGGAAAAGAGACCGATTGTATGCACTTGACCGGATTTGTAGGATGGCTGCGGTAAGGGCCTCAACTTTTACAGATAAAAAGGTTTTTATCAATTTCATTCCGACTTCGATTTATTCACCGGAGTTCTGTCTGAAATCGACCACTATGCTGGCAAATCGGTTGGGAGTCAACCCTGATCGGCTTGTATTTGAAGTGGTGGAAACAGAAAACGTGGAAGACACGGATCATCTGAAAAGGATCCTGGCTTTTTACAAAGAAAAAGGTTTCCGTTATGCGTTGGATGATGTGGGTGAAGGATATAGTACGCTTGAACTGCTGTCAGATCTGCAGCCACATTATATGAAATTGGATATGAAGTATGTCCAGGGAGTTGCCGCGGATACACAAAAGCAAAAGACAGCAACCGCGTTTTTGGATGAAGCGAAGAGGCTTGGTTCTGTGCCGCTTGCGGAGGGAATCGAGTTAGAGGAGGATTTTAATTGGCTTAAGGAAAAAGGATATCAGCTATTTCAGGGATATCTGTTCGGAAAGCCTGCTCCAATTGGCGTTAAGTAACATAAAAAAGAAACCGTTCAATACGGTTTCTTTTTGTTAATCCAGCTCCAGCACTTGTCGGAGCTTTCGTTTTTTTTCTATATATTCTCGGGTGAATTCAGGGGATATTTTGCTTCCCAAGCCTCTTTCATTTCTTTTATCGCTTCTGTCAGGAGCGCGATATCCTTCGAAATTTGCGCTTTTATATTTAGATCAGCACTTGTTTGATATTCATCTTTCAGTTGATTTAGTTCCCTATGGAATAGAAAAAGTGTAAGCAACTTAATCTCCCCCTTTTGGTATATCAATCATTCTCTCTCTGTATATAGTTCTAATTACCCACGAAAATTATCGGATAAACATAAAATTTGGCAAAAAGCCTCGCCCGGCTAAATGCTAATTGGGCGAGGCTTTTTGAAATTAGGCTGTTGTCTTTTGCGCTTCAAGTACCGCAACTGACTCTTTTCTCTGGTAGTAATACCAGTTTAAGGTGATAGACAGTACATAGAAGCCAATGAAGATGAAGAATGCCGGTGCATAGCCTCCGGAAATATTGATGGACCAGCCGAACAGTTTTGGAATCAGGAATGATCCATATGCTGCGAATGCTGCGGTAAATCCGAGCACTGGTGCTGCTTCTTTTGGAACGAAGATTCCCGGGATCATTTGGAATGTTGAACCAGAACCGATTCCAGAAGCAATGAACAAAATCATGAATGAAACCAGGAAGCCGCCGAATTGCTTTGTGCCAAGGAAGTAAATGACGCTTCCTGCTCCGACCATCATTACGACCAACACGATCGAAGTCAGTTTGGCTCCACCCATCTTATCAGCAAGCCATCCGCCAACAGGACGTGATGCAGCAGCAAGGAAAGCTCCTAAGAAGGCTAAAGAGATATATTCAGGGAACTGTGATTTCAATAATAGCGGGAATGCCGCTGAGTAACCGATGAATGAACCGAATGTTGCAACGTAAAGCCATGTCATGATCCAAGTGTGCTTTCTTTTAACAATAACGAATTGATCAGAGAATGATTGCTTTGTTCCAGGCAGGTTATCCATGCCGAACCATGCGGCAATCGTGACAATCGCGATTGGCACAAGCCAGATGAATGCTGCGTTTTGCAGAAATACTTCCTGGCCGTTAGACAATTTCTGTCCATCGCCAGCGATAAAAGCGAAAGTTCCAGTTGTAATGATCAATGGTGTTACGAATTGAACGACTGATACACCCATGTTGCCTAAACCGCCATTGATGCCAAGTGCGGTTCCACGTGCTTTTTTCGGGAAAAAGAAGCTGATGTTGGATGAAGAACTTGAAAAGTTACCGCCACCCAGGCCGGAAAGTGCTGCCAGTAAAAGCATGACAGAATATGGTGTGTCAGGATTCTGGACTGCAAAACCGATTCCGATTGCTGGAATCGCGAGGACAGCTGTTGACAGGACCGTCCAGTTACGTCCGCCCATCATACCAACGCCAAAGGTATACACAAATCGTAAAGTTGCACCAACAAGACCAGGCATTGCTGCCAAAGTGAAAAGCTGCTGATCAGTAAAACTAAAGCCAATATCATTCAAGCGAATTGCGACTACAGACCAAATCTGCCAGACAATGAACGCGAGCATCAAGGAAGGGACTGAAATCCATAAATTCCGCTGGGCGTGCTTTTTGCCTTCGGATTGCCAAAAACCATCGTCTTCAGGATTCCATTTATTTATGCGAGCCATTTTAATTCCTCCAAATAATTTTGAGTGGGTGTTGATAAGATTAATAAACCATTTATATCACGAAGCAGGTGTGACGTACCTCACAATTCTTTTAGTGCACACAATTCTGTCAAAAAGTCTTGAACACTTTATGACAGAGGGTGATAAAACCCGGTACCTATGGGGGTTTTACCTTAGAAGAAACCCGATTTAAAAGCAAAAAATAGGGAAGCTGCAGGAAAAGCTGAATAAAGTGGGAATCAAAAAAGGGCAAAGAATTACCGCTATATGAGGGTAATTCTTTGCCCTTCTTTCTTTGATTGGACGAGAAGCAAAGCGTAGTTATGGCAAGGTGAACCTTTATTCTCTTTTTATGGAGACAGGGTATAAATAAGGAACTGCCGGTTCTTCAGTAATCTCCCATTTAGAGACTTTTACAAGGGGGATAGGGGTATCCATGTAAGACCCTGTTTCGATGACGCCTTCTATTTTAATCCATGTGTCCTTCTCGATGGTTGCTGCATCCGGGAATTCTGACAAAAATCCAATGATGCTGGCATCTGCGACACAGTGGGTGACCAGGAAACGAGATACGACCAGCTGGTTTTCTGCAAAGCCTTCCTCTTTATAAACGAATCCATAGAGGCTTACCTTCCGGCCCTGGAACTTATCGATGTCGGAGCTGATTTCCTCATAGTAGGATGAATAGATACTGTCGTTAAAAATGATGGTGGACCCTTCCTCCAAATCTTTTATCTTTTCATTGTACTCTTCATCGGTCATTTGATTTTCATATCCGGTGGCAGTCTCGGTGCCTTCGGGTATGTCAGTGCTTTGTCCAGCCTGATAATCACTTTCCTCTGGCGGCTGAGCGCCCTCGCCAGTTCCCTGGCTATCTGCCTGTTCTGTTTTTTCACTTGTTGACTGGTTTCCCTGTCCACTTTTACTAGAACCAGCAATTGACAGCATCGCGCCCTTTTTATCAGCGATCTCGGAGTCGAGGACTTTTGCAGGCAGCATAAAGCCTGATAAAAGAGGCAGGACAATAATCAAGTAGGACACCAGTTTTTTTGCTGAAAAAGGTGTTGTCCCATGGTCATGGAAGTGGTCATGATCATCATGTGAGCAGCATTCGCCTACATGACTGCAGGAGTCGTGGTCATGTTCCGTTTTTATTGTCCAGACTCGTGTAATCTGGATAAAAAACAGGATCAAAAATAGAAACGCGGCTGCCTGGCTTAAAAGCAAATACTTCGGATTAATGAATAAATAAATCTTACCTGTAAAATGCAGCATATAAATCAAGGCGGAAAATCCGAGCAGGATCAGGGACCTTGCCGCCTGCTGTGCATGGAATTGCATGGACAAGACCTCCTATAGCATGCCGCCAAACAGCATGAGAATGGTGAATACAGTCCCAGCGACGAGCGCAAGGACGGTCATGACAAATTTAACCCGGAACACGCTCATCATGATCAGCGTATTTTTCAAGTCAATCATCGGCCCGAAAATCAGGAAGCCAAGGATCGAGGTTGAAGGGAAGATACTGCTGAACGAAGCCCCAATGAAGGCATCTGCCTCAGAACAAAGAGACAGGAAGTAAGCAAGTCCCATCATGACAGCCAGTGAGGAAGCCGCACCACTGCCAATTTCCAATAATGTCTTCGCCGGCATATAGGTCTGGACCAGAGCGGCCAGGAACGCTCCGATGATCAGATACTTGGCCATGTCGAAAAACTCATCAATTGAATGCTGGAGCATGGCCCAGAATTTTTCGAGGAAGGACTGTTTCTTGGAATGACTATGGACGTGCAAGGAGGTGCTTTTCTTGAACTGCGTTCCTTTGAATATCATGCCAACCATGAAGGCGACAAGAATCGCGATGGCAAATCCCAGCCCCATTCGAAGCGCAGCGATTTTAAAATCGTTGCCAAAAGCCATATATGTAGACGCAATGACTATCGGATTGATGAGGGGACCTGTCAGCATGAAGCCAATCGCAGCTGCTATCGGGACACCTTTGCCAACGAGTCTGCGGATGATTGGCACGATTCCGCATTCGCAGGCCGGAAAAAGAGCGCCAACACTGCAGCTCATGACAATCGCCAAATATTTGTTCTTAGGAATCCACCTGCTTATATGCTCCTCGGTGACAAAAATCTGAATCATCCCCGCAATCAGCACCCCGATCAGAACGAACGGGAAGGCTTCTATTAAGATACTAAGGAATATCGTATTCAGATTCAGAATGGAAGAGGGGATTTCCAGCTTACTTTGAAACCCCATCCCAAGGCTTAACAGCATGAGAAAAGCCAGAATCACCATAAAACCTGTAATGTCCAATAAATTAGATCGGATTAATCGAATCATTTTATCCTCCTAGTTACATTTACTAGATTGTACTAATGGAATAAAGAAAATATGTGCAATCTAGTAAAAAAGACTATCAATTTAACACTTTATCCAGGGTCTGAAGATTCTTTCGCATCAGGCTGAAATAGTCTTCTTGATTTTTCATATCTTCAGCTGAGACGGACTCAAGGTTATATAAGGTGACTGTCTCGGCACCAATTTCCCTTTGAATCATTTCAGCCACACGGGACGACACATTCTGTTCAAACGCAATGTATTTCAAATTATGTTCTTTTGCTTCTTCAATTAACTTTGTCAATTCTCGTTGTGAAGGCTCCTGGGTAGGAGAAAGTCCATTCACAGCAATCTGAATGATTCCGTATCTATTTGCCCAGTATCCATACGCTTCATGAGCAACAAGCAGATGTTTGTTTTCAGCCTGGTCAATCACAGTCTTGAATTCATTGTCCAATTCCTTCAGGTCTTTCTCTAGTTGCGCGAAATTCCGTTCAAATTCCTGTTCGCGATCAGGCATAAGCTCGATCAAGGAATCTTTGATATTTGATGCCAGTTTGATAGACAGGATTGGATCAAGCCAAACATGAGGGTCTAAGTTTTTATCATGGTGGTCCTCGTCGGAATGAGTGTTTTCTTCGTCGTGGTGATCTGCATCCGAGTGAGCGTTTTCTTCGTTATGCTGTTCTTCGTCCGAGTGAGCGGTATCTTCGTCATGGTGCTCTTTTTCGGAGTGAGCGGCATCTTCGTCATGGTGATTTTCATCAGAGTGAGCGGCTTTTTCGTCATGGTGCTCTTCTTCGGAGTGAGCGGCTTCTTCGTCATGGTGTTCTTCATCGGAGTGAGTGGCTTTTTCGTCATGGTGCTCTTCATCGGAATGAGCATCTTCTCCTTCATGAGAATGATCATGGGAAGACTCAATCATTTTTACATTTTCTGTGGCTTTTACAATCTTGACCTTTTCATTTTTTAAGGCTTGCTCCGCTTTTTCCGCAAACCCTTCGATTCCGGCACCGGAATAAATGAATAAATCGGCTTCAGCAAGCTTCATCATATCTTTCGTGCTTGGTTCGAAGCTATGGGCGTCAACATTAGGAGGATAGATGCTTTCCACATCCACGAATTCCCCGCCGATTTTTTTCGCAAAATCCTGAAGAGGGTAGATGGTTGTATAGACCGTCAGCTTAGCAGCTTCTGAATTATTTTTGCTGGCGGATTTCTTGCTGGTGGAACATCCAGCTAGTGTCAAACCCACTAATAACAGTAAACCAAGTGATAGTTTAGCAATTTTCATTGTGATCTCCTTAAACCATATTTTTGTTAATCGAAATGATTACGATTTAAAGTGTAAAACAGAAATTTATTTTTGTAAATGATTTTCGTAATCATTACGATTTGAAAATTTTTGATAGGCGATTGGCTGGTCACTTCCGTTATGAAGACCGAGCCTTTCTGAAACTTATTAAAGATCCGACCGTACTAATAGGTAGGAAAGGGTGATGGAGATGAAGAAATATTTGTTGTTTGCCGGAAGTTTTATCTTGGCATATATCGTGTTGCAGGTAGTATCTGGTCTGCTGTTAACCGCATTTTATACGCCTGAATTCCCATCGGAATCGGCTGGTTTGCCTTCACAGGTTGAGTTCGGAAATACAAGCTCAATCCCATTGTTGATCTCTGTATTGTCATTGGGGATTGCATTTGCTGTAACCAGGTTCTTTAGCAAAAGCCAGAAATCTTAATGAGTTGTTGCAGCTCCCTGCTCTAAAACTGTCTTCGAGTCGCTTTCGAAGGTGAAAACTATAGGCTTTTTTAACATTTAATGTTAGACTGCAATAGTTAATCGGGAATACTAATGGTACAGCTTTTTATAGGAGGATTTTTTAATGCTTAACAATGATATAATGATCCGTTTGCGATACGCATTGGATATCAAAGATACTGATATGGTAGAGATATTCAATCTAGGCGGCGTGGAAGTGGCGAAGGACGATGTCCGCATGATGCTACAGAGGGTAGATGAAGATGAATATGGTGAAGAGATTATCCCAGAGGGCTACATAAGAGTCAACAATACGATGATGGAGCAATTCCTGAATGGCATGGTTACTTTTAAAAGAGGGAAGCGTCCGGGAGAAACTGGTGCTCCGCCACTAACCGGGGAGACAGTGAATAACCAGCTTTTGAAAAAATTGAAGATCGCCCTGTCGCTCACGAGCGAGGATATGCTCGAGATTTTTGACCTTGCGGGAGTCCGCGTGTCTAAGGGTGAACTCGGGGCGATTTTGAGAAAAGAAGGACACAAGAACTACCGGGAATGCGGCGATAAATTCGCGAGGAATTTCCTGAAGGGCCTGGCCTTGAAATTCCGCGGATAAAAAGATAGAAGACGGTTCTCATGAAGAATGAGAACCGTCTTCTTTTTTTGAAAGCTGGATTTCCTCAATTTTCTGACGCTGCTCATCTGGCCACCAGGCTCCACAGTCATCGGAGACGACACAGGCTGCGCATTTTTCTAGGTCGTACACTTTCATGCCGCTGATGGGAGGGGAATAGAGGTGGAGAGTGACGAGTCCGCTTGTGCCGTCTGCTTGCATCTTGTGGACGCCTTTCTTCGGTGCATAAAAGAACTTCCCCTGATGGTGGTACTCCTTGAACAGCTCTTTGGGCAGGGTGTTGTCATTAACCTCGTAAACTGAATTAACAGAGGTTCCGTTAACCACCTGGATCCAGCCATGGGAATTCCCGTGATCATGCGGAGCGCATTCTAAATCTGACCAGTTCATCACCAGAAGCTCTACATCCTCGCTTTTGTAGAGAAGTTTTCGATAATAAGGCTTGCCTGAAGCTGATTGGAGAAAGGGCTTCAATTCATTTACAGACATATTGATCTTCGCCAACGCTTCCTTCATCTCGTCTTTGGAAGGATCTATTAGTGAATCTAACACTTTTTTAGCCTGAGAATTTATAGCCATGGGCACTCCCACCTTCTTCATTTTTTAAAAATAGCTCTCGCCACTAAACGTGCAAGACCACCATTGACAATAACCACTCCTATAATAATTATGATTCCGCCAATCGCACTTATGAGGATAAATTTTTCATGTAGAAGAAAAATGGCGGCAAACAGGGTGACCAGGGGTTCAAGGTATATAAAAACAGATACCCTAGAAGCATCCAGCACCTCCAGCGCTTTTCCCCAATACCAATAGCCGATTCCAGATACGAATATCGCAAGAAACAAAAGATGTGCCCACTCCGTCTGGTTCAGCAGGGACACGGATTCCCAGCCTCTGTTGCGGATGATAAAAGGGAGGGTGAGCATGAAGCCGATCAAGCTCATGTAAAATGTCACTAATAATGCAGGATACGGGATGTGGAGCCTTTTTAACAGGATGGAATAGATCGCCCAGTTCAGTGTGCTGAGAATCATCAGGATGAAGCCGATGTTCAAAGCGAACTCGAAGGAATGGCCGCTCCGGGTGGTGGTGACAAGAAAGACCCCTGCAATGGCGACCACCATTCCAAGTGCTTTTTTTACATTCATCTTTTCATGCAAAAACAGAACTGAAAGGATGACGGTGAAAATAGGCGAAAAAGAAATCAGCCAGCCCGCGGACGAAGCATTGATGGTTGTCAGAGCCGTTGCCTGCAGTACTTGGTGAACAAAGACGCCCAGTATTCCGAGGACAACCAAATGAGGGATGTATCCAATCGAAATCCGCAAACGATAACGATTCAGAAGTAAAATCATCAACAAAAACAAAGCCCCCAGGCCAAAGCGGAGGACCAATAAAGAATATGGATCGAGCTTTGCGAGTACAGCTTTTGCAGAAACAAAGGAAACTCCCCAAAAGCTGATTGATAAAAGTGCATAGATAGAAGCTGTAAGCTTAGCGCGTATCGGAATCATTGCGTGGAATCCTTTCTGGTGGACAAGTTTTCTACTAATTTATGCTTGTCTCGGGGGAAGAAGAATCATGAAAAATTATCCAATAATATTTACAAAATAATGGAAACCTGAGATAATGAAGCAAATGATTGAGGAGGGAAAGTAAGTTTATGGAACCAACATCTAATTGCTAATTATTAATTTAATTAATAAGGATTTTGTATAGAGTGTAAAAATGCCTATGTTGCATAGGTTTATTTCGTTATGCTCTTTATGGAATTACGGCAATTAGAAGATAACTTACTTTACTGAATCGTGATAGTGATTTTTTGGCATAGGCTTATTTGTGCTTGCTGAAAATGGTGATTCAAGACTGTAGGGATTTCTGCAGTCTTTTAATATTGGAAAAAATGAATGGTAAATAGGTTCTTCTTTGTGCTGTCCATAAAAGCGTAGCTTCATTATGGATGAAAGAAGGAATTGATATGTTAGAACTGAAAGTGCATGGCATCAAAAAATATATGGAAGCGACACTGGTCGTGAACAGTTTTACATTGGAAGCATTTGAAGGGGATAAGGTGGGGATTGTCGGGGCGAATGGCAGCGGGAAAAGCACGGTCCTTAAGGTGATTGCCGGGATCGAGCACATGCATTATTATCCCGGCTACCCGCAAACCTCAAGTCCTGGATATGATGAGGGGCTGGTCCATCGTCCGAGGGGAGCATCGTTTGCCTATTTGGAACAGATGCCTTCGTATCCCGCCGGTTTAAAAGTGATCGACGTTTTGAATCTGGCCTTTGAAGAAGTCCATGAGGTTGAAAAACAGATGCGTGATATAGAAGCGCAGATGCAGATTTTACAGGATGATGCTCTTGAAAAAGCGTTAAATAAGTATAGTGATCTGGTGAATGTATTCGAAGCAAAGGGCGGTTATGAGCAGGAGGAGAAGCTGAGCAAGGTATGTACTGGTCTTAAGTTTGCCGAGGACTTTTTACAGAGGGATTTCGATTTGTTGAGCGGCGGCGAGAAAACCACTGTTGGCCTCGGGAAAATCCTGATTCACCAGCCGGATATCTTGCTGCTCGATGAGCCGACGAACCATCTTGATATGGAGTCGATTGAATGGCTCGAAGGCTTTTTGAAAAATTATAAGGGCATCGTACTGATTGTCTCGCATGACCGCTATTTCCTCGATAATGTCGTGAACAAAATCGTCGAGATCGAGGACATGGAAACGATTAGCTACAGGGGGAACTATTCTAGTTTTATCAGTCAAAAGGAAGAGAATATGCGGGTGCAGTATGAGCAGTTCCGCGAGCAGCAGAAGAAGGTCAATAATATGGAGAAGCAGGTGACGAGCCTGCGGGACTGGGCGTTGCGGGCCGATAATAACAAATTTTTCAGGCGCGCGGCGAGCATCCAGAAGAAGCTTGATAAGCTGGATCGGATTGATAAGCCGATTTTTGAGCGGCGGAATATGCGTTTGAGTTTTAAGGATGCTGTGCGCTCCGGGAATGAAACGATCAAGGCGGTTGGTGTTTCTAAGCGTTATGAGGATAAGGTGATTTTTGATGGCGCTGATCTGATGGTTCATTACGGTGAGCGGGTCGGTCTGGTTGGTCCGAATGGCAGCGGGAAGACGACATTCCTGAAAATGCTGTTAGGCGAGGAGCAGCCGGATGCTGGTGTGGTTGAGTTGGGTGCGAATGTGATGGCCGCCTATCTGCCTCAGAAGATCGTTTTTGCGAACGAAGAGCTGACTGTGCTTGAATGCTTCCGTGAGGACATCTCGATTGTCGAAGGGAAAGCGCGCGAGTATCTTGCGAAGTTCATGTTTTATAAAAAGAGTGTCTTCAAAAAGGTGAAATTCCTGTCAGGCGGAGAAAGGATCAGACTCAAGCTGGCGATGCTGATGTTCCAGGATATCAATTTACTGATCCTTGATGAGCCTACGAACCATCTGGATATTGATTCGATTGAAACCCTTGAGGCAGCGCTGGACGATTTCAAAGGTACGATTTTCTTCATTTCACATGACCGCTATTTTATCAATAAAATCGGTGAGCGGGTGATTGCGGTTGAGGAATGTGGGCTGAAGAGCTATGAGGGGAATTACGATGATTATAAAAGGGAGAAGTCTGCGGCAGAGCAGAAAACTGTGATCGAACCGGTGACTGTTTTCAAGAAGAATGTGGCGCAACAGTCGCAACCGGAACCTTCCACGGCGCAGCTTTTCAGGAAGATCGAAGGCCTGGAAAAAGAAATCACTGAGCTTGATTTAGTGATGGGGATTCATCAGGATTATGAGGAGCTTGATAAGCTGTATAGCAGGAAACAGCAACTGAATAAGGAACTCGAGCTGGCGATGGAGATGTGGCTGAGTGCCGGGGAGTAAGTGAGGGGAAGCATGGATATTTGTTCATGCTTCCCTTTTTTTGTTTGGTGATGCAGGAAAACACTATAAACAAGGTGGAAAAATAAGAATTTTTACCCGCAAGAGGAAATATTTATGGTATAAATATATAGGTAAAAAGTTCTAGGGGGATTGAGTGTGACTTTATATGGATTATTAGTTTTAGTTCATGTCATCGCGGCCGTTGTTGGTTTAGGAGCGAGCTTTGGAATGCCGGTGGTTGCCAAGTTTGGTGCTAAGTCAGTAACGAACGCAAAAGTATGTTTTGAGATTAATAAAAAAATAGAGATTTTTGCCAAGGTTGGGTCGCTTACATTGTTAGCCAGCGGAATCCTGATGGCTATCGTCAACCCGGCTTTGTGGTCGCAGGGATGGTTCATCAGTTCTTTGGTTATATATGTGCTGATTCAGCCGGTCGTCGCAGGAATGCTGCCAAAAACAATCGGACAGCAAGTCGATCTTGTCATGAACAGCGAAGACGGCGAACTGCCAGCCGAGTATCATCAGCTGGATAAAAAAGCTGCCAAGCTAAATGGTATCGCACATGTCGCAGCAGTTGTGCTTATCGTGCTTATGTCAACAAAACCATTCTAGGGGGAAATATAATGCAAGCGAAGCCAATGTTCTATGATGGAAGCGGAGAAAAGAAACAGACGACAGGTGCTGCAGCACGGCCACAGGCCTCCAGTGTTGTGATTACTGAAGAAATGAGGAAGTCCATCGGCGGAAATCCTTATGTGTTTGTTAAGTAGGATGATAGGAAGAGAGAGTGCCAGCCTTTTGGGTTGGTGCTTTTTTTTATTCAGACAGGTTTGGTGGTGCGGGGAGGAAAGCTGTCCGAAGTAAGGGTAAGTTCGGACAGGTTTGATGGTGCGGGGAGGAAAGCTGTCTGAAGTAGGATCAAGTTCGGACAGGTTTGATGGTGTGGGGAGAAAAGCTGTCAGAAGTGGGATCAAGTTCGGACAGGTTTGGTGGCGCCAGGGGAAAAGCTGTCAGAAGTAGGGTCAAGTTCGGACAGGTTTGGTGGCGTATGGGGAAAAGCTGTCAAGAAAACGAAGGAATCGTGACAGGTTTGATGGTGCGAGGGCAAAAGCTGTCAAGAAAACGAAGGAATCGTGACAGGTTCGAGGTCCTGAGGCCAAAAGCTGTCAAGAAAATGAAGGAATCGTGACAGGTTCGAGGTCCTGAGGCCAAAAGCTGTCAAGAAAACGAAGGAATCATGACAGGTTTGATGGTGCGAGGGCAAAAGCTGTCAAGAAAACGAAGGAATCGTGACAGGTTCGAGGTCCTGAGGCCAAAAGCTGTCAAGAAAACGAAGGAATTGTGACAGGTTAGAGGTCCTGAGGCCAAAAGCTGTCAAGAAAACGAAGGAATCATGACAGGTTTGATGGTGCGAGGGCAAAAGCTGTCAAGAAAACGAAGGAATCGTGACAGGTTTGATGGTGCAAGGCCAAAAGCTGTCAAGAAAACGAAGGAATTATGACAGGTTCGAGGTCCTGAGGCCAAAAGCTGTCAAGAAAACGAAGGAATTGTGACAGGTTTGATGGTGCGAGGGCAAAAGCTGTCAAGAAAACGAAGGAATCTTGACAGGTTAGAGGTCCTGAGGCCAAAAGCTGTCAAGAAAACGAAGGAATCGTGACAGGTTCGTGGTCCTGAGGCCAAAAGCTGTCAAGAAAACGAAGGAATCGTGACAGGTTTGATGGTGCGAGGCCAAAAGCTGTCAAGAAAACGATGGAACTTTTACTGAATTATGCAACTTTTCCAATCTGTCCTCCGTCTAAACTAATAGACTACCAATACTTCTAAAAATTGGGTGAATAAAAGTTTGCTAGAGTGGGAATACTATAACCAACAACATATTAACAACGGAGGTAGATTAGGATGAAACAAATTAAGGAATTCATGAATGATGAGGGATTTGAATTAAAAGGTTATATTTCACAGTTATTTGAGCAAGTTTCCGATAAAGATGAAAAGAAGAAACGCTGATCGCGAGTTAAGCTGATCAGCGTTTTTTCATTTGCTGCAAGACTTCATCAATTTTTGCGTGATCCTCGGGTGATTCATCGATATGCTTCCATAAGAGTTTGCCGTCGGCAGAATAGAGCCAGGTTCCTCCCTGGATGTAGACGTCCTGTGACTTCATCGATTTCAAGACGAATTCCTTTTGCTTCTCATTTTTAGGAATAAAATCTTTGACTTGACCGGTAATGAAACCGAAACCGGCTTTCGTCAGCAGCTTCCACTTCGGCATCGTTTTATGTCCCATGCCGCGATACGCTTTTCGCGAAGGATCTCCTAAAATCGGAAAAGGAAAAGGCCCAAACTGGTCAATGAATTGCTTGATAAAAGAACCCTTTGACGGGGCAACCGCAACAACCTGGTAACCTGCAGCTTCGACTTCAGTTATTCGCTCACGCAACTGCGTAAGATATGCCCGGCAGACTGGTCAGCCAAGATGGCGCACAAATACGACCATCGTCGGATTCCCCTGAATAGCCGTTTCCAAGGTTAGTGATTTTTCAGGATCAGTAGTTTCTAATACATATTCCATCTCGAAACCTCCTTTTCCTCACTATATATAACTTTACCCTCCAAGGAAAGAATTAACATTCCTTAACAAACCTTTTCAATTAATTTACAAGTCCTTAAAACGAGGTTAATAACTGTCTAGTAATCTTGTTCTTGTAGCAAGGGACATAATATTAGGGGGAATTAAGGAATGAAGAGTTTTAAAAAGTTAGCGATGTTTACTATGCTTGCTGGTGTAATGGCTTTCGGAACGGCTTGTTCAGATGGTGAAAGTAACGCAGAAGCAACCAATGGTTCTAATGAAACTGAAACTCAACTTGAAGGCAGCGTTGTGATCGATGGCTCCGGCACTGTTTACCCGTTCATGGCAAAAATGGCTGAGAACTATATGGGCAAGCAGGAAGATGTTTCTGTGGAAGTAAGCCGCTCAGGAACTTCGGCTGGTTTCAAGAAATTCCTCGTTGAAAATGGAACGGACTATAACGATGCATCTCGCCAGATCAAAGACGAAGAAAAGGCAAAAGCTGAAGAGCTTGGCATCGATGTAAAAGAAATGAAGGTCGCTTTGGATGGCTTGACGATTGTCATCAATAAAGACAATGAATGGGCGAAGGAACTGACGAAAGAAGAAGTCATCGATATCTTCCTGGCTGAAGGCGGCAAGAAGAAATGGTCTGATGTACGCCCTGACTTCCCGGATGAAGAGATCAACACATATGGACCGAATGAAAACCATGGAACATACGAATTCATGTTTGAAAATATTTTAGAAGAAAAAGACCTGGTTGAAGGCATCAATCTGCAGCAGGATTACTCTACGCTGGTTGATCTTGTTTCCAAGGATAAGAACGGAATCGGATTCTTCGGCTACGGTTATTATGCGAACAACAAAGATAAATTGGATGCAGTAAGTGTGGATTTCGGTAACGGACCTGTTGAGCCTTCACTGGAAACAATCAAGGAAGACGGAAAGTACGGACCATTCACAAGACCGGTTTTCACATACTTGAATGCCAATAACGCAAAAGAGAAAGCACAAGTACTTGATTACGCAATCTACACAATGGAAAACGCCCAGGATGTTGCAGCTGAAACAGGCTTCGCACCACTAACAGACGAAGACATTCTTGCGACAATCGAAGAACTGGAAAAATTGAAGTAAACCAAAAGGAAGTATGAGGCATGTTCTCATACTTCTTTTTTGTATTCCTCAGAAGATCGTAGCGATTAAGAAATAATTACTAGAGGAATGGGTATACTACGGAAGAAGTTTCCTTTATTTGTAAAAAACTTTCAGTGAGGCAGACTATGACGAATGCGATTTATGCGATTTTTTGGCTGGGAATCTTAATAATATTGGGGGATTGGAGGAACTGGAGAAGGTACTATCCGACAATCCTTTTCTTTATGCTTGGTGATTTTATTTACCTCTATTTAATGTCCGATTATTATCCAATGTGGAAGTATGTACCGTCGCCTGGTGACAGGGAAATGGGAATCACCAATTCGCACATTACGTTTTCCATCATGGTATTAAAATACCCTGCGACATGTCTTGCCTATTTGTCTCATTTCCCACAGCAAGGTGGCATCATGAGGTTCATTTATTATTTAGGGTGGATGCTAATTTACACCATAAATGAATTGATCGACTTGCAGTTCCACTTAATAAAATATTACAATGGCTGGAATTTCGGGTGGTCCATCCTTTTTAATGCGGTAATGTTCTTCATATTAAAAATCCATTTTCATAGGCCGGTATTCGCTTGGATTCTTTCGGCCGTATTTATTGTTTTCTTATGGAATACTTTTGATGTGCCCTCGAGTGTTTTCCGATAGAAGGTCTTCCTCCGGCTTAAAAAAATTGTTTGGGCATGGAGAGACATTATTTTTTTCCGATAGAAGGTCTTCTTCCAGCTTAAAAAATTTGTTTAGGTATGGAGAGGAATTATTTTTTTCTAATAGAAGGTTTTCTTCTAGCTAAAAAAATGTCTGGGTATGGAAAGGAATTATTTTTCTGAGTTATGCCTTTTCTTAATCCAAAGAAAGAGGTCAGTCATTACTTTCGCAAAAATAAATACAGATACATAGCTGATAAATAAGTGAAAATAGTTAATCGATCCATACATTCTAAATAATCCTAATCCGACCAGCATAGGTTTAAAAACAAATGACAGGATTACCGATGTAATAGTTGCATACAGATAATATTTTTTATTGCTGGTCATCGATGATTGATATACGAAAATGAAAATGATTGGGATCAGGCTGGAATCGAGCGAAATCCCCGGTAAAACAGGAATGACAGGAATAGGATAATTCCAGTAACCCATATTCCTCCCGAACAAATCTTCGTATCCAAAGGATACATGGATACTGTAGCCGTAAAAGAGAATCTGGAATAGCTTATTTTTATTGATTTTAATAAACAGAAAGACGAGGGGGGCCACAAGGAATAATACCATCAGCCAGTACTCAAAAGAGTTATATAGAGCGTAGTCCCACCAATACTCATTTAAAGCCTTTTGCCCTTCCTTTCCCATCTCAACAATCTTATCAAAACGCGATAGAAGCTCATTTTCCAAATTAATCATTCCTTTTAAAAGCAGGTTTTGCATACATATCTATAGATTGTCTTCTTCAATAATTTCGTATGCACTATGTAGAAGTCTTATGGAAAAATATAATACAAAAAAGGGTAAGTTCACCATTATGCGGGAAAAAGAGAAAGATAATGATCGATATAACCAGGAGGTGTTCTTATGTCGTTTAAATATACAGAAGAGAATGGACGTTTTGTTGCCAAGGATTCAGATGGGCTCGAGGTAGGCGAAGTAACTTTTACTCGTGATGGAGATGAGGTTCTTGTCATTAACCATACGGGTGTTGATCCTGCGAATCGCGGTCAGGGAGTGGCGGATGAATTGGTGCGCCAGGTTGTTGAGAAGGCAAAAAATGAAGGATTGAAAGTGGAGCCGGTTTGTTCCTTTGCACAAAAGGAATTCGAGAGGAAAGATGAATATAAAGAAGTTTTAAAGCAATAGCGGAAGCCTTTGAGAATCTCAAAGGCTTTATTCAGGTTGACTTCGAAAAAACAACATGATAAAATTATCTCGAATTCGAGATATTATGTTTTTTTGAAAGCAATAAGGATAAAGTAATAATAGATATTATTTGTATCAATATCTCGGTTTCGAGATAAAGGGGGAGACAACTTGAACGAATTAAAAGGAATTCACCATGTTACCGCCATTACAAGCAGTGCGGAGAAGAATTATGAGTTTTTCACATATGTGCTGGGAATGCGTCTAGTTAAAAAGACCGTCAACCAGGATGATATCCGTACTTATCACTTATTTTTCGCGGATGATAAAGGGTCAGCGGGAACGGATATGACATTCTTTGATTTTCCGGGGATTCCGAAGGGTTCTCATGGAACAGACGAAATATATAAAACAGGGTTCCGTGTTCCGACAGATGCAGCGCTGGACTATTGGGTGAAGCGATTCGATAAATACGACGTCAAGCATACGGGCATAAAGGAATTGTTCGGTAAAAAGACCCTTTCATTCGTCGATTTTGATGATCAGCAATATATGCTGGTTTCAGATGAACATAATGAAGGTGTTGCATCAGGTACTCCTTGGCAAAACGGTCCGGTACCGTTGGAGTACGCGATTACAGGCCTTGGACCCATCCATATCCGTATCTCACGCTTTGATTATTTTAAAGAGGTATTGGAAAAAGTTATGCATATGCGTGAAGTTGGGAAGGAAGGTTCCCTGCATCTTTTTGAAATGGGCGAAGGCGGGAATGGTGCACAGGTAATAGTTGAGGACAATAAAGTGCTACCGGCGGGACGCCAGGGATTCGGCACCGTACACCATACCGCGTTCCGTGTTGCTGACACTTCTGTTCTTTATGAGTGGATCGAGCATATGAAGTCGGCGGGATTCGGAACATCCGGTTATGTCGATCGATTCTTCTTTGAATCCTTGTATGCGCGTGTGGCACCAGGAATTTTGTTCGAATGGGCAACAGACGGACCAGGTTTCATGGGTGACGAACCTTACGAGACCCTTGGTGAAAAATTGTCACTGCCGCCGTTCCTTGAATCGAAGCGAGAACAAATCGAGGACTTTGTGCGGCCGATTGATACAGTCCGCAGCACGCGTGAGATTGAAAAAGAGTATCTGTAAGAATAGTTTGCAGGCCGGGAGATTGTGGAAAACTACTACTAAAGGAGGCAGATATAATGGTCAAATTAGCAGTGATTTTTTACAGCATGGGCGGAACGAATGTGCAGCTTTCGAAGTGGGCTGCAGAAGGCGCGAAAGAAGCTGGAGCAGAAGTGAAGGTTTTTAAAGTGAAGGAATTAGCCCCTGAATCAGCGATTGAAGGCAATGAGGCATGGAAGGCGACTGTCGAAGCAACAAAGGATATTCCCGAAGTGACTCCAGGCGATCTTGAATGGGCAGACGCGATTATCTTCAGCGTTCCAACGCGATTTGGAAACATGCCATCCCAAATGAAGCAGTTCCTTGATACAACGGGCGGCCTTTGGGCACGAGGCAAGCTGGTGAACAAAGTCGTGAGCGCCATGTCCTCCGCGCAAAACTCGCATGGCGGGCAGGAAGCGACTATTCTGTCACTATACACAACGATGTACCACTGGGGTGCAATCGTGGCAGCGCCAGGCTACAGCGATCCCGTAACATTCGGTGCTGGTGGCAACCCATATGGCACAAGCGTAACAGTCGACCAGGACGGCAATATGGTCGAAGACGTTGAAGCAGCGGTAAAATACCAGGCGAAGCGCACAGTGACCGTATCAGGTTGGGTTAAGAACGGCAATCAATAATATTTGATTAGATAGCCTAATTCCTTTAGAGGAGTTAGGCTGTTTTTTTTGAACTTTGGGCGGAAGAGGTTTTTAAGGGACATTTTCGTTGTAGAGGAGGGGGGAAATGTCTATTAAAACGTGTTTAATGGACATTTTGAGTGCGGAGGAGTAATGAAATGTCTAATAAGAGTTGTTTAATGGACATTTTGAGTGCGGAGGAGAGTGGAAATGTCTAATAAAAGCTGTTTAATAGACATTTTGAATGCGGAGGAGTAATGAAATGTCTAATAAGAGTTGTTTAATAGACATTTTGAGCGTGGAAGGTGTGTGGAAATGTCTAATAAAAGCTGTTTAATGGACATTTTGAAGAAGAGAACCCGGAGAAATGTCCGATAGAAGAGGTCTATCGGTCAAGCGGGAGGCGGAATCACAAGGAAGTGTCCGATAGCTTTCAAACCGGCGTAAAAACAAAAAAGCCCAATCCACACAAGGATTGAGCTTCTAATAATTATTTTAAAAATCCTGGCTGTTCATAGCTTGGGTTCGGGTATTTATAAAATCCTTCGCCTGTTGCTGCGCCGAGTTTGCCTTTGTCGATGTACTCGGTTTTTAATAGATTCGCGAGTTCTTTGAATTGTGGAACTCCAGCTTCGCCCTTGGCATTGGCGATATTGTATGCTGTGGTGATTCCGACGATGTCTAAAATCGCGAATGGCCCTTTTGGTGCTCCGGTTGCGATCATCCATGTCTTATCGATGGTTTCCGGGTCGGCCACTTCCTTCATGAGCAGCATCTGGCCTGCTTCTAAAAACGGTACCAATAACGAGTTCAGAATATAACCAGGCTGCTCCTTGTATAATGGCAAGGCAACCATGCCGATAGCTTTGGCGAATTCCAACAGATCGTCAAACACTGCCTTGTCAGTTCCGGGATGCATCATAACTTCAGCGGTGTTATTTTTCCAGATTTCATTCGCGAAATGAAGTGCGAGGAATTTTTCAGGGCGCCCTGTCGCATCGGCAAACTGGCTTGGCAGCAACGTAGAAGTGTTCGTAGCGAACACAGTTCTTTCAGGTGCGACTTGTCCGAGTTTATTGTAAAAATCAATCTTGATGTCGACTACCTCAGGCACTGCTTCAATGACGAGATCCGCATCTGCAGCCGCCTGTGAGAGATCACTGTAAAAAGAAAGGCGGTTATAAGCTGCATCAAGCTCCTGCTCGGATGCTCCGAGGTCCTCCTGGTAACGCGGCTTCAACTTCGAGATCCGTTCCTTGGCACGCTCGATCGCCTCGTCGTTAATATCATAAACTGAAACGTTGAATCCATGGTATGCAGTTTGAAAAGCAATCTGGCTTCCTAAAACGCCGCTCCCTGCGACAGTAATGTTTTTATAATTCATGGCAATTCTCCTTTCTACAATGTGTATTTACCCTCTTTTATTATTCTTAAAAAGTATTTTTTCTAATCTGCAGACGAAACAAATGGCAGCTTTACCAAACATTCGGGAGGGTATATTAAGTAACAAGAAGAATACTTTAATGGATATAAAAAGCGCACGAATATATAGTGAAGGTAAAGGAGGCAATCCAAATGACGAACAATCAATCCGGCTGGAATATCGATAATAGCTATTCACGCCTGCCTAAAATATTTTATAGCCTGCAGAAACCTACTCCGGTAAAATCTCCAGAAGTGGTCATCTTCAATGAGTCGCTTGCGGAAGAACTCGGACTGGATCCCGAATCGCTGCATACGGAAGAGGGAGCTGCAATATTTGGCGGAAACGAGGTCCCAGAAGGCGGAACTCCGCTTGCACAAGCCTATGCCGGACATCAATTCGGGCATTTCACCATGCTTGGAGACGGCAGGGCGGTCCTGCTTGGCGAGCAGATGACTCCGGATGGTGAGAGATTCGACATCCAGTTAAAGGGTTCAGGGCGGACGCCATATTCTCGTGGAGGAGACGGGCGTGCAGGACTTGGGCCAATGCTGCGGGAGTTTATCACCAGTGAGGCGATGGTGGGATTGGGAATCCCGACGACCAGAAGCCTGGCAGTAACGACAACTGGGGAGCAAATTATCCGCGAGACGATGCAGACTGGAGCGATCCTTACACGTGTTGCCGCAAGTCATCTAAGGGTGGGAACATTCCAATTCGCAGCCAACTGGGGTAAGACAGAGGACCTGCGGGTATTGGCTGACTATGCGATCGAACGGCATTATCCAGAAATTAGTGAGCAGGAAAACCGCTATCTTTCCTTTTTGAAAAAAGTGATCAAGCGCCAGGCGGCATTGATTGCGAAATGGCAGCATGTTGGTTTTATCCACGGTGTCATGAACACTGATAACATGACAATCAGCGGCGAGAGTATTGACTATGGACCATGTGCTTTCATGGATACTTACGACCCGGCAACGGTCTTCAGTTCAATTGACCGGGATGGACGCTATGCCTACGGAAATCAGCCGTATATCGGCGGCTGGAATCTCTCTCGTTTTGCTGAAGCTTTGTTGCCTTTGCTGCATGAAGATGAAGACGAGGCGGTAAAGCTGGCGGAGGAGGCCCTCTCTGAATTCCCGGAAGTATTTGAAGCGGAATTTTTAACAGGAATGAGATTGAAACTGGGTATTTTCAATGAGGAAAAAGAAGACAAAGCGCTTATTTCTGATTTGCTTAATCTGATGCAAAAATATAAAGCTGATTTTACAAATACGTTTAAGGCCTTGACCTTTGACCAGCTGGAAGGA
This sequence comes from Bacillus sp. ISL-55, assembly GCF_018613155.1. Lineage (GTDB taxonomy): Bacteria > Bacillota > Bacilli > Bacillales > Cytobacillaceae > Mesobacillus. Next base: position 77,931 of record NZ_JAGGQU010000012.1, on the reverse strand, counting down.
GTCGAGTTGTTCCAGGCTGAGGAGTTCACGAAGTGGCAGGAAAGACGGAAGGAAAGGCTCGGACGGCAGGAACAATCGAAGGATGATGTCCATGAGCTGATGCGTGACAATAACCCGGGCGTCATTCCACGCAACCATAGGGTGGAGGAAGCACTTGAGGCAGCTGTTAATGGTGACTTGAGCGTTATGGTGAAATTGCTCGAAGTCCTTGCCAATCCATACGAGCATTCAGCTGAACAGGCCGAATACTGCAAGCCTGCTCCGCCAGCGGCAAGACCTTACCGGACATTTTGCGGTACTTGATGTGATTTGCTTTGGTGCTTTAACCTAAGAGTCGGACAGAAATTGAGTGAAAACATGAAAAAGTGTCCGTCATCGAGGCTATGATGGACAGAAACCTCGAGAAAACATGAAAAAATGTCCGTCATCAAGGCTATGACGGACAGAAAACCAATCGTGATAAATATAAAAAAAAAGGCAATCCCATAGCTGCTGCTTCTGGGATTGCCTTTTTCTAATTCTGTTGCAATTCTGCTGTCTTCTCATCTTTTTCAAAGAAAAGAATCAATGCTGGCAATAGCATGCCGCGCACGAGGAACGTGTCGATCAGGATTCCAACTGCGACGATGAAGCCGAAGATGAACAGGTCGGCGATTGGCATGGTTGTCAGCGCTGCGAATGTTGCGGCCAGGATGACTCCTGCTGATGAAATGACGCCGCCGGTATTGCGGATGGCGATTTCAAGGGCATCTTTGACTTTGTGTGCCTTACGCTCTTCAATGAACCGGGAGGCGAGGATGATGTTGTAATCAATTCCCAATGCCACCAGGAAGATGAAGGCGTAGACTGGAACGCGCGAGCTTAATGCTTCGTAGCCGAATAACACGTCGACGAGGAAGATTCCAAGCCCCAATGCAGATAAGTATGATAACAGGATGGTTCCCATCATGTAGATGGACATCTTGATTGAACGCGTGAGAGCGTACAAGAGAACCAGAATCAAGACCGTTTCCAGAAGGACGATTTTGAAGATATCGCGGTTATTGATTTCCCGTTCGTCCAAAAGCTTAGCCGTGACTCCGCTATAATAAGCTTCAGAATCAATCGAAAGGTCGTCCAATAGCTCAGGAGTTTCGCCCCGTAATTCTCCGATGAAATCAATTGCTTCTGTCGAGTATGGATTCATTGATAAAGCAACGTTCAACTTCAAGGCTTTTGCATCCTCGGTTTGAGCGGATACCCGGACGGATGCAATCTCATCATAGCTTTGCCATTTTTCAATAATTGCATTTGTGTCTTCCTGGGTAAAAGCCTTGTCGCTTTCAAGTACTAGTGTAGTTGGTGCCAGTTCCCCTTTGTCAAATCTTTCCTCGACGATTTCATAGCCAACTCGTGAAGGCAGGTCCTCAGGGAATTTTTTTACCGTATCGAATTCGAAGTCGAGATTGAAGACATTGAATGCTGTGATTACTAAAAAGACTGCAACAAGTCCGCCTGAGATTCCAGGCTTGGTAACGACGAATCTGGCGACTGGTCCCCAGATTCCGTGCTTCACTTCAGTTTCCTGGCCATACTTTGGAACTTTCGGCCAGAATGCTTTACGTCCGAATAATGTAAATAGTGCCGGCAATAATGTGACCGACGCGATCATGATGAAGAACATGGCCGTCCCGAAAACAGGAGCGAAGTTCAGGTAATCGCGGAACTCGGCAAAGAATAGGATTAGCATCGCAGCCAACACGGTGCCTCCTGCGAAGAACACAGGCTCAGCGGTAGCGCGCATGGCGTATTTCATTGCTTCGTACTTGCTCTCATATTTGTTCAATTCCTCGCGGTAACGTGAGAAGACGAACAATGAATAGTCAATGACCGCTGCAAAAAGCAGGATGCTCATGATCGATGAAGTCTGGCTGCTGACCTCCAGGCCGCCTGCACCCATCAGTGCCACACTCTGATTCACAACCTGATAAACGATAACGGTCGCGAGAAGCGGAATGATTGCTAAAAGCGGTGAACGATAAATGACAATAAGCAAGATTAAAATGATTAAAACGGTTGCGATCAACAGGACAAAGTCAGCTTGTTCAAAAAGCTTGACCGTATCGCCGGCAATACCGGCAGGGCCTGTGATATAAAATTCTGTGCTTTCAAGGTCTTCGGCGATTTTATTGCCAGTCTCCAAGGCCTTGTCATTAATTTCGGAATACTGGCTGTTCCCGAGCCCTTTTTCCAGTTCCATCGGGACGATCATCGTCGAGCTATCCTCCGATGTAAAGCCTCCCAAAGCTTGAGGAGGGAGTGCACTGATATCAACGATGGTTTCAATGCCATCGATATCCTCTGCGATAATTCCGCTGAGGATTTGTTTCACTTCCTCCAGATTGATGTCGCCATTTTTATTGTGGAATACCAGGATACCTGGTGTTCCTTGTTCATTTGGAAAGAGTTTTTCAGTCTTTTTCTCTGCAATCATTGATTGTGCTTCATCAGGAAGCGATTGGAAGTTGGTTGTTTTATATTCACTTAGCATTGGTCCTGCACTTAAGCCAACCATAAGGACAAGCCAGGCGATGATTGTGATCCACATTCCACGCTTCGTTGAAACCCAATCGGTAATTGGATATAACAGCTTTTTCACTTGTAAACCTCCCTGATAAGATTCCATTCTAATCTTACCATTCCATTTCTCTGAAAAATCAAGGTAATTATAGAGTTTCTGTTAATAAAATATCAGCGCATAAACGAGTCATACCATAAGTCCCAATCCGAGCCCAGGGAGTAGCTGACAGACTTTGACTCCAGTTTTGGACAATCTGTTACACAGCTGCCCCCGACAATGAACTTTAGGGATGGATTCATTTTGAGGCATGATTGAATCCATTCCTCCACCTTTTTAACGGGTTTTGGATTCGTCATTGAGATCGCGACAACGCCAATGTTTTTCATTTTTATCAAATCCGATAAACCTTCAAGCGGTGTATTCGGACCTAAGTAGATGACATCATGGCCCTTCTTTTTTAAAAATAAGCTGAAAACCATCAACCCAATTTGATGCTGCTCTCCTTCTGGACAGAACGCCAGCACTTTCTGTAGTGCAGGATTGACAGAAAGAATCCTTAGGAATTGGGTGCAGCGGTTGATAATGAACTGGGAAGCAAAATGCTCCTGGGCAACCGAGATGGTGCCATTCTCCCATTCGTCACCCACCTTATACAAAACCTGAACTAATATGAGATGGAAGACCTCTTCATAGTCATACAAGGAAAAAGCAAGATCGGCAATCTGATTGGCTTCTTGAGTATCAAGGTTGACCAGCGCTTCGTAAAGCTTTTCTTTTAGCTCACCGTACTTGTCATTTTGTGATGGAGGCGTGGCGGAAGCTGGAGGGGATTCCTGCAGCAGCCTGACCGCATCACTGATTTTCATGTTCTTTTCGTTTACTTGAGTCTTAATCCACTTAAGTGTTTCGAAATCCTTTTCGCTATATAAACGGTGACCGCCCTCAGTCCTGGTAGGAGATACAACATTATAGCGGTTTTCCCAGGCCCTGATCGTGACGGCGGGTATATCCAATCGTTCTGATACCTGCTTGATGCTATACAATATTTTCACCTCCACTCATCAGTATAGAAAAGTTATACAAAAATTACGCAGGTTAAAAGCTGTAAAATCAACATATAAATATAATTATATAAAATATACGTTCGTATTGTATAGATTTTGTATAATTAAATTTGAACATCTATACAAAAATTATACAATGTGTGGTGTCAAAATGAAAACTTTGAATGTGGTATCATTAGTATTGCTTATTGTCGGAGGTTTCAATTGGCTATTGATTGGATTATTTGAATGGGATTTGGCTGGCGGTCTATTCGCCGGCATGGACAGTCCAATCGCCTAGTTAGTCAACATCCTGACGGGTCTTGCAGCCATTTTCAGCATTACACTTTTATCTAAAGTGAATATATAGTACGCCTTTCGCATGCATCTTGAATAAACGCCCCGATATCGCTATTCTTAAGAAAGAAATCGTCATAACAGGGGGACTAATCAATGGATAAAAGGGAAATTGAATATAAAATCGTCGAACTGAAGGACGAGTATTTGCAGCTTCAGCATAATCTTGAAAAGTTGGAATCTGTAAAAGGCAATCTGCATCCGCTGGAGAAGCGGCTGGCAGCGATTGAAGAGGAATTGAGCTCCTTAAACAGCATGCTTCGGGATATGTAGAATGACAAGCCCTGTTCCTTAAAGGACCAGGCTTTTCTTTTTGTGAGAAGAAGGTCGGATTTAGAGTGTCAGGTCCAAAGGATTAAGCCTAATAAAAGGTGAGCTAATTCCATGTTAGCACTTTGATAGAGCAGCTTTTAAAAAGTGAGCTAATTCCGTGTTAGGACTTTGATAGAGCAGCTTTTAAAAAGGACTTGTACTTCAGCAAAATCAATCATTCCTGTACCTGGATTTATTAATCAAACGTTTGATTAAACAAATTTTCCCATCGGCCACAGCTTCAGGCATTTTTATGGAGGGCAACTACTCCTGGACTATTGAAATAATTAAAGGCATGAGCCAGTTCAATACCTGGCTCATGCCTGTTAAGAATACTGCAACGGGAATCCTTTATTTTACTTCTGTTTTTCGCCCTTCACGTGCAGAGGTTCTTACTGCATCCAATACTTTTTGAGTTGAATGTCCATGGTCGAAATCAGCGAGGTATGGGTGTTTCTTTCCTGAAACCAGAGTCTCATGGAGTGCATCTAAAGCTCTTTGGAAGCCGTTATAGTACCTTGCTGCGATTTGCGGCATAGTAGGAGGGGCTTCTAGATCCGGCACTAGCTCGACTTCTTCAAGTGGAGAATTTCCTGCGGATAGCAGCACCTTTTTGTCATCGAGCATAACAAGCGTGCCTTCCGTACCGTAGATTTCAAGACGCCATGTGTGATTGGTTTGGCGAGCTGCAATAAGGAGTTCAAGCGTTAAAGTAGCTCCATTTTCCAGAGAGCCGATGATTTGGAACGCATCGTCCGCCGTTCGATTTTCAGTATTTCCGTTTTCATCAGTCTGGGTGGGGATGTGAATTGGCAGCTGGGCAAACACTTCTTTAAATGAGCTGTCCAGCCACCATTGAAGAGCATCTGTCATATGAGATCCGATTGCGCCGAGCATTCCGCCGCCTTTTTCCTCCTGTCCGAGCCAGCCACGCGGTTTTGTAGTCAGTCCGGTATAATTGGCAAAAGAGCACTCGTAGCGAACATGCAAAATCTCCCCGAGTTTTTTGCTTTCCATGATTTCTTTTACCTTCGTCCGAGCCGGAAAAAAGCGGAATTCATGATTGATCAGTCCGAGTTTGTCTGCCTTGTCTCTTTCCGTAATCATTTCTTCTGTTTCAGCAACATCCATGGCCATTGGTTTTTCGCAGACTACATGAACGCCCTTTTCGAAAGCAGCTGCAACCATTTCCTTATGTAAATGAACGGCCGAAGCGACAACCACTAAATCGAGTGTTTCCTTTTCGATCATTTCGCGCCAGTCAGTATAGATATTCTCAATCCCGCTGGCTTTCCGTGCTTCCTCAATATTCCCCCTAGATACACTAGAGATTGCCACAACATCAAATCCTTCATGGTGGTCCATCATTGGCGCATGAACTTTGGCACCAAACCCCGTCCCAATAATACAGACTCTAAACTTTTCCAAAAATACCACCCCTGTCCATAATATAATTTAATAGTAAATCCGGGAGGGGAGGAATGTAAATCAATATAAACAACAAACAAATACAAATTGGGAGGAATCCCAGTCTATAAAGGAGAATAAGAACTGACAATATACTCAAGTAAAGGAGGGGGTTATTATGCTAAAAGCCTGCTGGAGAAACCTTCTTTATATTATTGAACATAAAGTCAATGTTTTAGTTGAATGTTGGAGAGTGGGTTTATACTTACAGGGGATTACTCATGACTTATCAAAATTTCATCCAAATGAATTCATGCCATATACGAAGAAATTCTTTTTGGATAGAAATATAGATTCTTATGATGAAATGAAATGGAAGCATGCATGGCTCCATCATCAACATAAAAATAAACATCATTGGGAGTATTGGGTAGTTGATCCGAATCAAAAGCTAGCCTTGCCAATGCCAAGAAAATATCTACTTGAAATGGTTTGTGATTGGCGTTCTTTTTCGAGAAGGTGGGGCAGGAAGGTAAGGTTGTCGAATTTAAAGCTTACAGAAAAAATGATACTGCATCCTGAAACAAGAGATGCGCTTGAAATGGTTATTAAGAATGAAAGGGAAGCGGAGTTTAAACACACTATAGGATAATAAAAAACTACGGGGCGGGATTAATATGAATATTGGAGATCTTTTATATCAGCTTATTTTTTTCATACTATTGATTGGTATTGTTGCTGCTGTTTTTTATGCTGTGCGCTCACTCGTAATAAAGCGACCTGATAATTCGAAGAGCATGGAACAAAAGCTTGACCGAATAATTGAGTTGCTTGAGAAGGAAAATAAAGACTGAACAGCTTATATAATTGTGTGTTGGCACATGGTATAATGAGGAACTTGGGTGGATTTTAAACATAAATGCACGGATGCCTAAAAAGCCTCCGACTGGCGATTCATATATGGAGGTATTAAAACATGAACAAACGATGGACAATTGATAAGATCAGAGAATTTGTGGAGAAAAATTCAGAGAGTAAGCTGCTGACGACAGAATATCATGGCTTTTCGCAAAAATTACTCTTTAAATGCGCTTGCGGCAATAATTTTGAAAAACCATTCAAGAAGTTCAAGGATAATCACCAGCGCAAATGTGATGTGTGCCAGCCGCCAAAAGCTTCACGCTAATTGGACAAGGTGAAGTATAAAAACTAGGTGCTGCCATAGGGCTTCACGCCGGATTTTTAGTAAAAGCTCAATATTTAGCAAAGGAAGCGTAAATCTGGGAGGATTCACGCTTCTTTTTGTTGAACTTATTGAAAAGAATCTTACAGGAGTTACAAGAATAATAATGAAGAGATATATGTTAAAAAGCGACTTTAAGGGTTTGGAAAAAGGGACGCAATTCTATTTGATTGCTGAATCGGAGTTTATCGGGATCAAAGAGTATGTGCTGCGAACCAGGGATTTAAGGACCAGGATATCGATCAATGATAGAGAATTTAGGGATCATTTCATTTTATTAAGCTAGAAATGGGGGCAAAGGTTGGCATGTATTTGTTTTTATCCCTACTGTTAAGTGTCATTCTAGGTTACCTTCTATTTGTTATGGGGCCGATTGTAGGCGGCATCCTTGCCTTCGGGATTATTGCAGGCAGCCTATTTAGAGGGATTTACTTACTGAATGACGTCCGGAAAAGGCTTGCGGCTATATCGCCTGAGGTTGGAAAAGTACAAGAGATGGGGCAGGAGCAGCCACATGAAACCGTTCCTGAACATTTGCAAAACCCGGGCGCTTATAAAAAATACCTAGAAGCAAAACAGTAGAAAGAAAACCATAAGTCGATAGAATTTGCCGATATGTGGAGGAATCTAAATGTCATTTGCTGAATTAGTGGTTTTTGGTATTGTCTGGGGAGGCTTGATGGTTTACTTCTTAACGCCTTTTAACAATAAGATCAGTGTCGAAGGAAACTCAAAGGTGACAGTCTCCAAGGCTTTTAAGGAGAGTTTAACTAGACTGCTTTTACATAAAAAGGCCATTCTGGCATTGCTTATGTTGATCATCACTTTAAATTTCATCTGGTCGTATTTTATATCGATTGATGACCATAACAAACTCCACGGAGTCACCAGTGAATCGAGTAAACCACAGGCGATTTTTTACATGATAAGCATCACTTTGTATGCCTTACTTCTATATATCTTGCTCGCAGTAAGAAGGACCTTGAAATTCAAAAAGTAATTTTGTCCAGGGGGGACAGGTTTGAAAAGAAATACTAAACTGTTTATCGTGTTTCTTATGATTGTAAGTTCTTTTATTGTGTCTTACGGTTCTGATTCCGAAACGCTGAAGTATGTTGGAAATGGCCTGTTCACTGTTCTTGTAGCTATAATGGTTTGGGACGCATTCAGGGATGATAAGGGGAAGGGGATATAATTGCTGTCGCAATGTGCAGCAGTTCCGATAAGGGTCAGTAATTTAAAGTTTAACCGTCTCATTGCTCATACTTCAGAATCACTGAATAAAATTACCAGATTTATTAAAAGATAGCCTTAACATATAAAAAAGTTGAGGCTATATTTATGCTGAATTTCAATCCGACAAGTTCAGTTAATCCTTCCCGAAGAGCACGGAGGTTTAAAGCACACGTTAGTACCCTTGGTACAACTCAACTTCATCTCCGCAATCCCTTTATTATTGCCTGGTGGTCAGCCGCGTTTCCAGGATTCGGCCATCTTCTTCTGTCTAAATATCTTAGAGGTTATGCTTTATTTATTTGGGAGATTTTAGTTAATAATATGGCTAACATAAACCAGGCTTTGGTTTTTTCTTTTACCGGGAATATAGAGATGGCAAAAGACGTTCTTGATCCAAGATGGACACTTATGTATATTCCAGTTTATATTTTTGCGATTTGGGATAGTTACCGAACCACGGTTGATATGAATAGAGTGTTCATATTAGCGGAACGAGAGGATGCGGAATTCAATTCATTTGTCATTGGTGCGTTAGAGATAAATTATTTAGATAAAAGAAGACCGCTCAATGCCATTGTATGGTCTATACTTACGCCAGGGTTGGGTCAATTGTATATCCATCGAGTGATCACTGCGATTTTTACATTGATATTTATGATTGTTTTTGTGTATTTTTCAAAGATCCTGGTTGCAATTCATCTGCTTTTCCTAGGGGATATTAGCCAGGCGACACAAGTCCTTGATCCGCAATGGCTCCTGTTTTTGCCTTCTCATTACGGGTTTGCTATTTATGATTCATATGTCAATACGGTTGAAAATAATAAACTGTTTGAAAGTGAACAACGAAAATATATTAAAGAAAATTATCAACAATCTCGGGTGAAAATTCCTGTTTCGGTGGATGAGGTGAAATAATTGCAGATTTTCTCAACCTTTGAGCATTCCTCCTATCTTGAACTTGCCATCACTTCTTTGGAAAAAGTCGGTGTGAAAAAAGAAAGTATTCTTGCTGTTCCCCTTATTAATAGAGTGGAGGAAAGGAGATTATTTGATACCCTTCATCGTGCTGATGGTATTAGCCTATTTGACAAGGGAGCAGCGATTGGAACGGCCTTTTCTGTCGTTGGCGCAAGTGTAGGGTTTATTTTAGAATGGGGGCCCATTTATTGGGGGCTCATTGGCGCGGCAACTGGATTTATACTTGGCTTTATCATCGACTACATCATTTATAAAGTTGTACATAAAAGAAATAGGGTTGTAAAAGGGAAAAAGTCGGAAGTGGTGTTAGTCGTAGAATGTCAAAAGGAATTGGTTGAAAAAGTTGAAGAGGTACTGTGGGAACATTTAGCATTAGGGGTAGCAAAACTAGAGTAATGGATCTTGCGCAGTTAAAAAAGTAACATTCAAGAATCGGCAATTGTGCATGAAAACAAGGGGGAGTTAATATGGCAAAGGGAAACAGAGAGTTGTCACGAGAACAACAGGGAGAACTGCTAGAAACTTTGAAAGCTCGTTTCGAGAAAAATATGAACAGACATGAAGGTCTTGAATGGGCTAGTGTACAAGCTAGGCTTGAAACTAATAGTGAAAAATTGTGGTCACTCAATGAAATGGAAGCAACTGGCGGGGAACCCGATGTTGTTGGCCTTGATCCAGAGACAGGCGAATACATTTTTTATGATTGTTCAGCGGAAAGTCCTAAAGGCCGCAGAAGTGTTTGTTACGACCGGGAAGCACTGGAGGCAAGAAAAAAACACAAGCCTGAAAATAGCGTCATGGATATGGCAACTGCCATGGGCATTGAACTTTTAACGGAAGAACAATACCGGGAGCTGCAGAAACTTGGGAATTTCGATCTGAAAACATCGAGCTGGGTGCAAACACCGGAGAATATTAGAAAACTCGGCGGGGCACTTTTTTGCGATCGCCGCTATGACACGGTTTTTGTGTACCACAATGGAGCGGATTCCTATTATGGTGCCAGGGGTTTCCGTGGGTCGTTAAGGGTCTAGCTATTTCTAGGTTCATTTTAAAAAAGTAATGTAAGAGCTCAGGGGGATAAATTCTCTCTGGGCTTTTTGCATGGCTCCAAAGGATAAATGTTTTACAAGACTGCCTCCTGGGAAGATGAAACTATTAGTTCATATTGATAGGAGGAATTTCGGGCATGGTTAAAACGATTTTTATTACCGGTGCTGGCAGCGGGCTTGGCAGGGGAGCTTCCCTTGGGCTTGCGAAAAAAGGACACCGGGTGATTGCGACGACTGAGCTGACATCCCAGAAAACAGATCTGATGAGGGAAGCGGAGGCAGAGGGGCTTGATATGGAAGTGTTCAAGCTTGATATTACGAATGAGCGGGATCGTGAACAGATTAATGACTACGACTTTGATGTGTTTGTTGCCAATGCGGCGATCAATGAGGGCGGGCCGCTGGCTGAGGTGCCGATGGACCGGATTCGCGCGCTATTTGAAGTGAATGTCTTCGCTACTTTGGAAACTGTGCAGATAGCAGCACGGAAGCTAGTGGAAAAAGGAAACGGTAAAATCATTTTCATGAGCTCGATGGCAGGTATTTCAGCTACACCGTATGTCGGGCCATATACGGCCACGAAGCATGCGATTGAGGGAATCGCGCAAACCATGAAGTCAGAGTTGGAAAAGCACAATGTAAAAGTAGCGACGATTAACCCTGGCGCATATGAAACAGGCTTCAACAAGCGGGCGGCCGAGGAAAAGTGGAAGTGGTACGATGAGGAAAAGAATTTTACACGGAAAGAAGATATGGAAAAGCAGGAAGAGGCGCTGAAGGACCAGTTTGATCCTGAGGATATGATTGCGAAAATGGTGGAGATCATTCCTGCCGACCAACATAAATTCCGTACAGTTTATCCAGAAGAAACAGAGAAGCAGCTGAAAAAGACGCAAGAGGAAAGATGGACGATGGAGATCTAAATGAAAAAAGGACGAAAAACTGGCCGGATCCATATAGGATTCGGCCGCGGAATACATATTAGTCAGTCGTGATAAACGCATCGATTCCCTTGTCTTTAATTTAGTCAGTCGTGATAAACGCATCGATTCCATTGCCTTCAATTTCCCGGACACGGGATTCCGCATTTTTGCGGCTTGAAAAAGCACCAGCTTGTACACGATACCAGGTTTCGCCGGAGATTGACTTCAAGACGAAGCTCTCAATGCCTTTTGATTGGAGGAACGATTCACGTTCAGCTGCATTTTCTCTGCTTTTAAAGGAACCGGCAATCACTTTATACAGCGTTCCACGTTCATCTTTCTGTGTTGGCGTAAGATTGAACGCTTTTGCAATACCGTTCGCATGTCCCTGGGCAACATTGCGCCGCCAGGATTCCAGTTTCATCAGGGCAGCGTCTTGAGTATTATCGATAAAGCCATTCTCTGAAAGCATGGCATCCATTGCGGATTCGCGAAGTACGTGGAAATCGGCTTTTTTCTTGCCACGGTCGCTAAGCTGGTTCAGCTTCATAACTTCCGTGTGGATGATGTCTCGGTATCTCGCGGTTGCTGAATTATCTGAAAGACCGATGTAGATATAGTCTTCGTATCCACGGGCAGAGCCGTTGAAGGAATTGGTGTGGATCGATAGGTAAAAGTCAGCGCCCCAGGAGTTGGCCTCATTTGTACGCTGATCGAGACTTTTCGTCACATCGCTTGTCCTGCTCATTCTGACATCGATATTTTCATAGTTGTTTTCCAGAATCGAACGGATTTTCAGCGCGATATCCAGGTTCAAGTCTTTTTCCCGAAGACCGTTTCCCTGTGCTCCCGGATCCGAGCCGCCATGGCCAGGATCTAAATAAAGTTTCATATAACCTCCTCCTTTTAGTTGGTCTTTATAGAATATGTAGGAAAAAAGTATTGGTAAGGGTACATGTCCCGTCTGGGAAAAGTTAACTTTATTTTGACGGAACATTTTATGATTTGAATCGTAGAACAAAGAAGACTTAATAATAATTGAGGTGGTAGGATGGAAACGAAAATACAGACATCACAAAATATTAAAATAGAGAGGACCCCGGAAGCGGATTTCAAAAAAATCTTGAACATCATCGGTGTCTTCATCTTTGCCGGACTGGCACTGACCAGTGTCACCAATCCGATGCCGGCAAAATATCTCAAAGAGTATTTCCTGTTCATCGGAGGAAGTGCCATTCTTTATTACTTTTTACTGAACATCTATTTCATTGGGGAAACATGGAGGAAAGTGTTTTATGCTAGCCTGATCGTCCTCGGAATCGGCAGTCTGTCGATGGCGATTTACCTGTTCAGTCATTCATCACATTAAAAGTATTAAATTACGATGGGGTTTTTCCTAAATATGGATGAAGGTGCAATTAATCGGATTGAGCGCGCAATTTTCGTTTTGTACCGTGCAATGAACATGAACGAGCGTGCAATTATTCCAAAAGACCGTGCAAATACTAAACTCAACAATGCAATCATTATCTTTTTCATCAGAAAAACTTCCTGCTTCAAGGGAGTTTTTATTTTGCGGAAAAGTACTTGATTACTCGCTATATTACTATTTCTGAATATTCATAATATATTTACTTCAATAAATTTTGAAAGCGTTACCATTCCTAACAGACTAGTCAGGGCGCGGTTTTTGCTTGTTCTCAATATCCTGTAACATCCTTGAAACAATTCTGGATGTTTGATAGGTTTAATAACCGTAAGCCCTATGAGGGCAGGAAAAACTTGGACGGCATAATTAACATAAGGATTTTTTCTGTGTGGTTCGGCTGGTTAGCTCTTTCTAACTTACTTGATTAAGAATCTATTTTTCTTGAACAATGGCCTACTTTTTTAACCACTATGTTAATTATTTCGTTTAGGGAAAACGAAAAGGAGAGATTTGGTGACTTTTGAAGTATTTATATCTTTAGGAATTTATTTTATTGCAATGATCCTGATTGGATTGTATGCATACCGCAAAACATCTGATCTATCAGATTATATGCTTGGCGGACGTGGTCTTGGACCGTCGGTAACGGCTCTATCAGCTGGCGCATCTGACATGAGTGGCTGGATGCTGATGGGCTTGCCAGGAGCAATGTACACTTCAGGTATTTCCAGTGCCTGGATCGCAGTTGGATTATCGATTGGTGCCTATTTGAACTACCTCATCTTAGCTCCAAGACTTCGAACGTATACGGAGTTGGCAAATGACTCAATCACAATCCCCGATTTTCTTGAAAACCGCTTTTCAGATACGACGAAAATCCTTAAGTCTGTATCTGCAGTTGTTATCATCATTTTCTTCACGCTGTATACTTCAGCGGGTCTAGTTTCAGGCGGTACTTTGTTTGAGTCAGCATTTGGGCTTGATTATCGTATGGGCTTGTTCGTGACAGCTGGTGTCGTTATCGTTTATACACTATTCGGCGGTTTCCTTGCTGTTAGTTTGACTGACTTTGTTCAAGGGGTCATCATGTTCCTTGCACTTGTCTTGGTGCCTGTGGTTGCTTTTACAGAGCTCGGAGGACCAACGAATGTCATGGATACAGTAAGTGCCATTGATCCTACAATGATGGATCTTTTCAAAGGTACGACATTCCTTGGAATCGTTTCGCTATTGGCATGGGGCCTTGGTTACTTCGGCCAGCCGCATATCATTGTGCGCTTTATGGCGATCAAATCAATGGATGAGCTTAAGCCTGCGCGCAGAATCGCGATGACTTGGATGATTGTATCCATCATTGGTGCTTTGGCAGTCGGACTTGTCGGGATTGCTTACGTACAAGTGAACAATGTAACGCTTGAAAATCCAGAAACAGTATTCATCATGTTTGCGAATATCCTGTTCAATCCTTATATCACTGGATTCCTTCTCGCTGCGATTTTGGCCGCGATCATGAGTACAATATCTTCCCAGTTGCTTGTTACTTCAAGTGCGTTGACGGAGGACTTTTACAAAGCGTTTTTCCGCCGAGAAGCAAGTGACAAAGAATTGGTATTCGTCGGCCGTGCATCCGTATTGCTAGTCGCATTGGTAGGTATCGCACTTTCTTACACGCCTAACGATACGATCCTTTCATTGGTCGGTAATGCATGGGCTGGTTTCGGTGCCGCATTCGGGCCAGTCATGCTCCTGAGCTTGTACTGGAAGCAGATGAACCGTTGGGGTGCGCTAGCCGGTATCGTTGTCGGTGCACTTACGGTCATTATCTGGATTAGCATCGATGGATTGTCAGCATTCCTGTATGAAATGGTCCCTGGATTCTTCTTGAGCTTGATTGCCGTCATTGTTGTAAGTAAAATCACAACCGGACCAGGCAAAGCTGTAAAAGAAGAGTTTAAGGAAATGGAAGACATTATGTCTGAGTAAATAGAAGAAAAGGGCTGCCGGTATTGCTGGCAGCCCTTTATTTGAATTTTTCCGGCTTACTCACATAGCTTTCAATGATATATCCACAGTCCGTGCAGATAATGTGGAGAATCTCGGAGCCGAGGCTCATTACCCTGTTCGCAGGTCGCATGACAGCATATCCATCATGTTTACCTTTCCCGATTTCCGTTCCGCCGCATTTAGGACATTCTTTCGCATAGTGCACTGGAATCATCCTTCCAAAACCATTTTTATTTATCTGATTTTACGATTGAACAATGCATAAGGTTTCAAGGACTTTTAATATCTTAAATTCATGGATAAATATCCAACTATGTAGAATACTACCTTTTGTAAAATACAGAGGATATGCATGCCTCTATTGGAAAAAGGAGTGATTCAGATGATGAAGAAATTTGCGGTAGTTCTTTTTGCAATGATGATGGTAGTGTCCATTGCAAATCCTGGTTATGCTGCGGACAATGCTGGAAGCAAGAAGGATATTGTTGATACGGCTGTAGCAGCAGGCAATTTTAAAATCCTCGCGGCTGCACTGGAGAAAGCTGGACTGGTGGAAACCCTGAAAGGTGAAGGGCCATTCACAGTGTTCGCACCGACGGATGAGGCGTTTAATAAGCTTCTGAAGGATTTAGGGATTACAGCAGATGAGTTATTAGCAAGACAGGATCTCAAGGATATCCTGCTGTACCATGTGCTTCCTGGTAAAGTCATGTCAGGAGACTTAAAGGAAGGAATGCAGGCGCAGACACTTGCGAAGAAGAATGTCACGATTGCACTTGACCCTGTTCAAGTAAACGATGCGAACGTCGTAACCCCTGACGTTGAAGCATCAAACGGTGTCATTCATGTGATCGACAAGGTTTTGCTGCCTAAATAAGCACGACAGACTGGATTCCATGCGGATTCAGTCTTTTTTTTATTTGGACATGCCCCCTGCTGGTTCACCACCATGGACATTTATGATGTAAAAAGGTATAATTAATTCGGTTTTCGAAATATTATTTTACATCTTAGAGTTTGAAGGTGAACGTATGGAAAAAGAAAAATTATGGACGAAGGATTTCATTTCGATTTCTCTTGTGAATTTCGTTATGATGCTTTCGATGTATTTATTGATTGTCACAATGGCTTCCTACGCGACTGATACGTATGGAGCTTCAACGAGCATGGCAGGATTGGCGTCCAGCATTTTCATCATTGGGGTTCTTTTTGCCAGATTGTATGCCGGCAAGGAAATTGCGAGGATTGGCAGCAAGAAGATGTTGATCGGGGGGATTTTGTTTTTCGTTCTGATAACTGCACTATATTTAATTCCATCGAATATCTATGTCCTCCTGATCGTCCGTTTCCTCCATGGTGTCGGGATTGGGTTTGCGGCAACAGCTACGGGGACGATTGTGGCACAGGTTGTTCCTGCGAGCAGGAAAGGGGAAGGAATCAGCTATTTCAGCTTGAGTGTGATTTTATCAACCGCGGTTGGTCCGTTGATTGGCCTCGCAATGATCGATGAGTTTGGCTATCAGAGCATGTTCATTTTTTCCCTTATCGTCGGGCTGGCTAGTTTGCCAATCGCCCTTATGGTAAATGAACCGGTTGTGGATAATCAGGGAGAAGCAAATAAAAGCAAGAGTTTCAGTCTGGCAAACTATTTAGAGCCAAACGCATTGCCGGTCTCGATTGTCATGTTCGTCATTGCGCTTGCCTATTCAGGTACACTATCATTCATCGCGTCATTTGCGAAGGAAGCTGAATTGACAGAGGCAGGCAGCATGTACTTCTTCGTGTATGCGATGGCCGTCTTATTTTCCCGTCCATTCACCGGGAAGCTGATGGACGCAAAAGGTGCGAATAGCGTTGTGTATCCGGCATTGATTGCCTTTGCCCTTGGGATGTATGCACTAAGCCAGGCGCAATCCAGTGCCGTGTTCCTGCTGGGAGCGGCGCTCATTGGGTTAGGATATGGCAATTTCCAATCTGTCGCACAGACAATCGCCATTAAGAAGACACCCCCGCACCGTATGGGAATGGCCACGTCGACCTTTTTCATCATGATGGATACCGGAATTGGCTTCGGACCATTCCTGCTGGGATACATGATTCCGGATTTCGGATACAGCGGATTGTATCTGGCAATGGTGCCTTTAATCATAGCAGGAGTCTTTATCTATCACTTTTTGCATGGTAAAAAAGAGAGAATGAAGGCGGCATAGGAATCCGTTGTTCAACATGAAAACCTCGCCACAAATCGGCGAGGTTTTATTATTACTCTGATCGATTTTCTCGCTGTTCCTCATGTCTGTATCCTCAAGAAAACGAATCGCATCCCGCTGGCTTTTCCTGTATGCAGCTGTCAGCAAAACGGCTCCGCCAGCTGAAAGCAAAGAAGCCAAAACAAAATTCTTGGTCGATTTCTTCATCGTCGTTTCCCTCCATTCGGTAAGTAACTCCTCTTGACCTCTATATTCCCGTTTTATATGACTATAAAGAGTCCAGTTATTTACATTTTTGTTGCAGGTTGGGGTTAAAAGGGAGAGTTTGATTCTGAAAAAGGTCCTTAGAAAGATTCTATAAGCCCAAAATGGAGTTTGATTCTGAAAAAGGTTCTATAGAAAGATTCTATAAGCCCAAAATGGAGTTTAATCCTGAAAAAGGTCCTATAGAAAGATTCTATAAGCCCGAAATGGGGTTTGGTCCTGAAAAAGGTTCTATAGAAAGATTCTATAAGCCGAAAATGGAGTTTGGTCTTGAAAAAGGTCCTATAGAAAAATTCTCTAAGCCCGAAATGGAGTTTGGTCTTGAAAAAGGTCTTATAGAAAGATTCTATAAGCCCGAAATGAAGTTTAATCCAGTAAAAGGTCCTATAGAAAGATTCTATAAGTTTGAAAAGGGGGGGAGAGCTCCATTAAAGGCCTCATAGAAAGCTCTATAAGCACGAAGCGGGGAGTTTGAGCTATTCTAAAGATAAAAAGCTGCCATTAATCATGACAGCCCCCTAATCACTACCTACCTATCTTCCATCATTTTCTGATCGAGATGTTCAAGAATCATTTTCCTGGCTGAATCATGCTGGCTTTTGGATTGTTCATTTGGAAAACCTTTGTGTGTCAGGCTTAACTGTGTGCCGTTTTCGACTGGTTCCAGCTCGATTGTCACAACGGTCTCGGCACCTTCTGTTCCTCCAGCGCCTGTCAGCCAGGTGAATTCAATCAAGCGGTCAGGTACCAAACGAAGGAATCTTCCATAATGCGGGTGTCGCTGTTCAACTAGATCTTCTTCGGTTTTAAAGACGGTCTCAAAGAAGAATACGGCATCGACCTCCGCCTTCATGATCAGCGTTCCGGGTGCGGCAAACCATGTATCTAATTTTTCAGTCCACGCTTGGTAGAGGCTATCAGCCGGGGACTCCATTAACCGTTCCACTTTAAAACCGAGCGGCCTTGCTGTAAGGTCTGGTACTGTGATTGGTTCCATTTTGGTTTCTCCTTATCCAGTGGGATATCTTTCTTTTAAAAATGCAACAGACTGATGGATCAAAGCTTTTAAAACATCCACATCAATATCCGCTATTTTATTTATGTACACACATGCTTTCCCGGATGTATGTTTGCCGAATTCTTTCAATAACACTTCTCTTTCGGTGTCGCCTGTAGCAAAATACAAGCTGATTTTCGCCTTCCGAGGTGAGAAGCCAACAAGTGGTGCGTCACCTTCGTGGCCAGAGTCATATTTATAATGATAGGATCCAAATCCGATGATGCTCGGACCCCACATTTTCGCCGGGTAGCCTGTTGTTTCTGTGAAAATATCTAACAGTCTATACGCGTCCTCCCGTTTTTTAGGGTTATCGACATTTTCAATGAACTCGATGACACTATTATCGTTCTCCCTGGTTTTCAGTTCGTACATAATCAAAGCATCTCCCTTCGATCTTTTAAAATATGTAATTATCTATGCTGGTCAACAAGAATCTGATTGCCATCAGGATCTTCAATAGTGAAATGAGCCGGACCTTCCCCGGATTCATCTGCTTCAGTAAGGAACTTTACTCCGTTTCTTTTAAGCTGCTTTTGAAGTTCGCGAACATCCGTGAAGCTTTCCAGATTCTCGGCATTTTGATCCCAGCCCGGATTGAAGGTAAGGATATTCTTTTCAAACATCCCCTGAAACAGTCCGATAATGCAATTTTCATTCTTCAAGATCAGCCAATTTTGATTGATGTCTCCTCCCAGAGCTTTAAAACCCAGGTTTTCATAAAAAGATTTTGAAGCTTTAATGTCTTTTACAGTCAAGCTTACAGAAAACGCACCTAGTTTCATATGATTTGCCACTTTTTATAGTTTGAAGATTCTGATATCATCATTTCCAGTATAGACAAGCCTTTTGAAATTTACAATTAACCACGAAAATAGCGGGCTATATCTTCGAAATCATCCCGCTGACATAATTCGTTCAAAGCTTTTCAACAGAATTGTGACTAATGTCACAACGCAGTATTTATTTGATGAAAATTTGATATGTTAATAGTGTACTAATACTAAATAACTTATTGGAGTGAGGAACATGTTTGCAAAGTGGTTAAGAGAAAACAATATTGCTGCTGGTCTATTGGCTGTTATAAGAATCTGGCTTGGATACAACTGGATGACTGCTGGATGGGGTAAATTAACGGGTGAAGGTTTCGACGCATCCGGTTACCTGAAAAATGCTGTGGCAAATCCGGTTAAAGGTCCAGACGGAAATGCCGTGTACGGTTGGTACGTGAACTTCCTGGAAAGCTTCGCGATCCCGAACGTCGACTTGTTCAACTTCATCGTTCCACTAGGAGAATTCCTTGTTGGGCTTGGATTACTGCTTGGAACTCTGACAACTGCTGCCATGTTCTTCGGTCTAGTGATGAACTTCAGTTTCTTCCTGGCCGGAACTGTATCTCACAACCCAACTGACATCTTCTTCGGCTTCATCATCCTGTTCGCAGGCTACAATGCTGGTAAATACGGTTTAGACCGCTGGGTCGTACCATTTATCCGCAAAACTGTTTTCAAGCGCGGAGAAGAAACGGCACGAAACGCTGCTTAACTTAGTTAAATCCCCCTTTAATATAATTTGGCTGCCGAACATTACTCGGCAGCCGTTTTTTATATCCAGGGAGCTAATCCAGCCTGAAAAAGCAAAGCATAGGATAATCAATCCTATGCCTCATCGTTTTTTATGCCTCATCGCTTTTAATGAAATTATCTTCCAAAGAAATTGCCCATTGTGTTTCTGAAGTCATCAAATAAACCGTCTCTGTTTCTGTTATTGCGGATATCATCTGCGAATGTACCCATTCTGTCAAAGGCATTATTGTCTACAGAGACGTACACATTGTCAATCCCTCTTTGAGATTGGCGGACCTTTTGTTCAATTTCGCGCTCCAATCCATCTCCACGAGCGGTATTTCTGTCTGTTTCATCTCCGGCATCACCATGGCCGTCAATGGTTCCGTCGTTTCCTGCGGGGTTGTCATCCTGGTCTACTCGGCCATTTTCTGCGAAGGTTCTGCCGTTTCCATCCAAAGCATCATTGACCTCAGCATTCCCGTTATTATCGTCCGCCAGTCTTACGGCAACATACGCATTATTCTCCGAGATGATGACACGGGCGTCGTCTACTTCCGGCATCTGTTCTACCTGACGTTCCGCGCGGTCAGCAAGCTGAAGTCTATTTTCTTCTGTAGTCGGGCCGCGACGAACCTGGTTGATCTGGACGCGCTGTTGCCCATTGTCATCTGCTGCATTGTTATTCGCTCCGCATCCAGCCAGTCCCAAGGTGAAAACTGCACAGCCTGCGAGGATTAATGATTTTTTCATTCCGTTCACTCCTTGTTGTGTATTCGTCTTTATGATGGCTTGAAATTGGAGCGATATGCAGGGTGAAAGAGAATTTTTTATAAGACTCTTTCTCAAACTTTATTGCTTTTTGACTGCAAAATAGGATTTCCTTTTTTTCTTCGTGAAGTTGCCCCTTTTGTGTGAAAAGAGCATGCAAACTTATACCGATCTGCAAAATGGCCGCATATGACGTTAAAATGAGCTTTGGAATCTTAACACCAATCTTATGAAAACAGCCTTTTATAAATTTAAAAGGGGTGTGTTTGCAGATAAGGAGGCCTTGTCATAATTTGTTCAAAACATTTCAACAGAAATGTGAAATCATTCACAAATAACCCTATTTTCGAGATTTATTTGATATCTTATAGGTGTACTAATACTAAATAAATTATTGGAGTGAGGAACATGTTTGCTAAATGGTTAAGAGAAAACAATGTTGCTGCTGGTATATTGACTGTCATTAGGGTATGGCTTGGATACAACTGGATGACTGCTGGATGGGGCAAATTGACAGGTGAAGGTTTCGACGCTTCTGGTTACTTGAATAATGCGGTGGCAAATCCGGTTAAAGGTCCAGACGGAAACGCAGTGTACGGCTGGTACGTGAACTTCCTTGAAAACTTCGCGATCCCGAATGTGGATATTTTCAATACAATCGTGCCGCTGGGCGAATTCCTGGTTGGGCTTGGTTTAATCCTTGGTACACTGACAACTGCTGCAATGTTCTTCGGTTTGGTGATGAACTTCAGCTTCTTCCTGGCAGGTACTGTATCTCACAATCCAACTGACATCTTCTTCGGATTCATCATCCTGTTCGCAGGTTACAACGCTGGCAAATACGGTTTAGACCGCTGGGTGGTACCATACATCCGCAAAACAGTTTTCAAGCGCGGAGAAGAAGCCACTCGCAACGCAGCTTAACTTTATTCCACATCCCCATTTAAAATAAATTGGCTGCCGGGAAATCCCGGCAGCTTTTTTCTGTTTTGATTAAAAATCTTTTGTTTGACAAAAAAAGGAGTGGACGATTGGTTAAGCGAATAAATTAAACAACGAAAAAGGATTTGGAGAGTGCTTACAGTGGGAAAAATACTTGAAACATGGATCAAACTTAAAGAAAACATCGATAGTGAGGATTATAAAATAATCAATGAACTTCAGGAACGGTGCCTTCAAGCGGATCAAACGGCACTGAAACTTGAGCTTGATTATAAGCTCGGGGTCAGTGATGGCAGCGGCGGTGGTGTTCAGGATATAAATGAGTTCATGTACTTCGATGGGGAGTTGTTGATTGGATATATGGGGATTTGCAGCTTTGGCGGTCCGTGGGAAGTGAATGGGATGGTGCATCCTGAGTACCGGCGCCAGGGTGTGTTCACCAGGTTGTTTGAGTTGGTCCTGGCTGAATGGAAGCGCAGGGATTCAGGCAGCATGCTGCTGCTCTGTGACCGCAACTCGGAATCCGGACAGCAATTCATTGCCGGAGCTGGTGCGCAATACAAGCATTCTGAATTTGAGATGTTCTTGAAAAAAGATGCTTCAGTCACGACTCCAGAACAGTTGGCGGGCATTGTCTTCAGGAAAGCTACGAATGCGGATGCAAAGGAAATCGCCCGGCAGAACGCGATTTATTTTAATGAAGAAGAAGAAGTCAATGCAGATGACATGCCTTTGCCTGAGGTAGAGGAAAAGCGCGGGATGACTTCTTATCTTGTTGAAAAAGAAGGGGTAATCATTGGGAAGGTGAATCTGCAGCTGACAGCGAAACTTGGTGCTATCTTCGGTCTCGGTGTGCTGCCGGAGCACCGTCGCAAGGGGTACGGAAGAGCGCTTCTTTTGCTTGCCATTGAAAAGTTGAAGGAAGCAAACGCCCAGGAGATCATGCTGCAGGTAGCGGCGGAAAACGCAAATGCACTGAACCTATATAAGTCCTGCGGGTTTGTAGAGACTTCTACGATGGACTATTTTGAGCTTAAATAAACGATACCCACCTCGTAAAGGACGAGGTGGGTATTTTTTGATTATTTTGAAACTAATGGATAGGAGATTCGTATTATATTTTGATTATCATTTTTGAATGGGAGGGTTACCAATGAACTGGAAAAAGGACTTTAAAACATCGGCTCTCATCATTTTATTAGTGATTACGGCGATTGCTCTTTTGGATAATGCGCGAACAGCAGATTCTGCAGCGAGGCTTGAGGAGGAACAAGAGCGACTTGAAAAGAAAGTTACTAGTCTAGAAGAAGAAATCGAAAGACGGTCGAGGATGACTGAAGATTTGAAGAATGAAAATGAAACATTGGCCGAAAATCTTTCAAACCTCGAAGATGAACTAGCGGCAGCGAAATCCACCATCCAATATGAGGACTTCATGGATGCGATCGATGTCGTTGAGACCTATAAAGCTGTGGGAGAATTTCAAGATGTATTTAAATTAATCGGAGTTGATAATTTTACAAGTTTTGGCTACCTTGATCAAGATTACAATTGCCCATGCAGAATTAACTTCAAATATACTAGTCTTGATTGGAGTCCTGGAGTGGTCATGAATCTTGATGAATTTAGTACTGAAAAAGGAAAAATTCTTCTTACATATCTTACAGTCGAGAATCTAGAAAGTAACTATCAATTTGTCTTGGCCAGGAGTGGCGACTTTTACGATAAGACAGAAAAGTGGTTGATAGAAGAAATTAGGCTTGTAGAAAAGGAGGAGGTCCCATTATAAAATTCGATAAACGGTTTCTCCCGTTAATGGTTTATTTTTTGATTGTTATCTCGCTTTTGCTTTTTACGAAGCAAACGGGCTTTAATCTGTCAGGTGTACAGTATCAATTCAATCAGGAAACGATGACGATGACCATTGAAAAAGGGGTTTGGGACAAGCAGGTGGATGAAAGGCAGGTTACAGCTCAGGAAGCGCTTGAAATCATGATGCCGATTAATGAGGCGAATCAACTGTGGAAAATGAACATATATCTTATTTCATTTTTCGCAGCCGTTTTTATCGCGCTATTTTTTACTCCTTTACGACCAAAGAAATATTTTAAATGGTATGTATTCATGTATTTTATTCTCCTTGCTGCCTTCGTAATTTGGGATGTCACAGTACATAAGGAACTTGCCGGGGAAATCGTCGTAACCTTGAAGGGTTTATAGTGATAGCCTGATCTTCCTGGGCCTGAAAGTGTTATGGAAAATTATTGTTGACAGCTGAGTCGATTTCATGATAAATTTATCTCGAATTAAAAATAATTGATTTTGAGATTTATTTTTTAGAATAATATCTCGAATTCGAGATAATAACATAACAGGGGGATTTTAGTATGGCTAAATTTGTAGTAGACCAGGCACACTCAGCAATCGGATTTGAAGTGAAACACATGATGGTTTCGAAGGTAAAAGGACAATTTGGTTCGTATTCAGCGGATGTTGAAGCAGCAGACCTAACAGATTTAACAACAGCTTCAATTGCATTCAAAATTGATGTAGCAAGCATTGATACACGTAACGAAGACCGCGAAAACCACTTGAAATCAGCAGACTTCTTTGATGTTGAAAACTATCCAACAATCGATTTCAAATCTACTAGCATCACTCGAGATGGCGATGATTACAAAGTAACGGGTGACCTGACAATCAAGGATGTAACAAAGCCAGTCACATTCGATGTGGAGTTCGGCGGCAAAGGCACAAACCCATGGGGCGTGGAAGTATACGGTTTCGAAGCGGAAGCGAAAGTGAACCGCGAAGAATTCGGCCTTACATGGAATGCTCCACTTGAAACAGGCGGCGTACTAGTCGGCAAAGACATCAAGATCAAGGTTGAACTAGAAGTAAATCCAGCAGCGTAAATTCAATGAGAAAAGGGCGGCTACATATTGGTGAGCCGCCCTTTCCTTTACAGTTCCAGCGTCATAAATACACTGTTCTGATCTTCTATATAATCACCGAATGGAGAGCAATAGACAAAGCGGTATTTTTCATAGAGCTTCCTCGCAGGGAGGAATGCCTCCATTGAACCAGTTTCCAGGCTTAGTCTTGAATAGCCGCGGTCCCTGCCTTCCTTGATGATGTGCTCGAGCATTGCCTGTGCGACGCCTTTTCGCAGGTGGGCACTGGCGGTCCTCATCGATTTGAGCTCACCATGATGGGAATCAAGCTCTTTCAATGCACCGCAGCCCATCAGCTGCCCCTCATTCCAGACCGTCCAGAAGGTAATATCAGGTTTTCTCAATTCCTCGAGTCCCAGAGCATGAATGCTCTCGGGAGGGGAGTGAAGCGTCATTCCGTGCAAATGCTCCCCGATCAATGAAACCACTTCAGAACCTGTTAGGTCATCTACTTTAATATTCATCATATACTCCCGACTCTATTTCTTTTTTTGGCGGAACAGATCCATGGTTTTATACCCTTGTGATAAGACCTCGACCATCTGTGCTGCACGTTTTTCGCGCGTTTTTTCTTGCTTCGCTGAAAAAATGAATCGAGCCCAATCTTTTTGGTAGCCAGGGGTGAGTTCTTTATAAAATTGTTGCTCATTTGGATAATCTGTTAGTGATTTTTCAACATCATGGACGTTGTCCTCGTAATCAGCCACACACTGACTAGCTGCTGAAGACTTTTTGGCTGGCTTCTTTTCGCGCTTTAATCCAACGACCGTAAAAACATCATCCATACTGACCATTCTCGAAAATTTAATATCGCTATTTTTCACATATCCATCTTCGCCAACCTTCATTGCAGGGAAGATGTCATCTCTATGAACATATGTATTATAGCGCTTGTTCCCTTTTTTCGGGTAAGCAAAAAATAAGTAACCTTTTTCTTGCAAGTGCTGACCATTAATGATGCTTTGTGTGTGTCCCGCCATATCCTCAATACTTTCAACAAAAATGAAAATTGCATCATGGTCACCGGAAATTTCCGTTTTATAACCATCGAACAAATGATAATCAGCTGGCTGGTTCAGTACAGCCAAATTGCTATACTTAGTCAGATTCAATTTTTTTATGATTGTCATGATTTACTCCTTTGGCTAAGCAATGATTTAAACTTGATTCTATTTTTTATGTATTTTTATTATAAAGGAAACAAAGTGGCAGGATACAATGATAATTTTGCTTGTGAAAGATAGGGTATGATCACTTAGTAGCCCTGAATGATGATATCCCTTCTCAAATTGAGATGGGATTATTTTGTTATTTCCTCATCATTCTTAAACTTAATGATTAAGGCGTAAGAGCTAGAAAAGCAGAAGGAATAAATCAGGGTTTTTTAAATATAGTAATAGTTGGTATTGGATTGCACTATTATCAATAGGTTAACAATGTTAATCTAGATTATGAATCTATTATAGGAGAGTCCTGAAATGAAAAAGAAATTGAACTATTTCATCTTACTTTTAACAGCCATTATGATGGCTGGTTGTACCGATATAGAACATCCATCCATTACAGATGGTGAAACCAAGCCAAAAGAAGTAACCACAGTTAATACAAATGAAAATAGTGAAAAAGAAGAAACTGCGAATGAAAATAGTGAAAAAGAAGAAACCGCGGATGTCGATGAAGGAGCAGGAGAGGAAAAACCAACCCAATCAAATGATGAACTGTTCTCAGGATACAAACTAATCGAAGTTGATGGTGGTGATTTGTCCGGATATCGTGAACCGAATGTCGTCGTTGACATTGGTTTTGGCGACCGTGAATATTGGGCATTTACGAATGAATACGGGCAACTAGTACGTGTCATAGCTGATGAAATCATTCTCCAAGATGACCTTACCGAACCAGTATTATCTTCCGGCAGATACTTCTCAGATGAGGCAAAGGTTCCTGGTGTCGTAAGTGACGTTTTAGATGAAGGACATGTCATTGCTGACTCTCTCGGAGGGGTATCGAATGCTTATAATATTACCCCGCAAGATAGTACGCTCAACCGCCATGGTGATCAAGCTTATATGGAAGACGTGATTCGCAGCGCAGGTGGAGCCACTAATTTTGAAGCAATTATCACATATCCGAATAATCAAACGCAGATTCCTTCAAGCTATAAGTATACTTATACTTTAATGGGTAACGAAATCGTTGACGAATTTGACAATGTGAACCCTGAGATAGTAAATGAATCAACCGGTTCAACAGGAAGTGAGCCTTCCGATTCAACCAGTTCAGACACAAGCGTTGATATTTCTAGTGTTGATACAAACGGTAATGGACAGGTGACGATTAAAGAGGCAAAAGCAGCAGGTTTCAGTATGCCAATAACAAGTGATCATTGGTTATACCCCTATATGGACGATCGTGATCACGACGGTATGGTTGGTGAGTAAGGCCCTGGAGCTTTGAGGCAAAATAAATGAATCAAAGAACATATTCCTCGTTGTACCATTTAGAACGATTTGAATGATGTCTGTACAGGGACAATTGAGGATAATGGTGATATAAGATGAAAATATAATTTTCCTTTACTACCGAGGCCGTTGATCCAGCAGGATTAACGGCCTTTTTGTGTTAGATTTCGTATGGAACTAAAACCACAAAAGGAAATTAAATGTTAATGTTGAATATTCATAATTGATGAGGTCTTTATATTAATTAAAACAGATGTAAAAAATAACTAGTAAAGATCAGGAGGTTTATTCCCATAAAACTGAAGAAGTTTTATTTAGTTTTCATATGTATTATAGGTATAGTTAGCTTTATAGTTTGGTATTCCATACCAAAAAATATCAATCAAGCATTTGACGGAATAGTTTATGGAGTTGGAAGTAAAAGCAATCAAATAAATAAAGAAGTTACAATTACAATCACAGGGAAATTGTATAGAAAAGTTTTTAACCACGATCGATATAAAGGAACGATTGATATAAAAGGAGAGGTGCCGACGAATATAATACTTGATAAGAAACAAGTTGAAGTTGTTTTTCTTGAAAACGGAGGTTCTTTATTGTTCGGGGAATCACCCTACGGCATTCTTTATATAAACAAAGATTTTAGTGAACTATCCATTATGGTTTATGAACACATTGAATCAGGAAGAGATAATGCTTCTTATAGTTGGCATCCTGAAGACGGGCTTTTAATATCTGGACCAGCAAAAAGTAGAAAAGAAGCATTAAGCATTTCAAACGAATTAATTGGGGACTTAGTAAAACCACTAGAATAGATGTGGATTTGCAAGCGTTAATCCTTCTAAAGAAATAACTCACAAACGGGTGCTATGTTGAAAAATGAATAATATTATGGATTAAAAATTACAAGAAATTAGAAAATGGCATGTTAAAACTTATATCAGTTTGCACGCCATTTTCATTGTCATTTTGATTTGTGCTTTTTTAAAAAAGCTTATAACTAAGCACAGGATTAGAAAAACAATATGTTTTAACCAGAAATTTTGGTATAATTTTACCAAAATAACCTAAGCAAGAGGTACATACTTTGACTAAATCTAAACTGCAATTTTGGCTGATTCAAATTTTGCTTATATCGACGATCATTTATGTTTCTACAAAGATTTCATTTATGTTTGAGCCGATTGGAGTCTTCATCTCAACGGTATTCTTTCCGATCCTGATTACTGGATTCCTCTATTTCCTTCTGAATCCGGTGGTGGACTTTCTGGAACGCAAGAAACTTCCGCGGGTTCTCGCAATATTGATCATTTATGTTGTGTTTGGGGCGCTTCTTGTTCTGGCAATTGCAAATTTAGTTCCGGCAGTCTCCAAACAGGCAACAGAGCTTGCGAATGACCTGCCTGTTTTTGCTGACAAGACGACGGAGTATTTTTACGATGTTGTTCAGTCTTCTGAGTTTAAAAGCTTCAGGGATGAGCAGCGTGAAATGATTGATACGGTGCAGGAGCGCGTAATTGAGTATGCAAACACGATACCGACTAAACTGACGAATGGACTCAAAGGCTTTTTGGGTATCGTCACCAATATTGCAATCATCCTTGTTACCGTTCCATTTTTACTGTTTTACATGTTCAAGGACGGTCACAGGTTTCCGCTTGCTGTTTCCAAGTTCATTCCGAAAGATTATCGTGATGAGGGGCTTAAAATCCTGAAAGAAACTGGAGAAACACTGGCTGCATATATCCAGGGACAGGTAACGGTCGCCTCCGCTGTTGGGATTTTGGCTTTTATCGGGTATCTAATCATTGATTTGCGCTATGCGTTGATTCTGGCGTTAATCGTCGCCTTCACAAACATTATCCCTTATGTCGGGCCGATTATTGGCGGAGCGCCTGCAGTGCTTGTTGGTCTCTTCGATTCCCCGACAAAGGCTTTACTGGTAGTTGTGGTGATCCTGGTGGCGCAGCAAATTGAAGGGAATTTGCTTTCTCCACTTATCCTTGGTAAAACGCTGGATACTCATCCGGCAACAATCATCATTATTTTACTGGCGGCCGGGAATCTGGCTGGCGTTCTGGGAATGGTGCTAGCTGTCCCAACCTACGCCGTCACAAAAACCATCGTATTGAACCTGGTCCGATTTTTAAGAGCACGGAAACGAGCAACGATTGCCACAGAGGTATCATGAGTCATAAACTAACAAGAGAATCCTGTATGAGTCTTTGGGCGATAGAGCTGTCTGTATAGAAGCTGCTATCGCTTTTTTAATATGAAGGTTATTTAATGTGCCATCTCGTTATCGTTATAAAAGAAGATAATGTGCGGATAACGAAGGGGATTGGTGAATTATCGTCACATAAAAGAGGATAATGTGCGGATAACTAAGGGGTTTAGTGATTTATCGTCACATAAAAGAAGATAATGTGCGGATAACGAAAGGGTTTAGTGATTTATCGTCACATAAAAGAAGATAATGTGCGGATAACGAAGGGGTTTAGTGATTTATCGTCACATAAAAGAAGATAATGTGCGGATAACGAAAGGGTTTAGTGATTTATCGTCACATAAAAGAGGATAATGTGCGGATAACGAAGGGGTTAGGAGAATTATCGTCACATAAAAGAGGATAATGTGGGGATAACGAAGGGGTTTGATGAGTTATCGTCACATAAAAGAGGATAATGTGCGGATAACGAAGGGGATTGGTGAACGATCGTCACATAAAAGAGGATAATCTACCGATAACAATGGACCCCCATGGTTTAAGGGAACATAGGGCCAGCTGTAATTTTCTAAAAAGGGTCAAGGGAGGTTATTATGTCCGAGGAAAAAAGAGAACGATTGAAATCCAAGGAACAACGGAGAAATCCTGGTGCGGCTTTGAACAATGGATGGGCACAGGCGATGACTGGGTCACCAAGCGGTGGTTGTTTGGTTAATGTGATATCAATCCTGATTATAGTGGGGGTCATTCTGGTGATTAGAGCATGTTCACAGTAGTAAATGGGGGGATAGCATGAGGGCTGTATTGAGTTTTATATTGTTGCTGGTCGGTGCTCTTTTTATTGGCGTTACGGTTGAACATTCCCTTGTAGGGAACACCGTAGTAAAAGCGATCGGAGCTTTATGCATGATTGGATTCTTTAGGACGTTCCCTAAAAAGGAAGATAAATTATATTAACTTTATTATGAATTCTGAGTAAGGTGGGGATAGCATGAGGAAATGGGCGTGGCTGCTGCTACTGGTGGTTTTAATTGCTGCGGCATCGGTCGCTGTAATACTAAAGCCAGATCAAGCAGACTTTGCGAGCTGGATGGAAGAGACGTATGATGTACAATGCCTTGATGAACGTTGTGGTGCCTTTCATATCGGAGAAGGCGGTGAAAAAGTCTTATTGCAATCGATGCAGGGTGGTTATTCACCAGGAATTTTTCAAATGACGGTTCATGAGGCATACAGGAATCTTGATAATCCTTCCTATTATCTAGAACTTGAGGTAGCGGGTTTCCTTGGGAAAATAACAATTAAAGAGGAAAAGGTAAAAAGAATAAACAAGAGGTAAATTGATGCTTTCCAGATTCGGGAAAGCATTTTTTTGAAAAAATAATGTAAGGTTTACTTGACACTCGAGGGGGAAACTTGTATTTTTAATGTAAGGTTAACCTTACACAGGAAGAGGTATTCATCTTGAAAAATAAAGTGAAACAATTAAGGGAGCAATTCGGCTTAACGCAAGCGCAGCTGGGCCAGAAGGTAAATGTATCACGCCAGGCGATCAATGCGATTGAAAAAAACAAATTCGATCCTTCCATCTGGCTGGCCTATGATTTAGCGAAATTTTTCAATATGACCATTGAGGAATTATTTGAATTTGAGGAGAGTGAGCGAAAGTGAGTTTACTGAAACATCCGGCTGTTAATATCTTTTTCATAAGTTTTATGTCCGCAATCTATTCATTCATTTTTATTTTCACAGCGGGTCATATGGAATTCATAAGTATCCTTTCACATGGCAAGACACTGAACTCGGATTTTTGGAACGGATGGTCCGACTTTTTAAACTCGGGCAATATGAAATTCATTGGCTACTTGATCATCGGATTAACTGGTGTGATTATCGTTTTTATCCTTGTGAAACGAACGAAGCAATACGATGAATATCAAGTGAGTATCTTAGCGAAAAGCCTGTTTGTGGCCGGGGTTTTATCAATCATTATGGTTCCGTTTCTGATGGTCATGCTTTTAAGTGACCCAAATTACAGTACGGAAACCATCTTTTTATTTGCGACGGTTCAATGGGCAGGTGTTTTGGTTTCGTATTTATTTTTTGTAGTGCGGTCGTGAGTACGAACTTTTTTCCATAAAAGTACAAGGATTTTTCAATACTTAGAACTCCATAACTGAACATAATAAAAGAGAGTCTTTATTAAACGATGGAGGACTAGATTTGATGAGTGAAAAAGATGAGCTTAAAGAACAGCTTAGTGTATTGACAGCTCGCAGGGACCGGATGCAGAAGAATCTCTACGAGGTGGAGAAGGAAATTGCGGAAATCACCAATAAGCTCGCTAAGCTAAAATAGCGACAGTACCAAGAAGGAAGCTGCTAAAACGAGGCAGCTTCCTTTTGCTTCTTTTAGAGGGATAGATCCCCTATTTGTTGAAACTAATTAGTATGACGGCGGAAAGAAAAAGGTGATCTACAATGAAGTTCAATCGTTTGGTATGGCTAATATTTGTTCCTTTATTCTTATTTTTCCTTGGCCTGTTCTATATTGAAGTTTCCATTTATTCGCTTTTGCCTCCGGATCAGGGCGGAATGAGTTTTTGGACAGAATTGAAGAATGTCTGGTATCGTTCTGTATGGTTTTATGCCATGGTCCTGATTGCTTCCTATTTTCTGTATTTGCGTTTTATACATAATAGAAAGTAGTCGTATATAAAAAATGTCCCCCCGTATTCGGGGGACATTACAACTATTGGTTATCGTTTGCGAGTTCTTTTCGATTGGGAGCCAGTGGGGGTTGTTCTAACCAGTTATTTTTTTCCATAATATCAAACCATTTCTTTGTCACCATTAAATTTTTCAGGATTATGGTTTCATAAGTAGCTATAAGGTCTGTCCGCATGGCAGACGCCAAGCCTGTACCATGATAGACCTGGGCAGCCTGGAACAAGAAGCCGGTATGATACATCATCAGCTTGTCTGAGAAAGGAGCATCCGTTGATGTTGTGACTTCTGCTTCCCATGAAGTTGGAACTGGCAGATTATCCTCGTGCATGATTTTGGAAAAAGTCTGTATTTGTTGATCAGCTGTTTTCTCAGATTCGGTTAAAAACTTCCGAACTTCCTTTGAGTGGGCAACTTGACTGAAAGCGATAGACAAAGTTTTAGCCATAATGTTCTTTTTTACATTGAAAGAAATACTTATAATTTCTGTGGCCGATAAACTCCTGGCTTTTCCGAAAATCCCATCCGTAAAATCTTTGCTAACAATGAATTCAGGGTGTTTGGCAGGGTAAAACAAAGGATCCCTCTGGAAACTGCCTTTTTCTAGCAATAGTTCGATCGTCTGGTGGTACATTCTTTTTCCATCGTTATCACATGAATCATAAAAATCACGTAAGTCTTTTCTGACAGCAACACCTAAAGCGGTGATATGTCCAGTCATTCCATGCAGTGTCATGATATGTAGGTAATTCAGGCAAAAAGTGTCCGAGAACAGTCGTTTTGCACCTTTATTTATATCCGCTTCACTAAATCCTACGGGGACCGGAAACCCCTCATTTTTTAAAAATGTCACCATTTGATTCTTTTGTTTTTCGAACGTCGCAAGAGCATCTGCAAATATGGCTTTTATCGATTCATCTTCAATGATGGTGAACATATATCGATTCACTGCATCGATCATTGTCCCGTTTACATATTCGCCCCACAGGGTTCCTATTTCAGAAGAAGTAAGTTGTATTTTATCCTTATCCATATTGTCACCTCTTCGGTATTATTTCCCCATACATGGGAAATATGAATACAGCACTCAAAATCATTTATAGAGTTTTCTTAACACGCTTTGTCAACACATTCTATTGACAATAGTGCAAAGCTAAGGCCCTGCGTTTCATAAAAAAGGATTGACACTATTAAGCGATAGGAGTAACTTATACTTATTAATTTAATAAAAGCCTTTTTGCTGAATCTTTTGAGCGGGGGAACCAATTTTTGATAAAGATACTTTATCTTGGGGTGAATTTTAGCGAAGAAGCTAAAAAGGGATACTCTCAATCTCTAATCCGACAGCTAACTCCGTAAGCCGTGAAGAGAGAAGGGTTAATGATAGGTTGCATTGACCATTCTTATTAAGGATGGTCTTTTTGTGCTTTTACCCTATGAAATAAAAACAAAGTAAAGAAGAGGTATGTCCTGGTGAAAATTTTTAAAAGGAACTGGTTAAAGCCTGCACAAATCATTGTGTTTTTTTATGTCATTGCCGTATTGATTTCGGCGACGCTCCTCAGTCTCCCTATTGCACTTAAGCCGGGGGTGAGCTGGACATTTATAGATGTTTTATTTACTGCAGTCAGTGCAGTTAGTGTAACTGGGCTAACGGTTGTATCGACACCGGATACCTTTAGCACACCGGGCATTTTCATTTTAATGTTCATCCTTCAGTTTGGCGGCATAGGAATCATGACGCTTGGGACGTTTTTCTGGATGTTGCTGCGAAGGAAAATCGGTCTAAAAGATCGGCAGTTAATCATGACCGACCAAAATCAATCTCAAATGTCAGGTCTCGTCAAGCTCATGAGGCAAATTTTGGCCATCATCCTTTTGATCGAGGCGGTAGGGGCTCTCATTTTAGGAACGTATTTTCTTGGCTATTTCCCGACATGGCAAGAAGCCTATCTGCAAGGCTTATTTGCGGCAGTCAGTGCAACGACGAACGCTGGTTTTGATATTACAGGGAGTTCGCTGATTCCTTTTGCGCATGATTATTTCGTGCAATCCGTGAATATTGTCTTATTAACATTAGGGGCTATAGGATTTCCGGTATTAGTGGAAGTAAAAGAATTCTTTTTGAATCGCAAAAAACACAATCGTTCTCAATTTTCTCTATATACGAAGCTGACTACCTTAACATTCTTTGCTCTGATGTTTATCGGTACATTCGCGATCCTGCTCTTTGAATATAATCATTATTTTGCAAGCTATAACTGGCATGAGTCGTTTTTTTATGCCTGGTTCCAATCGTCCTCCACTAGGAACGGCGGGCTTGCTACGATGAATGTGAGTGATTTCTCTGATCCAACCCTACTGCTGCTTTGCGTTTTAATGTTTATCGGTGCTTCCCCAAGTTCTGTTGGCGGAGGGATTAGGACGACTACTTTTGCGGTGGTCATCTTGCTGATCATCAACTTTGCAAAAGGACATAATGCCATTAAAGTGTTTGGGCGTGAACTGCATGAGGAAGATATCCGGAAATCAGTAGTGGTTAGTTTTTTGGCCATGCTGCTCTGTTTCGCAGCGGTGGTCATATTGAATGCGACTGAAAACTTCACGATGATGGAAATCATGTTCGAAGTAAGTTCAGCATTTGGGACGACCGGCTTGTCTATGGGGATCACTCCTGAACTAAGTACAGCAGGGAAGATTGTCATTATATCCTTGATGTTCATAGGAAGAATTGGCATTCTATCTTTTATCTTCTTGTTCAACCGCGGAAAACAAGAACCAAAATGCCATTATCCGAAAGAAAGATTGATTGTTGGATAGGGGTTCAGGAAGTATTGGGGCTAATATTGCCCAATACTTCTTTTTTGTTTTTTTAAATTAACTAATTTTTCACAATATGGTTACAGAAATCTTCAAGAGATAAATTACAATAGATGGTAGACGGTAATTTTTTTATCGTTTATTAAAAAAATCGTCAGGCAAGATGATTTTAACTTAAAATGAGCGATTTTGATGCTGGATTATAACCGAAATCTACCCGGCTTCTTTTTTTATTGGCGAAAAAATAATTTTATTGGCGATAATTTGATTTTATTGGCGATTTTCAAGTTTTATTGGCGATAATGAGCTGGTTATTGGCGAAAATCGATTTTTATTGGCGACTTGGAAATTTTTGCTGATTTTTACCAGTTCAGTTAGACCCAGGTGCGACAAATTTTTCATGGAACTTCCAGTGCTCCTATCCGTATAGATAACTAGGGATAGGAGGATGGAAAATGAAAAAAGTATTTGAAACTACATACAGAGGCCATCAGATAATTGTGGAGAATACGTGGTTTAATGGGGAAAAGCTTTATGTGGACGGCAGATTGCAGGATCAGAATCTTGGGTTTGCCTTTGATCGAGCCACTTTGAATGGGGTAATCAAAAATAATGACGGTGCGCACCAGAGTATCAAGGTCAGTCTTGGCGGTGCGATTACGGTAGAGTGCAGGATCTTTGTGGACAATGAATTGATTTATCCTGAACACGAAGTATGATAGCAAACAAAAGGAGTTCAACTTAGTTGAGCTCCTTTTTAGGACGTTAAATCTTTTTCTGATCTTTCTTGCTCTGGAAAATAAAGATGGCGATTGCTACAGCTGATGCCAGTAAAAAGGCGAGGATGGTGATCGTGATGTACAGCGGATCATTGTTTGCTTCTTCTGGTATTAATCTTGTGGCAATCGGGCCCATGGAGAGAAATAAAGGAATCAGTACGGTGAACCAGGTTTTCGTATAGAGTGCTGCTCCGATGAAAATGACCGCACACAGGACAATGATCAGGTTGTTTTGCGATGGCGTTGCGACGAAAACGGCTTCGAACTCCTGTGATTTGTACCAAAACATCAATGCCACCATTATTCCAGTTACGATGATGGAGATTCCGAAAAATATCATGTAACCCCATTTAGAATGAAAGAATTTCGGCATGATTTTGAATAAAAATGCGCCGTAAACCAGGATGCTTATGGAGCTGATGACAAGCGCAAACCAGATGGTCCCCTGGGATACAGAAAAAGTTCCTTCGATTGCAGGGCCGACACTTAAGTAGGCTGAGATCAGCAGAATCATTAAAGGAACCAAACCTGCCAATTGACGGTAATCGGTTTTCATCGATTCGCCGATGCTTTTCATATAATTCTTCGGGCTGTCCCCGATGATATGGCTGACATCTTTGCCGGCCGCTTCGGCCTCTGTCAGATGGACCTCAAGCTCTTCAGTAATTTCATTGATTTCCTGGTCGTTTTTCCCTTTTGAGATCAAGTACATTCGCAGTTCCACTAAAAACTGTTCCGCTCGTTTGGATACCATCCCGTTAATTCCCCCTTTTATATAAGCTCATTTCTCAACAATTGTTGCTCTTGACTACCGTATAGAAGTGAATGAACGATGCTTCTTCGCTAAGGAAAAGAGCATGCCACTTATACCGACCTGCAAACTACCTTTCTACTACATTAAAATCGGCTTTAGGATTTTAACAACTTTCATTACGGAAACAGCCTTTTATTTAAAACATTGTTCACCGAGGAGCTCAGCTGTGTCCAGCGGATGATGAATTGCTCCAATTCCTGCTCGCCTTTTTCCGTCAATGAATAATATTTCCGTTTCGGTCCGGCAGTGGATTTCCTTAAGGTAGTGCTTACCAGACCCTCTTTCTGCATCCGCAGCAGGAGAGGATAAATTGTTCCTTCGCTAAAAGAGTGAAAGCCGTAAGACTCTAATTTAGCAGCTAATTCATACCCATAAATTTCGCCCTCTTTAATGATGGATAAAAGGCATCCATCAAGTATCCCTTTAAGCATTTGCGTCGTATCAGCCATGGAATGGGCTCCTTTCAGTAGCTTGTAATGCAGGTATTTGATGCGATGTGCAGTAGCTTGTAATGCAGGTTTTGGTGCGATAAACAGTAGCTTGTAATGCAAGGTATTTGATGTGATGAACAGTACCTTGCATTACAAGATATATCTTCACTATACAATATGCTATCTTGTAATGCAAGGGTTAAGGGGAATCAGAAAGACGCCTCTATCCTGGAAAGGCGTCTTTCTGATTATTTTTTCGCAACGAGCGGCCTGTCGTTTAAATACAGCTTTAAGTCAGGGCTGTTTCCGGTTCTGATTTCTTCAGCAATGATTTTCGCGAGCATCTGGCTGTAGACGGTGCCGTTGTCGCCGAATCCCATGAGGAAGTAGCTGTTTGGATATTCTTCATACTTTCCGATGATCGGGAGGCCGTCCGAAGTCCCGCCGTAAAATGCAGCTAAATAATACTCAGGTTCTACCTGGATGGACGGGAACATCTTGTTGAATTCTTCTATCAGTTTGTCCCGCTTATGAATGAGTTTACTGTTCCGGTCCTCAGGATAGGTAGTGTTGTCATCAAGGCCGCCAATGATAATCCGGTTATCAGCTGTCGTCCGCATATATAGATAGGGCCTTGCCGTTTCCCATAAAAGCGTCTGGTTGTACCAGAACGTCAGGTCAGCTACAGGCTTTGTCGTGACGGTGTACGTACTCACGAAAGAAACCTGTTTTTCTTTTTTTAAGTCGATTCCTTCATAGCCACATGCAAAAATAACTTTGCCTGCCGAGATGGATTGGCCTCCTTTGGTGGAAAGAATCACCCGCCCTGATTGAGGATCGACATGATGTCCATTCATCTCGGTGTTTTCGAAGATCTGTACGCCCTTTTTGGCGGCGTAGTCGATCAACGCATGGGTGAACTTGAAAGGATTCAGCTCGCCATCACCATAGGAGTAGATGGCGGCCTCGCGGCTGAACGGATATTTCTTCTCGATTTCTTCTTTGCTGAGAAAGTCTACCTTCAGACCTTGCTCTTTTAAAAACTCGTATTCTTTCCTCAGCGATTCAACATCTTCACTGCAGCTTGCGGAATATAGGGAGTCTCTTCGCTGGAATTCGCAGATTATGTCTGCGGTCCTGGATGCAGCTTCTATTTCATTGATGGCTTTCTGCAAGAGTGCTAAATGCCTAGAAATATACTCCTTTCCAAAAGAGTTAACCAGGTTCGTGAACATCTTCTCCCCTGAATACTGAATGAGTGCCGTATTCGAACTCGTGCTGCCGCTGCCAATCTTTCCTTTTTCAATGACTGCCACTTTCAATCCGGAATCCGCAAGATAGTATGCACATTGCGAAGCTGAACTTCCTCCTCCAACAATCAGGACATCGCATTCCAAATTCTCTTCCAGCTGTGGATAGGAGGGGGGAGAAGGGAAAGTGGCGGGCCAATAATATGTACCAGACATTATATTCATGTGTTTCCCCCTGCTCATAGAGATATCGATAGTATCTCCACGATCAGTTATGACATTCATTCAAGGTACCCGAATGTTTCTGCAGAACCACCTATCCCCATGGTGTTAACGAATAAATATGTTAAACCACTCCTGTTAAAGCAGACAGGATTATATGCAAACCACTCCTGTTAAAGCAGACAGGATTATTTGCTAAAACACTCCTTAAAGATGACCACTCTTTTTATGACAATGGCTGTTTTTTCTCCGTTGAATTTTATTAACTAGCTGTACAGTTCCTATGTCTCTGTCTGCCATTTTGTGGTATCGTTGAATTTAGAGGTGGTTGTCTTGAAGAAAAAATTAGCCTTAAGCTTTTTTATAGTGATCACGCTAACAGCTTGTAATCAGAATGAATCGTATACCCACTGGACAGACAGTACGGATAACCAAACCCAGCGTCTGGATGAAGCGGGGATAAAATATGAAATCAGAGAAGGCGAGATCTGGGTCCGTGAGAAGGATTTGAAGAAAGCAGTGGCCTGCTGCTCTTAATTTGTCTCTCTGGTTAAAAATAACTGATTATTCTTATAGTTCGAACGACTCTGGTGTTGCAGAAATAGAGAGGTTGGAATACTGGGCGTTGGGTGAACGGCCCTTTGTCCAAGGGGGGGAGCAATGATGATCCTGGAAAAAATGGAGCCAATTTCGATTGCGGCAATTCAAGAGAATGGCATACAGTCTGTCGTGGATTGGTTTGATGGGCATAAGGAATATTTCTATAGTTTTGGCTGGCATTTTGTTCAAAATCAGCAGCAGATGGAGGAGCTTTTTTACAGGTCGATCCTGAAGGTGCATAAGGAGTTTCCCCGATATAAAGGGAATCTGTCATTCAAGATGTGGGTCACTTCGATTTTTCTTCAAAACATCCGCTTGCAAGGATCAGAAGAACTAAACCCGCGTCGGGAAATGTTTGCTGGAATGAATCAACTGGAAAAGGAAGCGCTGGTTCTTACATATGTAACTGGTTTTACCCTTGAGGAGACTGCGCAAGTCCTCGATGTTCCGGCTGAAAAAATAAAGGAATTGTTGTTCTCCGGTATTCAGACGGTCAGAAAACAAATAGATGGAGCGGACTATCATGGCTGTGAGCAGTTCCGGAAGCATTATATCGATTACCTGGAAAAAACGATGGAACGTTCGGAGAAGATTGAGTTTGAGATTCATCTTTACAATTGCAGGGAATGTCAGGAGGATTTGGCGAGCTTCCAGGAAGTCACAATGACGAGACTGAATCACATTTCGGGTGAGAGCGACCCGAGTGTGGATCCTTTACTAATGGAAAACGTAAAAAAGAGATTTGCAGTTAAGAAGGAGCATAGACAACAGAAAATTAAAAAACGTAAAAAATGGGCGCTTGGCTTTGTGAGTGCTTTTGCCTTAATCGTGGCGATCGGCTTCATTACTGGTGCGTTTCCAAAGGTCTATTATGCATGGACGGAAGATGATGTGCAGTTGCGCGCCTTCCTCCAGGAGGGTTTTGGCCAGAGGCTGAATCTCGAAGCGGAAAGCGACGGGGTTAAGGTCAAAATAAAGGGCGTGGTGGCGGATGACATACAGACGCTTGTATTCTATGAAATTCATGATATGAAGGAAGACAAGCAATATTTCATGACTTTTGAGGATGGGGTGACTGTTGAAAACGAATATGACATTTTGAAACAAGACACCTATCCACGCTATTCTATTCCTGATGTCGAGGCGGAGATGAACAAGAGTAATAAAAACGTTTTTTATGGAAAGATTGCGCTAAGACCGCTTAAGGAAGAGCAAGGCGAAATCAAATTGAGGATCACCAAGATTCAGGAATTGACTAACGATGCTGCGATATCATTGGGTTTTAGGGCTGGTGAATATAAAAACGGTTACTGGAGCTTCGAGTTTCCGGTATCCAAACAGCCTACCACGGAGTACGAAATTAATGAACAAAGGGAACTCGAAGGTGTCGCCGTTCGATTGGAAAAATTGATTGTTGCTCCAACCGCAACTTTTTTACAATTTGGCATCAATACAGAGAAGCTGGAGAAGCGCATCGATTTCATCAATTTCAAATCACTGGAAGTGAATAATAAGAAAGTGGAGGCAGAACGGTATGGCAGCCACTTTATGGATTACCAGCTGGACAGTGGCTGGACTGGTTTCCAAGCCTATTTTGGCCCGCTTTATGGGGAGAAAGTTAAAGATTTCAGAGTTCAATTAGACTCGATCTATTTATCGATTGTAGATCATAGAAGCATCGAACTTAGCGAAAATCAGACATTCCCGCAGACGATTGAGTATGCAGGCAGTACCCTCTGGATCGATAAGACCGAAGCCGGCCAAGCTACCGAGGTTATTATACGTAATGATGACCTGGAAAATCGGGAATATGAATCACTTAACATCGATTTTGTGGATGAAAATGGCCAACAGCCCAACATGACCCATATGGATTCCAAAGCAGTGCTTGTAGACAAAAACGGTGTTGAATATGATCCATATAAGGGCCCAATCAACTATGAAAAATTGGAGCAGCCACGCCATTTCATCACAGAACAATCTATGAGAGTAGAAGGGATTGACGATAACTCCATGAAACTTCAGATTACCGGTTATAATAGCTTAAAATACTTGGATGAAGTTTGGGACCTGGGGACGGTTATGGTGTCTCAAGATACGGAATAAAGTGTTGATTATTGGGGGCGGGGAAACCGTCCCTTTTTACATTAAAATAAAGAAATAAAAAAAGGCACCATTAAAGTGCCTTTTCTGGGGGTAAGTACTCTATTTTGCATTTACATCTGGTTGATGAATGCCAAATATATTTCCCTCTGTATCTTTATAATATCCCTGCCATGCCATGCCCGGCAGAGCATACTTTGGCAATGCTACTACGCCGCCATTATTAAGAATCTTTGTTTCAGTCGCATCGTAATCTTCTACGCCCATTGTACAGGCGTAACCATTCAGAGGCTGGTTTGATTCTGGAGGAGGACCTTGACGCTGCATTAAAGCACCGTTAATTCCGGGCTCATCTTCACCGCCAGTCACTGCTCCAAAGTAAGGCATACCAGCAAAATCACTCCAATCTTGAAATGCCCACCCGAATACTTCACCATAAAAAGTTTTAGCGCGGTCCATATTATCTACATGAATTTCGAAATGTACTAATCTACCCATGATTACCTCCTAATGATAAAAACATAGTTCTAGAATGTATTTTCTACAAAGCTGTTGGGCACACCTTCTTCATTATGGTATTAAATTGATGAATTATACCTAAATGCCAAGTACTAGAGGAGAACATGGGCACTTGGTGCGCAAAACAAGGCATCCCATTCTTGCTTCGGAGCTGGAGGAAATCATGAATAAAATCCGTAATGAAAAAATATATAAAATATATGGACAACTAACGTTTTGATAATTTGGAACTATTAAGGTGCTGATCTTTTGAATAGAAATAAGAATCTACAATTATTCATCTTTTTGCTTGTTTTACTGCTTATAGTTCTAATTGTTCATGTTATCCTCCACACAAAAGTATATGTAGTATATAGTGCAAGTCTTGGTTCAATCTTCATGATAGGACTAGTCATCTTCCTGATTGTGTACCTCTATTTAAATGGGTGATTTTTTTAAAAAAATTTTCACTGCTTACTTGAGTTGGCCAGATAAGAGGAAACTGGAACAGAATGCAGCCGTGGAAAGAAACCCGAACCTGTTTTAAAAAAG
Organism: Bacillus sp. ISL-55; assembly: GCF_018613155.1. Classification (GTDB taxonomy): domain Bacteria; phylum Bacillota; class Bacilli; order Bacillales; family Cytobacillaceae; genus Mesobacillus. The sequence continues at coordinate 36,140 of NZ_JAGGQU010000012.1, read as the reverse complement.
AATCTTCATTAAACATCAGGACATCCTATTGTCAGGAGGGATGTTCTTTTGAAGAGTATATTGATTGTTGTGGTACTTCTCGTGAGTTTTCTTTTACCAATGAGAGGAAATGCGGAAACACCGCTCACTGCAGCGTTTATCCGTGACCATCAGCTATGGATCAAAGATGGAGAACAGGAAACACAAATTACAAAAGGGCGTTATGTGCATTCTCCAAAATGGTCATATGATGGCCGTTTTGTTGCCTATATTGATGGTGATGAACAAGGAGAAAAATCGGATTTATACATTTATGATACGAAGGCAAAAGAAAGCTACCAGCCTTATGTAAGGGTTGAGACCTCTGATTTTAAATGGTCACCGGTCAAAAATCAATTAGCATACAATGATCATGGATTGCTGAATGTGACAAAAATGAAGGATGGCCGCCCGCAGGGGTTCGAGAATGTTGCACTGGGGGTAAGCGGGTTTGAGTGGTTCCCGAATGGCAAAGAGTTTATTGTTTCCTCGCAATCCAGTTTGCGTCCTACCGGATGGGGACCAATCCCGCTATATAAAATCCCTGTGAATGCGAACCTCGCTAATGACAAAATGAAGAAGTTTTATACGATCCAAACGCACGAACCAGACTTGTTTGGTATTGATGCTGACTATTTTAAGTGGAGCCATGATGGGAAATGGGTCAGTTTCATTCTGGTTCCTACGGCTTCCTGGTCGATGGACAGTCAAACCTTATGTGTCCTGTCAAATCAAGGTGAACAATTCCAGGCAGTAGGGAAGATACTGGGGTACAAGGACTGGTTCAAGTGGGCACCATCCTCCAACCAGCTGGCCTATATTTCAGGTGAAGGAAGATTTTTTGTTGAAAACAAAAAAACGAAAATCGCTGACATCCCAATTTTTAAAGAACAGAAGGAATACACACCAGCGGGATTTGTCGACCTTGATTTAGAATGGTACTCACAGGATCAAGTAATAGTCGCCCGTGCAAAAGAAAACAAGGAATGGACAGAAGGGCCCGTCCCAACGATGTACACGGCACTGTATGCAATCAATGTCAAAACAGAGGAGCAAAAACAAATTACTTTTCCGAAAAAGAATGAACTGGATCTGGATCCTCAAATGGCCGGCCATTATCTAGCGTGGTTTCGGAAGGATCCAAATGACATGCGTGGCGATGTATGGGTGAAGGATGGCTTGAGTGGAGAAGAGTTTATATGGATTAAGAATGTTGACTCTGCTCCGGTGTTTTTTACTGTAAAAGAGAAGCGCATCCAAGATTAAAGAAGCAGCGAAGTTACTCAGACTTCGCTGCTTCTTTAGAAAGGTACCCTTATGCAGCTGATTGTGATCACATAAGGGTACGATTAGCAAAGAAAGGTACCCTTATGCAGCTGATTGTGATCACATAAGGGTACGATTAGCAAAGAAAGGTACCCTTATGCAGCTGATTGTGATCACATAAGGGTACGATTAAGGAAGAAAGGTACCCTTATGCAGCTGTTTGTAGTCACATAAGGGTACGATTATGGAAGAAAGATACCCTTATGCAGCAGTTTGTGGTCACATAAGGGTACGATTA
>NZ_JAGGQU010000012.1:0-34467 GCF_018613155.1 Bacillus sp. ISL-55 | reverse complement strand
TACCCTTATGCAGCAGTTTGTCACCACATAAGGGTACGATTAGCCTGAACTATGTATTCCTAAGAACTGTAATGAATCCATCGAGTATTTGATGGCTTACTTTAAAGCCTTTGCTTTTGTAAAAGTTCAGGGCGGCGTCATTCCCGTTGGATACATAGATGAACTGGTCGTGAATGCCGTCAAAGGAATCAAGCCATTTCTTTGATTCATCATACAGTACCGAACCAATCCCCATACTGCGGTATCCTTCTTTTATATAAAATTGCGAAAGGCAGCCGACATTATTTCCTTTTACGGAATCCATATCGAAAAAGGTAGCAAAGTCATTAGAATAAACTTCTTTTGGGGATACATTGCTATACACGTATCCGACGATGTCATCGCCATCCATTGCGGCAATGATATGATTCGCCTTCGCATTTTTAACCGAGGGGACCATTCTGGTTTCAAAGCTCATGCCATCAAAAAGCTCCGGGCGAAAAGTGGCTAGTGATTTTTGATAGATCATCAACTCATTGCAAAGGTCTTTTACCAGGCTAATCTGATCATCAGGAACAAGTTCATAACGAATTGGCATCATCCAACTTCCTCTCTTAACAGGGTTCTTAATGGAATTATATCGCAATCCTTCATTTCGTGATAACTCATGCAGGCTAATTGCTGTAACTGTTACCTTACCCACGAAATTCTCCCGAGCTGTTGGCCGCTGGGAACTAGCCGAGCCAGCTGGTCATAAAATAAAAAAGAAAATTTTGGCCTGCCTGGAGGGAGAAGGAACAAGATGATGCGCAATGGGATGTATTCACAGGGAACACAAAACGGACCAATGAATGTGGTGATGGTTGAGCCGTATGTATATGCAGCTCTTCATAATCTTATCGGAAAAAGAGTGGTCCTCGATACAACGAGAGGTTCAGTTAGCGGAATGGTTATGGATGCCAAGCCGGATCATGTGGTGATAAAGGAGTATGATTCCACATTTTTTGTCCGGATACGCGAAATCGTTTGGATCATGCCGGAGTCTTAACTAGGATCTAAGAAGCTACCTCTGACTGTCTATAAATCTAATATGAAAATAAGCAAAGGGAACTAGACGTCCCTTTGCTTATTTAGTTTGTGGATTCTTGTCTATACATAACTCTTGGATCGTGAATAGAATATTGAGAGTGTCTTCATGTAAGGAGGTTAGACAAGTATGAAGCCAGCAAAAACAAACCAGACCTACTCAAACAGGGTGCTACGAGCCGAGTTTGATGATGATTGGAAGACCACGGTGACGAAATCCTGCTATGTGAAATATACAGCTTTGAAGAATAAAGCAAGAGTAGACTTAATCCTTTCTGATGGTTCAACTAGGATCGTGTTGTTCCCGAAAAATGGATACGTGCTTGTGGGCAGCGGGGGAACAAGCCACTTCAGCAAGCCCCATTTTACGATTACTCCGTAAGTTTTTAAGACGTGAATTTGCACCTGCGATTGCTAGCTCCATCTAGCAATCGCAGGTGCGATTTTTTTGGGGAAAATGATGCCTGCCTGATGTTTAATATCTTACCGAAAATACAAGAACCGCCCCGTTATCCCGTTATGCAGATGATTTCATTCACTAAATACAACTTCTTGTACGTAGGAAGCTGAATGTTATGCGATTTTTTCCAAAATTCAATCGGTTCCTTGTTATAGTATAGGAGGAAGGGGGGATGAGGAATGAAGTTTACCATTGACCTTAATCAGAAATATACAGAAACCTTTGTGACGATCCATGCGAAGGAATGGTCCGAAGAACTGGATGAATTGGTTCGAAAGCTGGATCATCAGGCACCTAAACGTATCGTCGGGAGCGAAGGGGAAAAGACGATTTTGATATGTCCTGGTGATATAGATTATGTATTTGCGGAAAAAAGGAAGGTCTACGCGTCTATTGACCATAAATCTATTGAGCTGACGATGAAATTATATGAAGCTGAAGATTTATTACAGAGCCACGGGTTCACGAGGCTGTCTAAATCAGCGATCGGAAATCTTGGGAACATCACGCATTTTGAATTAGCGTTTAATGGAAACCTCTGTGTTCACTTTCGATCTGGAGCCAAAGAATACGTCTCACGGAAATATGTTCAGGAATTAAAAAGGAAATTAATTATAGGAGCTGATGATCATGGTGGTTGAATTGGCTAGAAGGAGTTTACTGGGACTTGGTTTTACGGCGATTTTAACATTTGCAGCATTAACGGCTATGATGATCCAGGACCTACAGGTCCCGGTGTCAATCATATGGAAAAATATGTTAGGTAGTATGGTCATGGCCATTTACTTTGGCGGCGCATCCCTTCTTTTTGATATCGAAGAATGGAGCCCCCTCAAACAAACATCCATCCACTTTGTTTTGTCTATCATTCTTTGGCTGCCTCTGGCGGTCTGGATGGAATGGCTGCCCCTGAGACTTTACCCTGTACTGGCAGGTCTAGGAAGCTTCATCGTGGTCTATCTGATCTTTTGGGTAAGTTTTTTCCTGTATTTTAAGCGGCTAGAAAAAGAGATGAATAATTCGATGAAAAAATGAGCAAAGGATTTCGGTCCTTTGCTTCATGGTTACAACCTAGTTGAACGGTTCTGCGAAATAGTAGAACCGTCCCCATGCCTCACTTCCTGGCTACTAAAAAATAGGCCGTGATCCAGGAAGTAATCGGGATCACAAGTGTTACGCCAATTCCGGCGCAGAGGATCGTGATCATCTCTGCGCTAAAGATTTTCGAATTGATGATTTCTCCTGCTGAATAGGACAGGTCTTTGAACCAGATCAGCAGGGCGAGATAACTTCCGAAGAAGGCGAAAAATAATGTATTGGTGCTCGTTCCTAATATATCTCTGCCGATACTTAGCCCTGATTTAAATAGATCCTGTCTGGTGATATCCGGGTTATGATAATGAATCTCGCGCATCGGTGAGGAAATCGCAATCGCAGCATCCGTGATTGCGCCAATCGTGCTCATGATGATGACCGATACGGCAATTTTAACGAAGTCAACGCCAATATGAAGGGAGAACATTCCAAGCTCCTGAATTTCTTCTTCGCCAAAGCCCTGGATTCGTGCCCGGTCCGCAATGATAAAAATAAACAAAAGCAGAACAATCGTTGAAATTACCGTTGAAATGAAAGCAGTCTTTGTTGTACTGTTCACTTCGTTAATGTAGAACAGGTTGATGACGCTGATAAAAATACAGGCGACTAAAGTGATAATAATCGGATTTGCATTTGGGTCGTTCATGAAAATAATGGCGATGAAGATCACAATGAAATTGAAGAAGATTGCTAAAAAAGACCGGACGCCTTTACCTCTTCCGACTACGGCCATCAAGATGAATAAAATGGCAGCCAGCACAACTAGAGCATTCATAATCCAGCCCTCTTTCTATTGATGAAAAAGATTGTCACATAGAGGCCGATTGGAATGGTCAAAACGATTCCAATCCCGCCTGCCAATGCCCTCGCCATTTCAAGCGAAAGGTTCATGGAAAGAGCAAAGCCCAATGGGGAGCCATTTTTAAAATAAAGAATCAGTATTGGGATCGAACCGCTGACATAGACGAAGAACAGAATATTCGTCATCGTTCCCATGATGTCTTTGCCGATTTCCATTCCGGATTTGATCAGTGCTTTAACCGGTATGTTGTTGTTCTTTTCAAACATATGGAACATAGAAGAGGACATCGTAATCGCGACATCCATGATAGCTCCAAGGGATCCAAGGAACAATCCAGCGAGAAACACCACCTGATACGGCCGGGTTATAAATTGCAGTTCTTCGTAGCGCAGCCCTTTTTCCGAGGTCCCCCATAGGACCACCCAGACGATGAACAGGGAGGCGAAAGTCCCCAAGAGCGTTGCGATGATCGCAGCATAAGTTTTTTCATTAAAGCCATTCACGAGCAATAAGGAAATCACGGTAAAAAGAACTGCAGCAATACTGGAGATCAGTAATAGGCTCCAGTTAGCGTTATTCAGATACACATCCAAAGCACAGGAAAGCAAAAGGGCATTGATGACCAGGCTGACAATAGACAGCAGACCTTGCTTCCTGCCGACAATCAATAATACAAGAACAAACACCCATGTCACATACATAAGGTATTTATCGCGTTTCACGTCTTTGATGGTCCCCTGTAATTCTCCTGTATCCGCCCTGGTCGGATCAAGATCGACGAATAATTCGTCCCCAGCCTCGAATTCATGGTCGTACGCTTTCGAAGTGGAGAATTCATTCACTAGATTAATAAGCTTGCCCTTCTCTTGGCCATTTTTTATTTCAGCAGTTAACTGCTGGGTGTATAGATGGTCTATATGATCGAGCGGATTGATCACTTCTGTCTTTTCAACGACTTCTGTCTCCAGAACCTTCACAATCGTGCGATCGTACAGAAAATGATTGTTATGTACAAAAACAACGGTCCCCACAATGAATAGGATAAAAAGGGATAGGAAAAGTATTTGCTTCTTTTTAAGCCGGTTGCTGAATGGTTTCAAGGTAGGCCTCCGTGTTCGAAAAATAAAAAACACCTTCTGACTGAAGATGTGCATTGGTAAGATTACGGTTTATTGATTGATGGATTAGTTCGCCAATGGTCATGGCGTTATAATCACATGTGATCAGTCAAAAGTATCTTATCAGTAATGATTTTGGTAAGTCAAACAGAACAAGGGCTGCCGGATTTTACGAGCATATCCGGCCTCAACAGGAAAAAAGGAATCCTCAGCAATTTTTGACGTGGTGATGCAATTGCTTTTGGATTCCCAATAAGAGCTGTCCATAATCAGTGCTTCCTAAACAGCCTGAAAAATATCAGGGCCAAAATGATTGCGGACAGGATATAGGCAGTGGTGCTGACTGTCGGGTGGGAGGCAGCATTTTTCACACCGATTCCGATAAAGGCCCAGACGAATACTAGTGGATAAATATAATCCTCATTCTTACGGTGAAAATAAAAAGCCAGGAGTGTGGCGACCACGAGCATGATCAGTGTCCAGGTGACATCGGAAAGACCGAAACCATTCCAGCCTATATCCTTCAAGTAATAGCTGATATTGGCAATGGTGGCGACGCTGATCCAGCCGAGGTAGACAGAAAAGGGTAGTAGATCCCAAAATGAATGGTCTTTATTTTTGATGAGATGATATAGCCTGATGAGAGTCAGCAGCAAACCGATCATCACCAATACCGTCAAAAGGAAGAACTCGTAATGCCATAAAAGGATCCAGGCGATATTAAGGACAGAGCTTAGTACATATAACGGAGTGGCCCTTTGGTAAATCGGCAAATTCCTCCTTGAAGCGGGAAACTGCCTGATTGTCCAAATAAACAATAGGAAATAAATCAATCCCCATATCCCAAAAACATATCCAGCCGGAGTAAACAGCACATCCAGTCTATTGGATATTTCCCCCGTCGTCTGCCCGTTGATTGGAAGGATATTTGCAAGAGCATTGACCAGCACCACGAGCACCGTGGCAATCAGATTCAAGAAAAAAAGTCCCATTCTTATCCCAGCCTTCATTTTAGTAGTTTATTCATATTATTCCACTTCACAAAAGTGCATAACTACATTTAGCCTTTGGGCAAGGAGATAAACATTCCAATGTGTTGGCGGTAACGTCTTACCATCTATCCTAATGTTATATCGTTAGTTTGTCCCATTATATTCCATATATAGGTCTCAAGACTGATTATAAGTTAAAGCCCCAGACTGTTAAATGAAGCTGGGAAGTGCCTTATGATTAACCTATAATCAATTGGAGGCGAAATAAAATGAAAAAAGTGATGGGTTTTGGTTTGGCGGCATTATCGGCTGTTTTAATACTGTCAGGGTGTAATAACACAATTCTTGCTAATAACGAAAGTGATGAAGAGATCGTGGTTGAGAAGGATCGGGCAAAAGAGCTCGAGGTGGTTTTGAATTTTGGCGCCGGGAAAATGGATGTTGCGGGCGGTGCCGATGAATGGGTGAATGGCAACGCAGTTTATGAACCTGAAAAAATGAAACCTGAAGTTTCATATGATCTAAACGGGAAAGTCGGCAAAGTGGAGATTGCTCAGCCAGACCATTTTAAATTCGGGAAGATGAAGAATGAATGGGATTTGAAAATCAGCGAAGATGTTCCAGTGGACCTTGTCGTCAATGCAGGGGCATCAGACACGGATCTGGACTTGAAAGGAATTCAGCTTTCCAACCTTGAAGTGAACGCAGGTGTTGGTGATATAACCGTGGATCTCGGAGGGGATTGGAAAGAAAGCTTTGATGTCCGTATTTCATCGGGAGTAGGAAAGATGACCGTGATCCTTCCAAAAGACACAGGAGTAAGAGTACACTCGCAAAAAGGCATAGGGTCCTCATCCTTTGAAAACTTAATTTCAAAAGGAGATGGCGTTTATGTTAATGAAGCCTACGAAGATGCAAAAGTAAAGATCGATCTGGATGCAGACTTAGGAGTCGGCGAAGTAACATTTAAAACGGAAAAATAAAATGGTTATGCTGTTGTTTTCGTAACGATTGTTGTTAAAATCCTAAAGCCGATTTTAACGTAATATAAGGCCATTTTGCAGTTCGGAATAAAGTTTGCAAGCTCTTTTCTCATAAAAGAGTAAACTTTACGAAGAATACTGGTCATAAAATCCTATGTTGCAGTCAAATAGCAGCAAAGTTTGAGAAAAGAACCATGGTTAAAAGGGACGGTTTCAGCAGTTCATAATTCGTAAAGAATTGTGGACTGAGGATCCGTCCCTTTGACATTCTTTTGGTTTTTTATGGTAAAGTTTATGAGAGGAGGGATAATGTTGCGATTTAAAATATTTAGAATCATTCACTTGGTGTTAATGGGAGCCATTACAATACCGATCAGTATTTTTATGGCTGCAGGGGCAATTGGTGAAAACTTCGGTGATGACTATTTTGTTGACCCTGGGTTCCTTGTGTTTATTTTAATATGGCTGGTTGGTGCTGCTCTTTCTTTCACTAAAAGGGGTGCGAAGTTTGGGTTGATCATTAGTGCTTTGCCGCCATTACTGTTCTTGGGGATAATTACCTATACTGTCATTAGCGGCTTTTTTATTTGATTTGTTCTGGCAGGACAAGGAATAAATATTAACGTTCAGGGCTTTCGGGTTCTGGGCGATTTTTTTGTAAAAGCGAGGAGTGGCGCGGGTTCAGCCCTTTTTAATCAAACGTTTGATTAAGAAAAAACAAGGGGGGTACTGACTTTCAAATGTGAAGAATGAAACCTTTTCAGAGAATAAGCGTAACATTAGATAGGGTCCAACGCTGAATTATTAAGGGAGGTGCATTGTGGCTGCAACGATTTTTTTTACCGTGGTTATTTTGGTTCCGATCTATGGTTTGTTGATTTGGACTTATTATGAACCTGAAGAAAGTATCCTGTTTGGGAGCCGCTGGATGTATAAAGAGGAACCGGAAATATCGGATAAAGCCATCCGCTATACAAGGTTCGTGTCGATTGCTTCAATGGTTGCCATCCCTTTTGCTGTCGTGAGTCTCATTCTCGAAATCTATGTGCTTCGATTAGTATTAGTGGTCATTCCGATTGTGTTTATCTTCGGGGGACTTAAAATATTCACAGATGATAGAGATCGATAAACCGGCGCTATCTTGGACAGTCGCCTGTTTCCCTAGGATTTTGTCGAAGGATTATTCTTTATTGAGAATATTGTGTTCTTTATAATAGGGTTGTGGACTGACTTTTTCAAAGGGGGATGAAGATGGCGAAGATTATTGTTACTTATGACCAACCGAAAGACCAAGCAGGTTTTGAAAAGCACTACTTTGAGGTTCATATTCCGCTTGTTCAGAAAGTGCCAAATTTAAAAGGTGCAGAGGTTCATCGTGTACTGCAATCCATGTATACGGAAGAAAAATTATACTTGATTGCTGAACTGCAGTTTGAAAATCCGGAAGTTTTGACACAGGCGCTGGCAACGCCAGAATTCCAGGAAGTGCAGGAAGATGTTAAAAATCTAGTAGCCTATCTTAATAAGCCCCCAGTAGTGGCGATTGTGGATTAAACTATTGGAACCAAGGAAGCGAGGGAACCCTGTGCTTCTTTTTTTTCTCTCTTTGTGAGGGGTCGGATAATATTTCTGCCATTGAATTTCAAAGCTGCGAATATAAGTTATTATAAAGAGAGTGATCCTTTATACATAGGAGGTTCTTATGGACGGTAAAATCGTGGTAATTACAGGGGCGAATTCTGGTATTGGCAAGGCGGCGGCCATTAAGTTTGGCAATGAGGGGTACACCGTCGTAATGGCTTGCCGCAACCTTGAGAAAAGCAAAATCGCCCAACAGGAAATAATTGAGGCAATCAAGAATCCTCATATTGATTTACTGCAGCTAGACATCTCTTCATTCAAATCCATCCACCAATTCTCCACATTGCTCAAAGAGAAATATCCAAAACTGGACATCCTGATTCAAAATGCGGCTTATTTAAATCATGGGGAGAAAAACTATTTGCTAAGCCATGATGGTATCGAGCTTTCTTTTGCCACGAATACAGTGGGTCCGTTCCTGCTCACGAGGCAATTGGTTGGGATGCTTGAAAAGTCAGACGATGCTCGAGTCCTGCACGCCTGCACGACCAATATCAGGCATTTTTTCGATCCGAAAAGGAAGATTGAGTTCGACAACCTCCAGGGAGAATTCAAAAACGAAAGGCCATTCAACGCCTATAAAATGTACGGAGATACCAAAATGGCCATGTTGCTGATGACATTTAAAATGGCCGAAGAATTGAAGGAACACCGAATCAGCGTCAATGCCGTGCAAATTTCGGCTATCAAACTATCGAAAGAAACCATTGAAAAATTTCAGTCAGGCTGGAAATTCGCGGCAAGGATTCAGAATGTCTTCAGCGCACCCCGTGAAACAATGGCCGACACCTACTTCCACATATGCACTTCAGAAGAGTTTAAGAATGTGACAGGCAAATTCATCAACGATAAAAGAAAGGTGATGGAGCCATCACATTATTTATCTGGATTGGCGCAGGATATCAAGCAACTAATGGATCAAAATGTTTATCCTAAATATGCAGACGATAAAGAGAATATCGAGAAGGTATGGGATATGTGTATCAGCCTGACGAGCAACCCTGTAAGCAGGGTTTAGGGAAGCAAAGGGTAAGTCCCTGAGCTTCTATAGTTTTCAAGAAAGACAAGGTGGCCATTATGATAAGTTCTATTAAAATAGAAAAAATGCATTCAGATGATTGGGCAGCGGTGCGAGCAATCTACCTTGAAGGGATTGCTACTGGCCATGCAACTTTCCAAAAGGAGGCACCGTCCTGGGAGGAATGGGATCTCGGTCATGATGCGGAATGTCGGATTGTTGCGCGTTTAGAGGGAGATGTTACTGGTTGGGCCGCGCTAAGTCCTGTATCAAGCAGGAGTGTGTACGCAGGTGTGGGGGAAGTTAGTGTGTATGTCAGTCAAAAACATAATGGAAAAGGGATTGGCAGCTTGCTTTTAAAATCCTTGATTGAATTAAGTGAGCAGAGTGGATTTTGGACCTTGCAATCTAGCATTTTCCCTGAAAACGAAGGCAGTATTAAATTACATAAAAACCAAGGTTTCAGAGAAATGGGAAGGCGGGAGCGGATCGGAAAGATGGATGGGGTATGGCGTGATACGATCATATTGGAAAGAAGAAGCAGGATAGTGGGGAATAATTAATTCTGGATCACCATTTATCACATTGAACCGTTGAGGGCTATGTCTCACCCTTATGACTCTTGGAGAATTTTAAGCGTATATAATATAATTATAAAAAAGCGGGAAGGGTGAGGTCATGAGCTTACCAGAAGAAAAGCGTAACTCATTAGATGAGTTTTATCGTATTAGAGAGGATTCTGACCAGCTAATGGAGTATATAGACGGTGTAATATTTATGACTCCTTCACCTTCAACGAAGCATCAAAGAATCTCAGGGCGTTTACATGCTCAGTTATTCCAGCTTCTTGATGGCTCTGATTGTGAGGTATTCCACGCGCCATTTGATGTAGAACTAAAGAATGAACAGATGGATGGGACCAAGATTGTCATCCCTGACCTTTCTGTTATTTGTGACAAGACCGGATTTCATGAGAATAAATATGTAGGAATTCCTTCTCTGATTATTGAAATTATTAGTCCTTCAAATCAATCACATGACCTGGTTTTTAAGCTAAACCTTTATATGCAGTATGGGGTGAAGGAATATTGGATCGTGAATCCGCTACTCAATACAATTCAAATATATGTGTTAGATGAAAATAACAAATTCAAACTGCATGATGTAGCAAAAGATAAAGGCTCAATAAAATCAACCATCATCAAACATTTCAACGTTGATATTGAGCAGGTTTTCTCCTGAATGAAGTGCGGGGAAGTTCCCTGTGCTTCTTTTTTTTCCTTAGTGGCGGTTTGGAAAATATAGTTTTTCTGTGATTGGATTTAAAGTACCGATTGCCACTTAATATATTTCAATCAAATAACAATTTCTTAAAAACTTCCCTTTTAATCCGAAGAATGTGATAATATGACGGACAAGTTAAGTGAAAGGGGATTTTTTTTATGATGAAGCGCATTTTAACAGGAATTCTTTTATTGAGTGTGGCTGTCCTTGTGCTTGTCGCATGCAGCAATGATAGCTCAAAAGGGAATGCTGAGAAGGAAAATAAAGAAGATATGGTTGCTACAGTAGATGGGAAAGGCATTTCCCAAAAGGATTATGAGAAAGAGCTGGACGTCATGAAAGCAACTTACGAGCAGCAAGGCATGCCGGCAGATCAGATGGACGACAAGCAGAAGAAAGAACTGGAAAAGACGGTTCTGGATCAAATGATCAATGCAGAGCTGCTTCTCCAGACAGCTGAAAAGGAAGGCGTCTCGATTGAAGATAAAGATGTCGATGCAGAGCTGGAAAAGATCAAAACCAACTTTGAAGATGAAAAAAAGTTCGAAGAAGCACTAAAAAAGAACGAAATGACTGAAAAAGAGCTCAAGGACCAGCTGAAAAAACAAATGACGGTCAATAAATATCTGGACAGTAAGATTGGCAAGGTCGAAGTAACTGACGAAGAAATCAAGGCCAGGTATGAACAATATAAACAGCTAGCTGAAATGCAAGAACAAAAGCCGGAAGATCTCGAGAAGGTAAAACCACAGCTCGAGCAGCAAGTTGTCTCAGAAAAAGAAAGTGAAAAAATCAGCAAGTTGGTTGAAGAACTCCGAAAAGAGAATGAAGATAAAATCAAAATCCTTAAGGCATAGGGAAGGATTTCATAAGAAGCAAAGGAACCAATCAGGTAGATTGGTTCCTTTGTTTTTTTTATGGTGCTAATCTGCTTTACTCGTGGCGAAAATCTCATTTAAATGTGTCTTCAAAATGCGTGTCAATTTACCTTCTGTGTATTTTTCTGGAGTAAGCATGGCATGAAGGGCTAATCCATCGACCAAAGCCCGCAATCGTTCAATCTCCACCTCCATATCCAGCTCTTTCTTAAGAAGGCCATGTTGCTCCAATTGCGTCATCATGAGGGTAATCCCCTGCAGCATATCATCGGATTCTGGAGAGAATTTCCGCTGCCTAACTCCGTTCATGAATTGGAACCAAACGGACATTTCCTGATATGTTTCCTCGTTATGAGGAATCATTTCCAGCAGGATGCGCAAGGTGGATTCTTCGGGGGGAAGCTGCTGTTCAAGAATCCTCTGAATCCTTTGCTGAACTCGCTCCTTCACCAGTTCCAGTGTGAATCCGATTAATTCATCCTGAGTTTTGAAATAGTAACGTAGTGCGCCCAGTGATAATCCTGCTGCCTCTGCTATAGTTCGGACTGTTGCTGCTTCAGCACCATTCTCAGCGATCACTTTCCACGTGGCACTTGCAATAGTTTGTCTTCTTTCTTCGTGGTCAACATGTTTTGGCATGTACTTATTTTAACATAAAAAAGTTTATTTAATACAGTTGTGTTATTTAAACTTAATGTGGTATCTTTTTAATACAGATGTATTAAAAAAGGGGGATTCAATTGAATTTTATTGCGTGGATGATTGTTGCCTGTGAAATCGCGTTTTGGATCGTCATTATTCTGGGGCTTGTCACTCGGTATATTTTTAATAAAAATACGCTTAGTATCTTTTTCTTTGCTCTAACACCGGTGGTAGATTTGTTGCTGTTGGCACTGACGAGTTATGACCTGTACCGTGGTGCAACGGCAACTATCGCACATGGGATCGCGGCCATTTATATAGGTGTCTCGCTTGCGTATGGAAAAAGCATGATCAACTGGGCGGATTCACGTTTCCGATATTATATTTTAAGAACAGGAGAAAAACCTGAACGCCTGAGCGGAAGGGACTTTTCAAGGAACGAACGAAAAAACCTCCTCCACCATTACGCTGCATTCCTAATTGGCGGCAGCATGCTTGCACTGATTATTTTGCTGATCAATGATCCTTCAAGGACTGAGAGCCTTTTTGCTGTTTTAAAAATATGGGGTTTTGTACTTGCCATAGATACAGCAATAACAACAAGCTACTTCATTTGGCCGAAAAAAGATAAAAGCACAAGCGGAGTTGGATGATGGAAAACAAGTGGGACATGGGGCGGTTCTCATGTCCCCTCGGGATGTATTTATGATTTATTTTTAATAGAGGCCAGCCTTAAAAGAAATACACTTACAATTTCTCGTTATCCTTTAATGTCGACATGAATCTATTGCGATACTTCGCTTTGTTGAGCAGTTGTTCGATATCCTTGAGAATGGAGTGGCGTTCGGTTGGGGTTTGGGCATTCATTAATTGTAACTTCAAATGTTTTAATTTCACTTGTTCTTCTGTAGAAAGATTGCTTTGCATTCGTGAATCCTCCTTTAGATTAAACAGATTAACAATAGAATAAATGGAGGATGTTAAGAAGGTGCAGGTGATTTATTAAGACTTTTTTAAGAAGAATTAACGGATAGGAAGAATCATCCGATGTTATCCATTCGTTGCTGAGTAAACTTGCATGCTAGGCTGTTTTGGTCCTGTGTTTGAAAAAGAAAAACCTGACCTCAATGGATCAGGCTTTACCTTCAATTCTGAACTGGTTAGTAATCTCGGATAATGACTTGGCGAGGTTATTCAGCTTGATGCCGATTTCATCGGTAGTTTCCATCTGTTGGACTTGGACCTCGCTTGCTAACAGCATTTCTTCTGTGCTTGCCAGGGTTTCCTGTGAGACAGACAGGAAGCTGTCAGCTCCTTCAGCTAATTGCGGGAGCGTGTTTTCAAGGTATTCCAGTTCACCTTGCATAGAGTGGAGTTTGTTGCTCACGACGGAAATCCCGCTCATCAGTTCATCGAAGGAAGTTTGTGAGCTGCTTGCCATTGATAGGTTTGTTTTGATTTTTGAGTGCATCTCATCAAATTCTGCTGTTGCTCCGATTGTAATCTTCTCCATTTTACCGATGGCCTGGGTTATTTCCTCGGCCGTTTTCGCAGATTGTTCAGCGAGGCTGCCGACTTCATTCGCGACAACAGCAAAGCCTTTGCCAGCTTCCCCGGCACGGGCTGCTTCAATCGAGGCATTGAGCGCGAGCAGTTTTGTCTGGTCGGCAATCGCCTTTACCATGCCAACAAGCTTCGTAATCGAATGCGAATATTCTTTTACCTGATGGACTGTATTGGCTAATTGTTTGAAGTCCGTTTCAAAAGAGTGAATCATTGAGATTAATTCGCGCAGGGTTTCTTCGCCATTTACGGCAGATGCATTCATTGTTGTAGAACTGCTGAATACACTGTCCATATTCGTTACGATGGCTTCAATCATGTCCTTCATATCTGTAAAACTTCGAACGCTTGTCTCAGAGCTGGCTGCGGTTTGTTGTGCCCCTGTTTTCACGAGATGGATGGCGGCTACGAGTTGCTGACTGCTTGCCAGTGAGCTTTGAGAAGAATCCTTAAGCTCATTGCCGGTATTCCCTAACTCTTTTGTCGTTGCAGTCAGTTCCGTAACCATTTTCATCATCTGCTCAATCATGCTGTTGTAGCTTTTTTGCAATGAGTTTATTTCCGGAATAGAGGTATCTATGCCAGGAGCACTTTGAAGATGCCCATCACGCACCTTTTTCATTGTGTTTCTAAGCTCGTTCAAAGGCTGCGTCAGTTTTTTGACAAACAGACTGATCATAATCGTTGAAGCTATTAGACTGATCAAGATGATAACGATTGTAAAAAAGGCCATTTCATTAACAGGCCCCATATATGTACTGGTCGGAATCACGATGACATAAATTCCGTTAATTTCTTTCATTTCATTAAAAGCAATCGTGTAGTCTTGTCCGTTGGATTCTGAATGGATTACCCCGTTCCTGGACTGTTGAATGGATTTAATCTGGTTGTCAGAAAAAGTATACTCTGACTTTTTGCTTACATTGAAGGGAGCAGCTTTTCCGTCGCTAATATAGAAGAAATCAGAAGCAATTCCATCATCCTTAAGCTTTTTCTGCTGTGAGCGGACATTCGCTTCCAGCTGCTGCCTGAAGTATTCTTCGTCACTGACATAAACAAATTTCAAATTCTCGGCTATGTATCCTATTAATTGTGCTTCTCTTTCAAGACGGTGCTCGACCGTTTCCACAGCCATATTCCTCGCCTTCATATACGAGCTGACACCCACGGTGACAACCGAAATCATCAGAAGAGAGACGAATAAGAGCAGCAGGCGGGTGCCCAGGGTAAAAGATGAAAGCCTGGTTGTAAACTTCAAAATCATTACCTCCAATTATGATACTATCGACCTATTAAATTCAGTATACATAGGCTTTGTAAATTGAATATTAAGGTTTTGTAAGGTTTATTTTTGGAAAGTTTCCTGCTTATCCCGACAATCCCGATATACCTCCATATTTCCCCCTGAGACATCCTCATCCATGATGAGCCTCATATAATGGACCATATCTTCAAAATGTTACCGCTTCCATTCACTATCTCGGCCATATGCTCACGAATGGAAGGATATCCCTTGAAACTATAATTGAGGATGTTACCATTAATAACGTTGGCAAAATACGAACGGTATACGAACACTTTTTGAATGAGTGATTGTTCCTTCTGTTGCAGACAGATCCACAAGGAGGTATTGGATGTTAGAGCAAGATAAGAAGATAAAAAGAGTTGTAATTAAGATTGGCAGCAGTTCGCTGACAAGTATGCATGGGGAAATCAGCCGCCGTAAGCTCGAGAACCTGGCGAACCAGATTGTGGCCTTGAAGGATGCAGGCTATGAAACGGCCGTTGTTTCATCAGGCGCAGTGGCAGCAGGGTACCGCAAGCTTGGCTGTATTCAGCGACCGACTTCATTGCCGGAAAAGCAGGCAGCCGCTTCGATCGGCCAAGGACTGTTAATGGAATCTTATTCAGAACTGTTTTTATCTCATGGGTATGTCGCTTCCCAGATTTTGATCACGAGAAGCGATTTCGCAAATGAAAATCGCTACAACAACATGAAAAATACATTGAACGTGCTGTTGGAAAGAGGGATCATCCCGATCATCAATGAAAATGACACAGTGACGGTCGACCGCCTGCGTTTCGGCGACAATGATACATTGTCAGCAAAAGTGGCCGCGTTGATTGAAGCAGACCAGCTGATTATTCTTTCCGATATCGACGGCTTGTATGATGCAAACCCGAACGACAACCCAGACGCTAAGCTGCTTGATAAGGTCCATGAAATCACTCCTGAAATCGAAGCGGCAGCAGGCGGCTCCAGAAGCGCGGTCGGTACAGGCGGGATGAAATCGAAAATCTCCGCTGTAAAAATTGCGATGGCATCCGGTATCGACTCGTTTTTAGGAAAGGCCGACAGCAAGGACATCCTTGTAAAAGCAGTGAGCGGAAGTGCAAAGGGAACGTATTTCAACCAGGATCCCGAAGGCTTCAACCTCGACAACAACCAGCAATGGATCGCATTCCATTCTGGACCTGAGGGGGAGGTTATCATCAGCCCAGAATCTAAGACGGCAGTTATTGAGGATCGGAAAAATATCCTTCTATCTGACATCCGCCATGTAAAAGGCAGGTTCGGCGAAGGAGCCGTTGTCAGGGTGACGGATGAGAATGGGGAAGAAATCGGACTCGGACGAATCAACTATTCTAGCGGGAAATTGGAAGAAACACTGATCGAAGAAGATTGTGAAACAAAAGAAGCAATTGAACAGGACACATTTGTCTGTTCACGTGATTTTGCAATGCCGGTATCAGTCTAAAAATATACAGGAGGCGTTTTGATGACATTAACAATGACTCAAACAACGACAGTAGAGGAACAAGCCATTGCAGCGAAAAAGGCAGCCAAACAGCTTAGCATCCTTTCCACTGAGGAAAAAAATGAGGCACTGCTGATACTGGCTGACGCATTGGATAACAATTATGAAGCAATTTTAGCAGAAAACGAAAAAGATTTAATGAACGGAAAGGAAAAGGGCTTCGAGGACGCATTCATGGATCGCCTGGCACTTTCACGCGAGCGAATCGCAGACTTTGCTGAAGGGTTGCGCCAGGTTGCGGAGCATGCAGATCCAATCGGCGACGTCCTTTCAGACTGGACGCTCGAAAACGGGCTCAATGTAAAAGAAATTCGCGTTCCGCTCGGCGTCATCGGCATGATTTACGAAGCACGCCCGAACGTTACCGTCGACGCCGCAGGATTGGCACTCAAATCAGGAAACGCGATTATTTTAAAAGGCGGATCCTCCGCATTGTCCTCTAACAAAGCCATCGTCGACATCATGCACCAGGCACTAGAAAACACAAAGGTGCCAAAAGACGCCATCCAGTTCATCGCCACAGCAGACCGCGAAGCAACACAGCAGCTGTTCACGATGAAAGAGCATATCGATGTCCTGATTCCACGCGGAGGCGGAGCATTGATCAAAGCTGTCGTTGAAAACGCAACGGTTCCTGTTTTGGAAACCGGAGTAGGCAACTGTCACCTGTATGTTGACGAAGAAGCTGACACCGAAAAAGCATTGAACATCATGATCAACGCAAAAACAGACCGTCCGGCAGTCTGCAACGCGGCAGAAACACTCATTGTTCATCAGGCTTGGCTTGAGAAGAACGATGCAAAGCTTGCTGCAGCATTCCGGGAGAACGGGATTACTGTACATGGTGACGAAGCAGCAGCTTCGGTTTTGCCGAATGTTGTGCCTGCAAACGAGAGTGACTGGGCAGACGAATACCTGAGCCTCGACATCGCGGTCAAGGTCGTTAGTGATATTGATGAAGCCATCGACCACATCGACCAGTACGGCACAAAACACTCTGAAGCTATCATTACGGAGATCGAAAACAACGCCAGGAAGTTCCTGCAGCTAGTAGATGCAGCAGCGGTCTATCATAACGCATCCACTAGATTCACAGATGGTGGAGCGTTAGGATTTGGGGCAGAGATTGGTATTTCTACACAGAAACTCCATGCCAGAGGACCGATGGGATTGCCAGCATTGACCACCCGCAAGTATGTTATGGTTGGAGATGGATTGGTTAGGTAATTCATTTGCTATTTATATAGCAGAGAAGAAGGCTTTCCTTGTCGTTATTGATGGGGAGGGCTTTTTTTTGCTGGAG
This sequence comes from Bacillus sp. ISL-55, assembly GCF_018613155.1. Taxonomy (GTDB): domain Bacteria; phylum Bacillota; class Bacilli; order Bacillales; family Cytobacillaceae; genus Mesobacillus. The sequence continues at coordinate 16,804 of NZ_JAGGQU010000012.1, read as the reverse complement.
GAAAGTGGTGAAAGGGTACGATTAGTTGGTGAATGTGCCCTTATGTGAAGGGGGAAGGCTGCATAAGGGTACGATTCGCTCATAAATGTACCCTTATGAGAGGGAGAAAGGCCGCATAAGGGTACGATAAGTTCGAAAATGTCCCCTTATGAGAGGGAGAAAGGCCACATAAGGGTGTGATTAGTTCGAAAATGTACCCTTATGAGAAGGAAGAAGGCCGCATAAGGGTACGATAATCTCGTAAATGCACCCTTATGCGAAGGGAGCAGGTCGCATAAGGATACGAAGGATTTTTTTTGTCATTTTTTTTTGGCGGAAAGCATTTTTTGTTTTTTCAAGCGGAAACTTCACTCTCACTGTGTCCATGAGAAGACCTGCACCATTGGATAAAAAAAGAATAGGATATTGGGCGAATATATTTTGGAGGTGCAAAATGGAGAGCTATTCTACCCAAAGTATAATTGTTCTTGGTGCCGGGGTTCTTGTCATAGGTGCATTCCTTGTCTTTATTGGCGAGTATAGAAAACTCGGGGAGATAGCAAATGAGGATGTCTATTCACATCCAGCGCACCAATAATGATATGGTTATCGGCAGTTAGAAGTAAAATATATCATGCTTGACTGTTTCCATAGAAGCTTTTACTTTTACGCCAGGAATAAAAAAGAAGCCTTCACTTCTTAAAAAGGGAGATCAGATGGTAATGGCAGTACCATCAAATTTGGTAAAGGAAAATCCAGCAAAACTTTCATTATAGGTTTTGCTATAGTCCTTGAGAATCTCGATTGCGATTGATTCTCCCAACTTTAGACCTTCTATTCCATCAGAACGCCAATGAACACCAGCTGTATCCCTGCCAAGGGCAATGTTGGAGGCCAGCTTATTTAATTCTCCTCCGATTGTCAGTGGATTGCCTTCGTAAGACTTTAACGACAGTCCGTCAGTTTTTGCTTCAACGGGGTTTGGAATGATAAAGGATTCATTGAAAAAAGCTTTTAGTACGGTTATTCCTGCGCCGGCAATGCATGCGTGTCCTGCAGGATAGGCTGGGTGCGTGGGGCAGCCCTCTGGGTAGGCCATAGGCAGCAGATAAGTGCCAAACTGCTTAAAAGTTTTACGAAGGGCCTGGGACTCTAATGCTTCATGATGGAATGGATAACACGAATTACCTGTTAGATGATTATGGATTCGTCCTCCGAATTCCTCAGGCCTAAGCCTGCGGTGAATCAAAAACTTTTGGCACCAAGCAGCTTTTAATGCTATGCAGGCTACCTTAGAAACCAAATCAAGAATGTGGGCTGCACCAAAGGTTACAAATCCGCCTTCTGTTGCTGAATCCAAGTATGGATTAGCTGGATCAAGGGCTTCGTTTCCAAAGCTCTGCAGAATTAGACAGGCTGACAGAGAACCTTGATAAGAGAAGTCGTGATGAACGTATTCTGCTAAATCACGCCCATTTCGGATATAACGGACTTCGGAGTCATAGAGAGATGCCTCAGATGGTCCTCCATTCTGGATGTTCAGCCAGTCATCGTAAGAGGTTAAGTGGTTTGTGCCAGCAGTTGTTGTACGATATTTCTGCGTAATGGTCTTTGCACCGAAAGGGATGTCCTTCCATAGGAATTGTGAGATATAAGGACCAGTAAGATCACCTGGTGTATTCCCCCGGAATAAAGTATCGGTTGTTACTGCTCCTTTGACTTTTGGCCCGCGGTAATCCGAGAGTCCTGACAATTCGCATGCCGCTGCTTTTGTAAGAGGATTGCTGCTGAATTCTGAAAATGGAACATCCCTGGTCAGTGCCCGCCAGTAGACTTCTGCCATTTCGCCTGCCTGCCAGGCACTGTTGAATGTGGGCGGGATCGCGAGGTTCATTTTATGGCTATCTGCACCAATAAAATCAAATGCATAAGCAGCCTGTGGATTCGCCAGCTTGGCAGAACCGCCCAGGGGAATCAAATCAAAGTCGCATACTCTGCCGCTGCTAAGTGCTTTCAAATAAAGTTTGTATGCGTTTAAGTCTACTTCCCCAAGTGAATTATGTGGCAGTCCTTTTGAGAAGTTTGCTATTTTGCCAGGATACAAGCTTTCGTCACCATTGCATTTTTGGTCTGGAAGCGGAGCATTTCTCTGGTCCACAGCCGCTTGATAGCGAATGTCATAAGCCTTCCAATTCCGCTCTTCTGCTCGTAAAGGGCCAGCATAACATCCTTTTTCATGATTTTCTTTCCTTCTTTTTTTTCGCCTATTTCTTCTTCCCATATTATCACCCTGTTTTTTAATGTTCTCCCACATCACTGCTGTGGAAGAACTAGTCTAATCCTTCCATCATATGTCCAGCAACAAATGCGGGATACTGATTGGTAGGAATTTAGACAAGAGCGGAATTGTAAATGTACGCTTATGAGAAGGGAGAAGGCCACATAAGGGTACGATTCGCCAGTATCGAGACATAGGGTGGTTCCGGCGTTGCGGCAAATGGAAAAAACTCATATTCAATAGGGGGAAGGCCCGCCTGTGTCTTAAAAAGTTGAAACTTTTATAGAATTGTACCGTAGATCATTAGAGGTGACTTTAATGATTGAACTATTATTTCTCTTTGTATTATTATTGCTGACAACACTTGCTCGTTATATTGTATTTGATGCATTTGAGCCGTTGATGTTTGCGATGATTTTGCTGCTTCCAGCAGGTTCACTTGCAATTTATATAATCAGTAAAAGGTTCGCAGAAAAAGAGCGTGCCTATCAGCCGAAAAATATCGATGACTGGTCCTTTTATAATATCCAAAAGTCATTACCCATTCAGAAACCTCTTTTTAAAGGGGATTTTGAAAGAGGGTACATAAAACGGTACTTTGAGCAGAAATGGAAATATATCTTTGGGGACCTTTTCGGTTTTAACTGGTATCTTTCTTTAAAAATTGAAATTGACAATGATGTATACGATGTACAATGGTATCGAGAAAAATGGGTCACCCAACAGGATCAATGGACAATCTATAAAAATGGTAAATTCATCGGTAAAGCTCAAACACAAATAAATCTAAAAAATACACTTAAATTAAATGAAGCAATTGAGTTTAGTTTCTATGACACTACTTTTGTGTCTTCTGCCATGACGGTCACATCAAGCATTTCACTAACCCAAGACAAAGTGCTGCTCGGCACAATGAAACGGAACCATATCATCAGCAATGTACAAGTATTAGAAGTAAAAGAAGATAAACCAGAATTGATCGTCGCACTGATCCTTCATTCCTATTTTTTTAAGAGTAAATAAATACTGCCACAATGCTCCTGTTTTGAGTATTCGGCTCCCGATAAGACCTGAGAACCGCCCCTGTGTCTCTTCCGCATATCCCGAAAGTTTTGTAAAATTGTAGGGAGAAGACAGAGACCAACCGTAAAGTGGTGAGCGCGATTCAACAGTTACTTTTACTTCAACGTGTCATTGATTATATAGAGGATCATATTAAAGAGGAGCTTAGTGCCGAGGAGCTGGCGAGAATGGTGGGGTATTCTCCTTATCATTTTTCGCGGATTTTTCAGAAGCAGACGGGTTATACATTGATGGATTATGTGGTAAAAAGGAAGCTTCAGTTTGCGCTGTACGAGTTGGTGAATGGGAAAAAGATCATCGAAATTGCCATGGATTATGGGTTTGAGACACATGCTGGCTTCACGAAAGCGTTCAAGAAGTGTTTTGGAAGTCCGCCCAGCCTTTATAAGGAGCATTGTCCGACATCATTGCCGCAAAAACTGGATCTGATGAGCCTTCATGAAAAGAATACGGGTGGCATTGTCCTGCAGCCTCAGATTGTCCGCCGAAGTGCTTTTAATGTCGCCGGGAAAATATTCAGTATCGAGAATTTCCCTGCAGACCGAAATGTGCCGGCCTTTTGGGATCAGGAGGGTTTGACAAATGGTTCGATTGAAAGGTACTTGTACAAAGAGCTGTCGCCGAAAAAGCATGGAGAGTATTGTATCAATTTGAGCCGCAGCCTTGATGAAGACAGCTGCAGCTATATGTTTGCTGTAGACTATGATGATGAAAAAGGCTTACCGGATGGAGTAACTTCTACTCAAATCCCCGAGGCTGTCTATGCCATATTCCGGACGCCACTAGTTGAGGTTGGGCAATTCGCAACGGCAATCAAAGGGACGTGGAGATACATTCTGGAGGATTGGTTTCCGCACTCATCCTATGAAGTGGATGAAGAGGGCTTCGACTTTGAATTTTATGATGAGCATTGCCATTACTGGGATTTTAAAAAAGTCTATATGGAAATTCATATTCCAATTAAAGAAAAATCTCGAGAGTGAATCTATCACCCTCGAGATTTTTTGATGGCCAATTGATAAAGATAGATTACAGGCGTTAAAAGAATGGCACTTACTATCATAGCGATTTTAATAGAAAAATTGGCGGCAATTAATCCAATGGCCGGCCCTCCGCTAATTTGGCCAATCGCATCAACCTGTCCTTTTACCGAAAAAAATGTAGCGCGTGTCGAGGAATCAGGAATGATTTTATTCAGCCATGTATCCTCAAGCGGTGCCATGACAGACCTTGTTCCTTGGATAATCAGGTAAAAGATCAGCAAACCGATGATACCAGTTGAAAGAGCAAAACCAGTCAGCGACGTGATAATCAGAACACATCCGATCAGCAAAGAAACATAGATGGTGTTTAACTGACGATGGAGAGAACTTCGGCTGATAAAATGAAGGGCGACAAATGAAAGGAGCATGACGGCGAAATTGATGCTGCCGATCAGGATCACCAGATTACCTTCTGTCATGTAGGCAAGTTGCGTTTCTTCAAGAAAGTGAGAAATCCAAAGCCGGTCGAAGCCTTCACTATATAACCCAAAAAACAAGGCAATAAGGAACAGAATCCGCATCAGGTAACTGGCCTTTGTATAATAGACCATCTGTTTCATATTACTTTTTAGCGTCTTCCAAGTGGATGTGTTTTCAGGTCTGGCAGGCTTGAAATTCTCTTCCTTCATAAAAAGAAGCAGGAAAACAGCCAATCCTATCATGGATAATCCGCCAATGATGATCGGCAGGTTGATCATGAAAAAATAACCGATTAACATACTCACAGGAATCGCGATCACTTCTCCAAGTGTGCCAGCTTTAGCACCATTTACAAACGCCTCGGAAGCACGGTCTTCACCGATTTCATCGGCAATCCAGGCTTGATGCGCACCGCTCGTGAACGTGTAGCCAATTCCCCAGAGAACCTGGGACGCTAAAACAGCCGCGAAATACGGAAACGAGCCCTCAATGAGGAAACCCGCCCCAATCAAAAAGTACCCGAAAATCACCGAAAGCCTGCGACTTTTCAGATCCGCGACAAACCCGGTCGGAATCTCAAACAGGAACACAACCGCCTCCAGAACAGTCCCAACCAGGACCAGCTGCAACGGATCAAGTCCCACGACCTTCACATGATACAGCAGGTTAACCGTAAAGATAAATGTAAAAAAGAACTGCGACCAAAAACGTGTGTATATATAGACACGATATGAATCCATTTTTTTATTAAATGTCAATTTCATCTCCCCCTAACCAGATTATAGAGAGGAAGGGAGATGTTTTCTTTTCCAAATTTGCGGTTTTTTGGGGCGGTAAGAGGGGAGTGAGCTGTGTTTATTCGGAAAAAGACATTACATCAATACTAATTTAATTTCAATTCCCGAATGGAACGCGAAAACCGTACTTGTATCACTTTTGTCCTGTTTTATTTTAAGTACATCACCCATAATCATCGCATAGGATATGTTGATAATAAACTGGGGAGGGATTGAAAAAATGTACTATGTTCCAAATGGTTATTTTAATCCGTATTATGGACCGAATTATTACGATGGAAGACAGTCTGGTCAGTGGGCTCATCCTTATGGAGTGCAGCATTCGAACGGCTTTCACGCTTACCGCTATCCTAACGGCAATGGAATGATTCCTTTAGCGGATTATGGCCCAAATCCATATGTGGTCAATATCAATGAAGCAACAAAGCAAAACAACACGTATCGGACGGCTTTATGGACCGGAACTCATCTACAAGTCACGTTAATGAGCATTGATGTTGGCGATGATATCGGTCTGGAAATCCATCCTGATGTGGATCAGTTTTTACGGATCGAGCAAGGACAGGGAATGGTACAAATGGGCCCAAGTAAAGATAACCTGACCTTCCAGCATCCGGCCGCAGACGATTTTGCAATCATGATTCCAGCCGGAACATGGCATAATGTGACCAATACCGGCAATACGCCGCTAAAGCTTTACTCCATCTATGCGCCTCCTAACCATCCATTCGGGACAGTCCATGTGACCAAGGCCGATGCAATGGCGAGTGAAGGCGGAGCAAACGGCAATGGAAATACGATTGCTTTTGGCAAGACTCCTGATCAATGGGTACAGCACACGGAATTTTTAGTGCAGGAAGGATTAGAGGACGTAAAAAGAGGGATCAATGCTACGCATATTCTTCAAGAATTTATTCTAATGGGAGTCCTCGTAGGGAAAGGGTATACTCCTGAAAAAGCATATGAAACAGTAGAAGAATGGGAGCGTTCTGGGAAATCGAAACTTCTTCAGGCGAGCAAAAATATGTAGGGATTAAAAGCATGTGGGACATGGGACAATGGTTCTCATGTCCCACTCTGTCATTGAACATCGGCCATTCAAGAGGTGGCGATGATGGCAATGATGGAGGGGAGGGAGATGCGGGCCAATCGTCTCAATCTTCCGCTGGTTTTTTTAAAAAGAACCCATGCCTCTAGGGTTGGAATGCATTTAATCAAACGTTTGATTAAGAGTGATGAAAGAACATCCGGCGAGATTAGAGGTTGATTTGACATTCTTTGAATATGATACTTAATAGGGGATTCTAACTTTTGAGATGAGCGACAAAGCTTGTCTTTTTTTATTTCGAGACAAAGGGACGATTCTTATTTCCGTCCCTTTGCCTTTTAAATTGAACCATGATCTTCGGTCAACTGAATGTCACCGGTCAACCTGCTGCCGGAGGGGTGGCGGCATTTGTTCTTGCACCTAGTTCTTGATCGATCAGTAAAAGAGCGGAAGGGTTATTACCAGCAAGCTTGAGGCGATCAATAATGGTTTTTGCTTGTGCTTCTTCATCGATTTGTTCCCTTAAGAAGTCCTGGATGATCAAAGCGGCCTGAGGGTCGATTGGATTCACATAGTTATAGGCCTGGCGGTAAGTATTCGTTACATACTGTTCATGGCTCAATACTTTCTGAAAGGTCTCTAAAGGAGTGCCGAAGTCATTTGGCTGCGCAGGGATGCTTTTGATTTGGACAGTACCATCCCGGTCTATGACAAAATCAACTAATGTCAACATATGGGTTCTTTCTTCTTCAGATTGCAGCCTTAACCAATTTGCCATCCCTGTATAGTTTTGTTTTGCCATAGAAGCAGACATCGCAAGATATAAAGTGGAAGATACATGCTCGAGTTGAATTAGATCATTAAACAAGCCTTGAAGTTCATCATTCATTTTTTTCACTCCCTTGATAAAAAAATCTACAGTTTAGTTTATAGGAAATAGGCATTTGTGAAACTTGTTTAGGTGTTTTTATTCGAACTTCGTTTTTTTTTACAAAGGGACCTTGAAAATTCAAATACATTATTTGGATGGAACAGGAAAAACTATCGATAATATCTTGTTGTTTTTCTGGAGGGGTATGGATGGAAGCAGCCAATCAAAAGGTTCATTTAACTTGCGCGGAGATTTCGAATTTATGGGATACATATATAAACGACAGTGTCGTCATTTGTATTTTGACTCACTTCCTTCAAATGGTTGATGATCCGGAAGTAAAACCGCTTCTCGAATTCACGATTGAAGTAGCGGACTCTCATCTGAAGGACATTAGTGAAATTTATGAGCAGGAGGGCATCGCCAGGCCAGAGGGATTTCCGGTCGAGAAGCATGTGAATCTCTCTGCTCCACGGCTCTTTTCTGATATTTTTTACATGGAGTATATGCAGCATATGAGCAAGTTTGGATTGACGAGCCACTCCAGTGCCATTGCGACATCATCCAGGGATGATATCCGCGCTCTTTTTGAAAAATTCCACAGCCAGGCAACGAATCTTAACCGTGAGATCACTACGCTGATGAAGAAGAAAGGGGTTTACATCCGGCCTCCATACATGAATTATCCCAAGAAGGTGGAGTTCGTTGATCAGCAGTACTTCCTGTCAGGCTGGTTCGGGAAAAAGCGGCCGCTTCTGGGGAATGAGGTAAATCATCTCTATTTGACCTCGCTTCATAATGAGCTTGGAAAATCAACACTCATCGGTTTTGCCCAGGTAGCACAGGATCCTGATTTGAAAAATTATTTTTATTCAGGTGTCCAGCTTTGCGACAAAATTTTGAGGGAGAGCCATCATGTTTTGATGGAAAGCAATGTTCCCAATTCGATGACTTGGGATTCCATCGTCAGTGATTCAAACGATCCGCCCTACTCTGACCAGCTGATGCTGTTTGTGGTAGGCATCCTCTCCCAATTGGGCATAGCAGCTTACGGAATGGCACTGTCTCTTAGTATGAGAAGGGATGTGGGAGCTCTGTATAGCGGTTTTATTTTAAGAGCTTTAACCTATTCCGAAGATGGAGCCCAGATGATTATTGAAAGGGGCTGGCTCGAGCAGCCACCGATGTTTGTGGATCGGGAAAGGCTCATTAAAGGGGAAGAGTAGGGGAGTTCACCAGGGAAGCGCCTTTTTCATAGGCGCACCCTTTTTTCATTTTCATCTGCTGAAGTGATGAGGGTTCTATTCCGATTTCATTGCTTTCCAGGTAGACTTTGCTCCTTTAGGGATTCCTCCTGAATTTCTCCTGCCTCACATCGTATCTATTCTTTAGTTAGCAGAAGGTTCCCAGCGCCACTACTTCTTTAAGTCTTTGGGAACATTCACCAAAAAGCCATTAAGGAATGACTGAATATTAACCTTTGGATTGTTTAGCTTTTCATTGAAAAGATGAAGGCCATCATCCGGAGTGTCATTTAATTTTAAATTGGCCACTTCATTATTAATATTCTCCATTTTTAAATCCAGCTCTGAAGCTGATCGTGCTGCATCCTGTAAATCTTGCTGGATCCTTTCAGGTATTTCCTTATCATATTTATAGTATATTTTGTGTTCTAAGCTGGCCCAGAAATCCATGGCAATGGTTCGGATCTGCAATTCCACAAACACCATTTCTACTCTGTCGGACATGAAAACCGGGATTTTTATGATAAGGTGGAGACTCTGATAACCGTTGGGTTTTGGATTCTTGATATAATCCTTCCGTTCAACCAGTTCTATATCCCTTTGTTTTTCAATCATCTGACTTATTTTGTAAACATCCGTGATAAACGGGCAAATGACCCGGATTCCTGCAATGTCTTTGATATTCTCCCTGATCGATTCGATCGAAAAGTCAAGGTTCTTCCTCTGCATCTTTTTCGTGATACTCTCAGGTGATTTCAGTCTTGAATTGCAATGTTCGATTGGATTGTACTCATGGATATGGACGAATTCTTCTTTTAAAATATTGATTTTGGTATTCATTTCATCCAGTGCGAATTTATAAATCAAAGTAAACCTTTTGAGCTCGTTTCTCATTTTTCTGTAATCAATGCCATGCTGTAGAGTTAGTTCTTCCATTTGTAGGTTTCTCCTTGTGGTTAAATTCTTAATTCCCTGCCAGTACAAACCATTAAGTCGGATCCGTAATTGCAGGAAGACCACCAATTCTTATAAAAATTTTTAAAGCGCCTATATTGAAATCAAAGTTAATGATCAATAATTTGTAAGTGATCGATTTTCCATTGTAGCCTCTGAAACTTACGAACCTTTCTCGGAAGAAATTTCCGAATCTCTTCCTCGTTATAACCGACCTGAAGTTTCTTTTTTTCCACGATAAGAGGGCTTTTCAGTAATCTGGGGTGTTTGCGGATAATTTCTAGAAATTCATGTAAAGAAAGATCATCCAAATCCCGATTCAACGTTTTATAAGGAATGGATCTCTTGGAGATAATGTCGTCAGTACCATCCGTGGTCAATTGTAAAAGTTCTTGAAGTTCCGTAATGGTCAAAGGCTCATCCATCATATTCCTCTCTACGAAAGGGATTTGATTGTGTATCATCCACTGTCTGGCCTTCTTTGTTGATTTGCATCCTAATCCATAGATCGTTACAGTCATTTTACCTGCACCTCTGCATTTGTCGGTGAATTATATGTTTTGCTTGTAAATCCCTTGTTTCAATAAACTCATACTAAGTTTAAAGGACTCCATTGCCTCATCATCAGATAAGCCCTTTACTGTTTTTTCGATCAGGTTGTTAAAGGCCAGTGCCGAGACAATTTTGAAGATATTTAACAGCTCTTGATCGGCCCCTATATTCAGGTAATCTCTATTGATCAGTTCTCCGACCTTCTTGAACTCCTGGTGGTCCAGGTAGGTATCCCAAATACTTGTAAAGGAACTTTCCACTCTATGGGTTGTATAAAGCAGTGCATTTTTCAAGAATTGCTTTTCTTCCTCATCCGATAACGCACGTAAAAAGTAAGATTGCAGTTCAATCACAGCTTCAATTAAATCCCCATGATGTGTTTCCAACAAGCCGCTGAAGTATACTTTGGCCGTCTTTAATTTTCCTTCTAATAAATAGAAATATAAATCATCTTTGTCTTCGAAATATTGATAAAAGCTGCCCCTCGATATACCTGCAGTTTTAATGATATTCGCTATGGAAGCCTCGAAAAAAGGAACACGTGTGAATTCTAAATCTGCTGATTCAAGAAGCTTTTTCCTTTTACTTTCTGATAAATTGAAAAATGTTTGCTTAGGGATGGTAATCACTCCTTTTCGCGATGTGACAGTGTGTCATATTGTATCTTAATAGTATATGACACACTGTCACTTGTCAATGTAAAAAGTGACAGTGTGTCATGTTAGGGAGTTGTTCTATCCAACAATTAGTACTACTGTTCCCAACTCATTGCTTCCTATCCAGCCCGAAAAGGACACTTACCAGCAGGGGTGCGGACAGGACAGGAAGTGATAGAAATGGGAAAGGTTCGAGCAACTCACAAAAAGTGAGAGGTGGGAAAGGTTCTGGCGGCCAATTGTCGAAGAAGGATTTATTGTTAAAGGTGTTGAAGAATGTATCTAGCAGGAATTGACTCTAGAAGCATAGATATAGGAGGAATGATGGTATGCAGATGAGACCAGAATATAAAGATTTCCCATTAAAGGCATATGACAAGATCAGGTATGCAGATACGGATCGGCAGGGACATGTAAATAACGCACTGTTTTCAACGTTTCTGGAAACGGGAAGGACGGAGCTGCTGTATGCAAATGAGCCGCTGCATGGTGAAAATGCCTCGTTTGTGATAGCGAGTCTGAAGCTGGATTTACTTTCTGAAATACGCTGGCCTGGAACGGTGGAAATCGGCAGTGCCATTACAAGAGTTGGCAACAGTTCCTTTTCTTTATTCCAAGGAATCTACCAAAATGGAAAGCTTGCTGCAGTGGCAGAAACCGTCATCGTGCAAATGGACGAGCACACTAGAAAATCTGCACCACTTTCCTCTGAAACAAAAGAGCGATTAAAGGAATATTTAAATGAAGGAATGGCTACGACGCCATGATTGATAGTGAAAAGTAATGTAAAGGGATAGGAGAACAGTCGCTGTGTCCCAACCAATTGAAAGGATCATTTAAAATATATGAGATTATTATATTTGTTCGGCAGTATAATCATCGTTCCTTTCCTGCCATTTTTATATTTTCAAGGAAAAAGGGTCAGAGCAAATACGCCCCGGTTACCTGAAGCGAAAGGATCCAAAGGCATGGTGAAAATTGAAGGTGATCAAGAGTTTCGAGTTATTTTTCTGGGAGAGAGTTCGATTGCCGGTGTGGGTGTTGATCATCATGAGGAAGGGTTCGCGGGTGTGTTCGCAAAAGAATTAGCAGAAAAAACAAATGCGACAATCCATTGGGAAGTGTATGCAAAAAGTGGCTTCACACTAAAAAAGATCAGAGAAAAGATTGTTCCGGTGATTCCAGACAATACAGTGGATCTGGTAGTGATCGGCCTTGGAGCCAATGATGCCTTTACCCTAAATAATCCTTGGTCCTGGCAAAAGCAATCAGAAAATCTAGTGACAGATCTGAGGTCAAAATTTGAGGATGTGCCTATCGTGTTTGCCAATATGCCGCCGATCAAAGACTTTCCGGCATTTCCATTTTTAATCAGGGTTTTCATCGGGAATTTGGTCGATATATTGGGGAATGAATTGTTGAGTACGGTCTCAAAGTTCAATGATGTTCATTACAATGATCAGAAAATCCGACTAAAAGATTGGCGAACACGAATGAACCTGAAAGCAGAGGATTTTTTCAGTGACGGTGTTCATCCATCAAAGCTTACATACGGTTTATGGGCTAGTGAACTATCTTTTTTTGTATGGGAGAGAGCGGTCCTGAGGGAAAAGCTTTGCCGTGGAGTAACCGTTCCAGTCACCCGGGAAGAGTAGGTTTATAAGACTTACAAAGAAGAATTGATAAACTTTTTAAGGCTGAATATGTGGCATTAGATTCAGGCATTCAGCGAGACAAAGCTCACCGTTTTTATGAAAATTAGAGTATGATAAATGGTGCTAATAGGACTGATGCTGTGATTAGATCAATAGATAGTCATGAATAAGTTGATGACTGGGTTATATTACTATATGGGTTTATTTTGAAACGAGGGAGACATTTAAATGAAAACCGAACAACAGTATTTTGAAGAGGGGAAATCCATTCAAGCTTATATGAATGAAATGGACATGTTAAAAGAGGAAAGCTTTGCTGTTTATGAACAATTCCAGCTTCCTGCAGATGGATTTGCAGAAGAGTTAAAACAACATCAACTGCATTTGCTGACGATTACTGAAGACTGGTGTGGGGATGCGATGATGATCAATCCTGTTATTCGCAAATTAGCTGAAGCTGCAGAGATTGAAGTGCGCGTCGCATTACGAGATGCGGATACAGATTTGATTGATCGCCACTTAACAAACGGCGGACGTGCCATTCCGATGATTTTAATCTTTAATAATCAAGGAGATTTACTCGGAAAGTGGGGACCTCGTGCACCCAAAGCTCAGCAAATCGTCGATGAAGTTCGTGCCGCATTGCCGCCAAAAGAGGATCCTTCCTTTGCGGAGAAACAAAAAGAGGCCTTTGGTTCTTTAAGAAAAAGATATGCAGAAGATCCAGCCCTTTGGTCAGATGTTTATGATAGTTTTAAGGAGACGATATCAGCTATTTTGAAGTGAATAAGCAGGGACATGTCCAGGTGGCCATGTCCTTACTATTCAGGAAAAAAAGAATGCATCTGCTTATTTTAGACGGGAAAATTCAGTCTCTGCCGAATCAGTCTGACGCATTTCCTTTATAGTCATCACTCCAAACAAGCCAATTAGAGAAAAGATGACTGGAATGATGAAACCATAAAAATAGCCTTCAGTCATACTGCCTGAAACTGACTGAAAATGATCCAATACTTTTCCGAAAAATCCTGGCAGTAGAACAGCACTTAGGAAGCCACCGGTATTCGCAAAACCAGATACAAGGCCGGATTCTCTAATAGGAAAGGATTGGCGGACGACAGCAAAAGTTAAGGCACTTGCTCCAAATCCAAAACCGATGATAAAGAAAAGCAAGATGAGCATGAAAAGTGGAGGATTCCCTTTGAATAAAAGGAAGGCAGTCCAGCTTGATAATATAATAAAATGTACAATGACATAAGGACGCTTAATGGTTCCAAGCCGACCTGCAATCCAACTGGTCAGCGGAGCCCCTATAAGTGCCCCTATAAGGCCAACCATTACTAGTTGACTGGCATCGGATCGAGTCAGATCATACATATTCATCCCATAAGGCACTGCCCATGAACTAATAAAGCCTACATAACCGCCAACAACCCCAAAATGACAGAAGAATAAAGCCCATGCCTGCCGATTCAAAACGATTCTTTTCAGTAACATCGAAATGTTTTGACGTTGAATTTCATCATTTACAGTTACCGATTCGTTAGGAAAAAGTTGTCTTGGTTTCTTTACCAGTACAATATAAAGAAGGATTCCGGTTAAACATAAAGCGATCCCCGCTGAAAAAAAAGCTGATCTCCACCCAAGTAAGTCAATCCATGCCGAGAAAGGAACGGTCGCCAGAAGGAATCCAAGACTTCCCGTCATTCCCGCGAAACCAATCAATCGAACAAATTCCTTTACTTTAAACCATTGGCCTAAAATCAACACCAAGTTAACCCAAATCGTCGCATCGCCAATTCCCGTAAGGATTCTGGCAAAAAACAAAACAAACTCATGTGTCCCAAGACTATAAATGATCGTGCCAATCCCAGTAACGACTGCACCTATAATCAGAAAAAAATTAGGCCCATACCGATCAGCCAAAATCCCCATAGGAATCTGCAAACTAGTATAAACAAAGAATTGCATACTCGTCAGTAACCCAATCGTTGTTGCTGTTACATGAAAATCGTTCATCACCTGCTCCGTAATCAATCCCGGAGCTGTTCGCTGGCTCGACATTAATAAGTAAGTGAACAATACGGAAAAAAATACAACCCACCGAAACCTGCTATTCTGTTTGTCCAATGATTTCTACTCCCATTAGCTTTTACACTATATATATGGATAGCCAGCACCGGTCATGATAACTACTGAAGCACCCAGATTCTTCACGTTTTCTTTTTATCTGCTATGGCGAAAAAAAAGGAGGGACATGGGGACGGTCCCATGTCCCCATATAATTAATCATCTATTACAGCTGTTCCTTGTTCACGTAATTTTTTTAAAAATGTAATCATATGATTTATTTCTTCATTGGAATGCCTTTCCCATGAACTTAGTTCAGCTATGATTTTCAAAGGGGATTTAGACCGATAAGAACGAGTCGGGTTCCCAGGGAATTTTTTATCAGTCAAGTTCGGATCGTTTTCAAAGTCACCTAAAGGTTCTACAATGTAAATTCTTTCTTTTGATTGAGATGCTGCTAATTCAGCACCCCATTTAGCTGCATCTAATGTTGCAGTGAAATATATATAATTCGATTTTTTGTCTTGGTAATTTGATAAGTGCTGCGGTTCTAATAAATCACCAATGTTTAGTTCTGCTTTCGTACCGTGAAAGAAAGGACCATGATCTAAGACAGCTTTTTTGTCATTCATACTGATACACCTCTAATTTCTTGGGATTTGTATAGAACAGTATAAGTCAGGAATTTTAGAAAATGTAGTCTGTAAAGAATATATTATTAGTCGTATAATGGAAGTAGAGGGAATGTTATCGGAGGTTTGGACCCGGTGAATTCCATTATGCTGAACGGTAAGATTCAACTGCGATGAAAGTCGCTGTCACGAAGGTAATCCACTCTTGTTTGGCCGACGAGATGGATTACTTTTTTTGTTGCAAATGATGCGACAAGGGGACGGTTCCGGCGTCTCGTGAATTGAAAAAATATAACCATTTAATCTCTAACACAGTCTCGTACGGCATGGACTCAAACAAGAATACTATAATTATTTCGGTTTACGAATGACCTGAGAAACGTCCCTGAGCCTCTTTGAAGAAAAAATTATTGACAGTAAAAATAAATTTATGATATTATTAAAAATTTGATAATAAATATTATATATGTTAAGGTTAAGAAGGTTACCATATATGGAGGTGGATTATTTGTTTCAAATTGACGATAACATTGTTTATCCAATGCACGGTGTAGGTATAATAAAAGCCATAGAAGAAAAGGAAATCTCCGGAAAAAAACAACAGTATTATGTCATAAAAATGTTGATTGGTAATATGCAAATCATGATTCCTGCGGGTAAAATATCGAGTTCAAATATACGACCTGTTACTGACATAATTGCATTAAAACACATCATAAACATTTTTCAGCATGGAGAATCAGATCGATTACTGCCGTGGAAACAAAGGTATAAAGTGAACGCGGACAAAATAAAAACAGGTAAAATACTAGAATGTACTGAAGTTGTACGTGATTTATTGCGTATGAAGAAAGAAAAAGCACTTAATACAAGCGAAAAAAAAATGTTAGATACCGCACATAAATTTTTGATTAGTGAACTGGGATTAATTAAAGGGATTACTGAAAATCAAATAAAAAGTTTCTGTTAAGGTTTCTTTAATACATTTCCTGAAAAAAATTCTTTTCCAAGACATTTAACTTCTCCAACTCACCTTTAGAGCATGAACCTCTTTTGTTTTTCTACAATCTATTCCATTTTTATTACTTGAATTTCCTTTACGAACGTTTGAAGTTTAGTAGTCACTTGATTTTTGCAATCCTGATTCACACTGGCACGGACTAGGAGCCGTAAGGATGAAAGAGAGGCAGGGCTTTCATTGTTTTAGGTATACAATATATTATTTAAGTCATTATTTTGAAGCATGGGGACGTATCCAGTGCTTCTTTTTAAATGTTAATTTGGGGAGCATATGGTACGTCCCTATGTTCCCTCTATTTCAGTAATCGCATAGCGACAAGGGGACGGTTCCGGCGTCTCGTGAATCATAAGGATCAAACCATGTAATCTCGGGCACAGCCTGAAATGAGCTGTGTCCCACTTTTTTTTATCTTGTACGGTATGGACTTAACCAAGAATTATTAGGGTTTTTCATAACTATTTCGGTTCCCGAATGAGACGTGAGAAGAACGAAATCGCTCCG
>NZ_JAGGQU010000011.1 GCF_018613155.1 Bacillus sp. ISL-55 | reverse complement strand
CGCCCCTCGAGTCGCTTGTCTAGTGTCGCCTCCTAGAAACTCCGAAACTTCAACTCCGCCGGCAGAAGCAAAAAGCGCTTCTTTGTCGGAGTCTCCAGTTTCTGCGTTTCTGGACAGTCGGCTATACTTTTCGATTTCGAGCCGCCCATTGAAGTCAAAGAACGACTTCATTGGGCGGCTCTCCAGCGCTTGTCGGGGCTGAACGAGGCGCTTGCGCTTTTTGATCTTGAAGAGACGGGAGAGTATACAATGGATCGTGAAAAATTCGTAAAGAACGTTTTCAGCCATGTGATTAGTATGCTGCTGGCTATTTTAATTTTCATTGTGGCTGTACAGTTCATACCGTGGTTTACGGGAGAAGTAGGAGGGGAGGCTGTCTCATGGCTGATTCGATAGAAAAGGCGATGAGGAGTGCAAAAGCTTCATTGGAGCTGTCAGGATTCAAAGTTGAAGAAAAGCATACAGAACTAGTCAGGAAAGTTCTTGAGAAAGATATAACAAATGAGGAATTCCTGATAGAAGCTAAGCGATTGGCACAGCAAAAGGATGGGGAATTGAAATGATGATGCAACCGCCCGGATCGGATTTACTTGAGCAATATCTAGATTCTGTCCACAGGTTTATTTTAACAGCAGACGATCCTGAGCTTAAACAGGAGCTACTTGATGTCTCCGACGCATTGGAGAGTGGCTCGATTACTCTTGATACAGCGTTGTTCTGGGAACACGATGAAGCTAGGAGAATCTTGCGAAAGGCTTTTTCGGATGCAGGCTTCCTCATAATGCGCTTGGAAAAGTAAAGAGAGTATACTGCTCTCTTTTTTTATTTGGGTATAAAAAAAGATAGTAAAACACCTTTCCGCGTTGTAAAATAAATTGAAAATTGAATAGAGTTTGAGATTCGGTTTTGTCATCCATTCTGAATTACAGGAGGAAACAAGGGAACATAAACAATGAATGATGCTTTCGGTTATATATCAATCTAATTTTCGGAAAAATTTAATTATTAAGAGGTTGATGAAAGTTGATAATGGATGCTGTTGATTTAACTGTTAAAGAACCAACGATTTTTAATCACATCGGAAACAAAATCAAAACCGAGGACCGTGAAATCAACATTATTGCTAGAATGGAAGAACCATTGATCGTCATTTTGGGAAATGTACTTAGTGACGAAGAGTGCGACGAGCTTATGAAGCTGTCAAAGGACAAGCTGCAGCGGTCGAAAATCGGGAATACCCGCGAAGTTGATCAGCTCAGGACGAGCAGCAGCACGTTTATTGAAGAAGCTGAAAATGACGTTGTTGCGCGAGTTGAAAAAAGAATTTCACAAATTATGGGCATTCCGAACGAACATGGAGAAGGCCTGCAAATCTTGAATTATAAAATCGGCCAGGAGTACAAGGCACATTTTGACTTTTTCTCGTCAAATGTCAGCAACCCAAGGATCAGCACATTGGTCATGTATTTGAACGATGTCGAGCAGGGAGGGGAAACTTATTTCCCTAAACTTAATTTTGCTGTATCCCCGCAAAAGGGCATGGCTGTGTATTTTGAATATTTCTATGAAAATCAAACTCTCAACGACTTGACCCTGCATGGTGGAGCGCCAGTCGTGATCGGCGACAAATGGGCGGCGACGCAGTGGATGAGAAGGAAGAGTGTGAAATAGCGAATGGAGGAGCATGATGAGCATGCTTCTTTTTTTGTAACCTTTTACTCTATTGAAGTGGTTCAATATCCTTCCAGCCCCTATTATTTAGCCTCTCTACTGCTTCTGAATCTTACTAACAATTTTACTATTCCGCCTTATAGATTTCCTCTTTATATTACCGTAGACACCATCTATAATGTTAAAAGTCTTATGCTATTATTTGTCTGAATATTTATATTAATTTAAGGAGGTCCTCTCTTGGAAACGACTAATAAAAAAGGTTTTATTTTGCGTTCACTCGATGTGATTGAGCGTGTGGGAAATAAATTGCCTCATCCGGTCACGCTGTTTGCAATTTTCTCCGTGATGGTCGTCTTGCTATCTGCCGTTTTCTCGGCGATGGGTGTAAAAGTGGCAGACCCTATGAATGAAGGGGGATTTTTAACAGTTAAGAACTTGTTAAGCAAGGAAGGGATCGCCTATCTATTTGAAAGTGCTGTCACCAACTTCACCGGCTTTGCTCCGCTGGGAACAGTCCTTGTGACGATGCTGGGGATTGGGATTGCGGAACGTACTGGATTGATCAGTGCTGCATTGCGCGGTCTTGTTACATCCGTTCCTAAGCAATTATTGACTGCTGCGCTTGTTTTCGGCGGCGTAATGTCAAGTATGGCTGCTGACGCTGGATATGTAGTCTTGACTCCACTTGGTGCAGTCTTGTTCGCAGGTCTTGGAAGACATCCGCTTGCTGGTTTGGCTGCAGCCTTCGCTGGTGTATCCGGCGGATTCAGTGCGAACCTGCTTCTGACTTCATTGGACCCGCTTTTGGGCGGACTGACGCAAGATGCTGCTGCCATTTTTGATCCGGCCTATGCTGAAAACATCAACTATGCAATGAACTACTACTTCATGGTTGTTTCTGTATTCTTGATCACAATTGTCGGAACATTGGTAACAGATAAAATCGTTGAACCACGTCTTGGTACATTCAAAGGTGATGTAAAAGAAGAGGTTGAATATTTATCTGCTGTCGAGAAGAAAGGTCTATGGGGTGCTTTGATTTCGATCATCATCACAGCGATCGGCATTGCATTGCTTGTTGTTCCTGAATGGGGACCACTTCGCGGTGGGGAAGAGAACATTATCAATGCTCCATTCTTCCACTCACTAGTCCCAGTCATCCTGATTCTTTTCTTCGTACCAGGCTTTGTCTACGGCCGAATCACGAAATCAATCAAGGATGACAAGGATGTCGCAGGTCAGCTTTCTGATACGATGGCAACGATGGGTTCATACATCGTGCTTGCGTTCGTTGCCGCTCAATTTGTTGCCTACTTCAAGGAATCAAACCTTGGACTTGTACTGGCTGTAAACGGTGCAGAGCTGCTTGAAAGCACAGGCTTCAAAGGAATTCCGTTAATCCTGGCGTTCATCGTCATTTCCGGTTTCATCAACCTGTTCATCGGCAGTGCATCTGCTAAGTGGGCAATCATGGCGCCGGTATTCGTGCCGATCATGATGCAAATCGGTTACACACCAGAGTTCACTCAGCTGGTTTATCGTATCGCTGACTCAACTACGAACATCATTTCACCATTGATGCCCTACTTCGCAATCGTCATCGCTTTTGCGCAAAAATACGACAAGAAGGTTGGTATCGGTACACTGATCGCAACCATGCTTCCGTACTCAATCGCCCTGACAATCGCATGGGTAGCAATGTTGATCATCTGGATGCTGTTTGGTATCGATATCGGTCCTGGTTCATCCATTTATATGCCTTAATAATTTCGAAAGAATCCAAGCTGCGTTGCTTGGGTTCTTTTTTATGGAAAAATATCTGCCGAATTTTTCAATTGAACTGTATAATTATAGAACAAAATTAAAGGGGAGGTGACTTCCATGGAACTATGGAATGTTTACGATCGATACAGGCATATGACTGATCGCATACATAAAAGAGGGGAAGAAATGAAGGCGGGGGATTATCATCTTGTTGTCCATGTTTGGATCATCAATGATGATGGCCAGTTTCTGATCCAGAAGAGACAGCCTTGGAAAATTGGTTTTCCGAACATGTGGGACTGCTCAGCTGCGGGTTCTGCGGTATTAGGAGATGACAGTGAACAGGCAGCCATCCGGGAGGTAAAGGAAGAGCTTGGGATCGACCTCGATATTGAAAAAGGCGAAAGAATATTCACGGTGAAATTTTCGCAGGGCTTCGATGATATCTGGCTCGTCAGGCAAAATGTCGCGCTTGAGGATTTGCTTCTTCAAGAAGAAGAAGTCGCCGATGCAAAATGGGCAAGTGAAGCGGAGATAAGGGAATTGGCAGAGACAGGTCAGTTCATTCCGTTTAACTATTTTGACCTTTTATTTGAGATGGCCAATTCCAGTATCGCTCTCAAAAAAGCTTCAGTGGATGATGCCGACGAACTTTTAGCTCTGCAAAAAGAAGTATTCATGCCTTTATATAAAAAATACAAGGATCATGAAACCAGCCCGGTTACCCAAACGATAGAGAGATTTTTATCAAGGTTTGAACGCGGCGATTATTTTAAAATTCTCTTTGAAGGTAAACTTGCAGGGAGCGTCCATGTATATGAAAAATCACCTGGGTTGATGAGGCTGCATATCATCAACATCCTGGAAAAATACCATAATAAAGGCATTGCCCAGGAAGTCATGAAAATGCTGGAGCTCTTGTATCCTGAAGCAGATGCATGGATACTGGATACCATTCTGACAGAGGAGCGCAACTGCTACTTGTATGAAAAGATGGGGTATACCCGCACCGGAGATTTAAAAGTCATTAACGATCACCTGACGTTAATCACGTATCGAAAAGACTCAAACTTAAACAAAATTGAGAGTATATAGAGGATAAAGGAAAAGGGTCTGCTTTCAATAAGGCAGGCCCTTTCGATTCTTTTAATTCCGGAAAATAATATATACCAAATAGGCAATATAAACGCCTGCAAGGATGGCTCCCTCGACTTTTGAAATCTTGAATTTCGATCTTGAGAAAATCAACAGGACTGCTGTCAAAATAATCATTAAGGCAATATCGGTAAAAATTTTATCGTTGACAGCGAGTGGTGCGATGGTCGCGGATGTCCCCAGTACGAATAGGATGTTGAAGATATTGCTTCCGACAATATTGCCGAGTGCGATTTCGCTTTTCTTTTTCAAAGCGGCTGTAATCGATGTAATCAATTCAGGCAATGAGGTACCGACGGCAACAATCGTCAGGCCAGCAAGAGTCTCGCTCATCCCGAGTGTTAGGGCGATTTCGGTTGCATTATCAACTACCAGGTCACCGCCAAAGATAATCCCCGCAAGGCCTGCAAGCGTAAAGAGAATGTTTTTCCCCCAAGTTCCCCTGCTAGTTACTGCAGCCACAGCGGGTGCTGGTTCACGGTTATTCAAGGCAACCTCGATGATGTAATACAGAAAAATCATAAAGAAGAGGAGCAGGATAAAGCCTTCGCTCCGGCCAATTAAATTGATGTCTGCCAAATTGAGTGCAATATCATTGGCGACCACTGCCAGAGCTGCACTTGCCAGCAGGGTGAACGGAATTTCTTTACGAATGGTCATTGTTTCGACTGCAAGCGGGTTAATCATTGCTGTGATGCCGACAACAAGCGTGATGTTGAAGATATTGCTCCCGATGACATTCCCGAGTGAAACCTCGCTGCTGCCTTCCATGGCGGCAATGATACTGACAGTGGCTTCAGGTGAACTTGTTCCAAAAGCGACAATCGTCAAACCAACCAACAGGGGAGGAACCCTGAGCAGTGTGGCAATTTTAGATGAACCTTCGACGAAATAATCCGCTCCCTTTATAAGTAAGGCGAAACCGACAGCTAAAAGGATATAGGTCAACTTCCCATCCCTCCACGAAAGATTATTGCTTACAACATAACAAAAAAAGGATTTAAATAAAAATTTTTATAGGTTAAATGCTAAGAAAAGCGCAAGCGCCTTGGTCAGCCCCGACAAGCGCTGGAGGGCCGACCAGTGAAGTCGTTCTTTGACTTCATTGGGGGGACCGAAGCGACTCGAGGGGCTAGGCGCTGAAGCTGGACAATTCTCGAAGTGAAATTATATAAATTCTGATATTAAAAAAAAGACGGCCCTCCTAATGGAGGAACCGTCTTCTTACTGTCGGAAAATTATTTAATACCTTTCATGTATCCTTGAATCTTCGGAGACATGATGAACAGGATGATACCAAGTACGATGGATGCTCCACCGATCGTACCGAAGTAAGCCATCTCTGTTTCAACAGAGTAGAATTTAACGATCTGTGCGTTGATTGCTTGTGCTGCAGCACTTGCAAGGAACCAAAGGCTCATTGTTTGTGCAGAGAAAGCAGCAGGTGCCAGCTTAGTTGTTGCTGAAAGACCAACAGGTGAGATCAGCAATTCACCGAATACGACGATCAGGTAGCTAAGTACAAGCCATAATGGGCTGACAAGTGCATCTGAACCTGTGAAGTATCCAGGAATCAGGATGACAAGGAATGAAAGACCAGCGAACATCAATGAGAATGAGAACTTCTTAGGAATTGATGGCTGGCGGTCGCCAAGCTTCACCCAGAATCCTGCGAAAATCGGTGCAAAGATGATGATGAATAATGGGTTCAATGACTGGAACCATGCTGGAGAAATGGAAATTCCAGCGAATTCTAATTGCGTACGCTTGTCCGCATAGTTGGCAAGAATGGTTGATCCCTGCTCCTGAATTGCCCAGAACATGACAGCTGCCAGGAATAAAGGAATATATGCTAGAACGCGTGAACGTTCAACTTCTGTTGTTTTCGGGCTGCGGTACATGACGATAAAGTACACAGTCGGAATCAAGATACCAAGAATCGTTACAAGGTTAATAAAGCTTTCGAATGTTAAAAGTCCAGCAGGAATTAAAATAGCACTTAAAATACCGATTGCAACAATTGCAATCCCGAAAATCATGGCTGTCTTCTTCTTCTCAGAAGCTGATAGCGGATTTGGCACTGCAGTACCAGCAAGTCCAAGATTCTTTTTCTTTGTCAGAACAAAAACAACTAGTCCAATGAACATACCAATTGCGGCAATAGCGAAACCGAAATGGAAGTTATAAGCCTTAGATACTGTTCCAACGATCAGTGGCGCAAGGAATGCACCAGCGTTAATGCCCATGTAGAAGATCGTGAAACCAGCGTCGCGTCGCGTGTCTTTTTCGCTGTACATTTCACCAACGACAGTCGATACGTTTGGCTTCAATAGACCTGTACCGATGACGATCAGGATCATAGAGACGAAGAACATGGTTATGCTTCCGGGAATTGCCAGAGCGATATGTCCAAGCATGATGAGAACTCCACCATAGAATACTGCTCTAGAAGTACCGAAAATACGGTCAGCTAGCCATCCTCCGATGACACCAGACATATAAACGAGCGATCCGTAAATGGACATAATGGATAATGCGAGTGTTTCATCAAGGCCTAATCCGCCTTTTGAAACTTCATAATACATGTAGAATACGAGGATTGCTCTCATTCCGTAGTAAGAAAAGCGCTCCCAAAACTCTGTGAAGAAAAGTGTGAATAGGCCTTTAGGATGTCCGAAGAATCCAGTCTGCGGGACACTGTCCACAATTTTCTGCCTATTTAGGTTTGACATGGTTACCCCTCCCTGTTTTTCTATCTTAGAATACTTTTTGGTGTGTGAATTGTCAAAAACAATTTTAGGAAGGAATGTCCTAAAGTATTGATGTATAAGGTTTTTTGGTGATTTACACACAAAAAGAAAGTGTATTGAAAATTATTGAACTAATAAGAAATCATTAAATAATCAGTTAAATTAGTAAAAATCTACCATGGTGCACCAAACCGTATTTACCCCTTTGCACAAAAAGATAAACAATCAGGTGGAAGAATATTTATTAGCCAGCAGGGTATTCGTAGAATAACAGCCTTATTAAAGAAAAGGAGAGAGCAGGATGAAAAATAATTACGGCAGATTTGCCCTGATGGTACTGACTTCCACGGTCATCATGTTCATTCTCATGTATTTGAATACTTATAGCATTGACCATGTATTCTTCAGCGAAACGAGGCTTTACATGGCCTTGATTATGGGCGGTGTGATGGCAATTGTCATGCTATCTTTCATGCTTAAAATGTATACAAATAAGAAAGTGAACGCCGGAATATTCGCCGGAAGTGCCTTGTTGATTGCAATTTCGCTTTTCCTTGTACGCAGCCAGACAACCGTTGATGATACATCATGGATGAAAGCAATGATTCCGCACCACTCGATCGCTATCCTGACAAGTGAACGTGCTGAAATCGAGGATCCTCGCGTGAGAAAACTTGCAGACGAGATTATCAAGGCACAAAGAAAAGAGATTGGCGAAATGAAGACATTGATAAAGGACCTTGAAGAGAAAGAAAATTAATAACCGATGAGAGCTTAAATCGATCTGATTAGGCTCTCTTTTTTTTGCGGCTAAAAGGATATATACCCGTGTCTGGAGAATTATCGTGAGGAAGAGAATTGTAGGAGTGCATAATATGAAATCGAAATTGATTTTAGTTGAGGGCCTTCCTGGCTCAGGAAAATCGACAACTGCGAGATTGATCCATGACATCCTCATAGAACAGGGTGTGAATGCAGAGCTTTACATGGAAGGTAACTTAGATCATCCAGCCGACTATGAGGGTGTTGCTTATTTTACAGAAGAAGAATTTGAAGATCTTCTTATAGAGAGCGGCAGTCTCAGCAAGATTTTTCAGGAATGGGTGACCGTAAAGAGGGGGCGTCGTCTGCTGCCGTATATGAAAATGAAGAATGAATTAGGCAGTGGTTTTCCAGGCGAATTGTTTGCCACCATTTCCAAGAAAGATGTATATGAACTGCCATTTGAAGTAAATATCGCAGTCGTTTCCGAAAGTTGGGAAGAGTTTGCGAAACAAGCGCCTTCCGAAGAGAAGGTATATATTTTTGAGTGTTGTTTTATCCAGAACCCTGTGACAGTAGGCATGGTCAAGTATGGAGCTGAAGCAGAAGAGACCACTGATTATGTAAAAGAGCTTGCCAAGGCTGTTATGATATTGAATCCTTTGCTTGTATACGTGAAACAGGATGATCTGGAGAAATCTTTCCGCAAAGCAGTGGCAGAAAGGCCGGATGACTGGTTTAATGGGTTTGTCAATTATTACACGTCCCAAGGTTACGGGGCCGAAAAAGGATTGAGAGGATTGGAAGGTACGATCGAAGTGCTCAAGGCGAGGCAGCAACTTGAATGCAAGATCCTAGAACAACTGACTATGCCTGTATCAATCCTGGATAATACGCAGTTTAACTTGGTAAACCATAAGGAGAGTTTGAGAAAAGAAACCGTGAAAAAAATTAGGATTGAGGAATATCTAAGCTAAAGAGCTCGATCACGATTGGATCGAGCCCATTTTACTAGTTTATATAGAAGCAAAATCACCTTAATCCGAATTTTCTCATGCAATTAAATACACATTGCTCATAGCGTGGGTCATTACTGCCATAAGTTGCAAAGCAATTATTGATGCATTGCTGATAACTGCCGTGTGTGTTGAATTGCCCGTGAGGTCCCCAAGGCTGCGCGGATGGGGCTGGTCCATGGGGAATAGGCCAGTGACCTGATGGTGATGGACCGCCAGGAGGCCAGTGTGGTTGGAATGGTCCGCCCCAAGGCTGTCCCCATTGTCCAGGAGGTCCACCCCAAGGCTGCCCCGAAGGTCCAGGTCCAATAGGGCCAATCCCGCCCGGTCCTACCCATTGACCGCCACCACCACCAGGACCGAAAATACCAGGTGTTAGAGGATTGAATGTCATAAGAATTACACTCCATTCATGATGAAATCATTTTTAATAGGCTATTCAACTCATTGCGGTGATGTGATTTTTTAGGGAATCTATCAAAGATCCGTTTTCAAACCTATTTTATACAGGAATAACCTAAGAGGATTTTTAATATTTTTAGAGAAAGTAGATTTAAAAACATAGACGGTGGTGAGAGGGATGGATGGTTTCAATTATAAAGACTATGACGCACTTGGCCTGGCGAAGTTGGTCAGAAGAAAAGAGGTTCAGCCTCTGGAACTTGTTGAGGAGGCAATCTCATTAACAGATTCATTGAATCCAAAGTTGAATGCAGTCATCAATAAGATGTATGACCAAGCAAAGAAGACAGCCAGTCAAGAGCTGACAGGCAGATTTGCGGGAGTCCCGATGTTTCTCAAGGATATCTCGCAGGAAATTGAAGGGGAACCAATTACTGCTGGTTCAAAGGCGTTTCTAAATTACCGTGCTAGAGTAGATTCTGAATATACAAGAAGACTGCGCAAGGCAGGTGTGGTTTTCCTTGGCCAGACGAATGTGCCCGAATTTGCGCTAGTCGCAGTGACTGAGCCGTCTCATTACGGACCGACGCGCAATCCGTGGAATCTCAATCATACTCCAGGCGGTTCAAGTGGCGGTTCTGCAGCAGCCGTAGCAGCTGGAATCGTCCCAATTGCCGGTGCAAATGATGGAGGCGGGTCGATCAGGATTCCTGCAGCCTACTGCGGGCTATTCGGACTGAAGCCAACCCGCGGCCGTACTCCGGTCGGGCCGAATTATGGCCGGGCATGGCAGGGTGCTTCTGCAGAACATGTCCTTACACGTACAGTCAGGGACAGCGCGGCAATGCTTGATGTTCTTCACGGTCATGAAAAAGCAGGCGCATTTTCTGCTCCGCCTTTTGAAGGCAGCTATCTAACAGCAGCAGCAACTCCTCTTGGTAAAAAGCTAAAGATTGCTTTTTCGGTAAAATCGCCGATTGGAACGGAGGTTGATACAGATTGCAGGGAGGGTGTCCTGAAAACCGTCCGGCTGCTTGAAGCGATGGGACATAGAGTTGAAGAAGTGGACGCACCTGTGGACGGTGACAAAATTGCGAAAAGCTACCTGACAATGTACTTCGGAGAAACAGCAGCACTTTTAGCATCGTTAGAGGACGTGCTTGGCCGAAAAGCGACTGCCGCTGATGTGGAGCCGACGACCTGGCTTCTCGGTTTGCTCGGCAAGGCTACCTCAGCAGAAGAATTCGTTTTAAGTTTAAGAGAATGGGATCGGGCAGCCCTGCAAATGGAAACCTTCCATGAAACCTATGACTTTTACATCACACCGACAACTGCCCATCCGCCAGCGAAAATCGGAGAACTCGAGCCGTCATCATCTGAAAAGTTCCTGATCAGTACTGTCGGCAAGCTCGGACTCGGCAGCGTATTGAAAAAGGCAGGAATCGTAGATCAGATTGCACAAAAAAATCTCGCCCGAACGCCTTTCACTCAGCTAGCCAATCTGACAGGACAGCCAGCGGTGTCGCTGCCGCTGCATCAGACAAAAGACGGTCTACCAGTCGGTGTGCAGGTGATGACAGCAAGAGGGAGAGAGGACCTGCTTTTCCAATTGGCAGGGGAGCTTGAGGGATTTGAATTATGGCAGGATGTAAGGGAAAACCCATTATATTAAATTTAATCAAACGTTTGATTAATAGTCGCCAAACCATTGGCAATACTGAAAAGAGGCAGCTGCGGCTGCCTCTTTTTTAACATAGAACAATAATTCTGTAAGGTGTCGTTTGCGCCGGGATGCTGAAAGTGGATGGACCATAAACCACGATCAAATTCCTGTTTGCGGGGTTTTTTGTAAATCTCTGGCCATTTTCCAATAAAATGGGTGTCCCGGGTGATAGATTCAGCTTCAGCATGCCATCAATGCTGATCAGCTGGCTGTTGAAAAAATCAACTTTCACATTCTGGCCGGGAGTTTCTTTTACCATGACGAGAGCCCGGTATTGTGGCGGATAAATCAGCGGCACAGGTGCATCGGCGTCATAATAACCTGTCACCTGGTCACCAATCCTAACCATTGCCTGGTCGACGAAATAGGTTTTCGGTTCAACCACAAAATTCACTTGTCTTCCTGTTCCATCGATGACCGACATCAATGTATAGCAACCTTCATTTTCTCCGGAGGGTGTAATCAAAAAATCATTGATCATCGTTACGACTCCTCTGAAAGGCTGATACTTCACCATTTTCCTCACTCCACTCATAGTACTCATGCCTACAGTGTATTCGTGCGGATCACATCGGTGCCTGTTATTCAGCGGAATAAAAGGGTAAACAATATCCAAAAAGGAATGGTAAAATGCCTTTCAATTATGACCTCGATTTTGATGAAATTGATTTCCGAGAGCAGCCGGAGCTGTATCGAGTGGGCAGGGGAGAACAAGGCGTTCTGCTGGTCGAACCTTATAAAAGTGAAATCCTGCCACATTGGCGTTTCAAGACACCAGACATCGCCAGGGAGTCGTCCGAAAAAATTTATGGGATGTTCCTCGATTACAAAGCGAAAAATGATTTTGTCGGCATGGATATGGCAAGGAAATTCCTGCAAATGGGCTACACTCGCGCCCGCCTCTATACTAACTACAAGGGCGGCAGGAAATATGATGACGAGGGCAAGGTAAAAGAAAGGCAGAATGATCCAGTGAAGGCCGAATCAGCAGCAATCTTCATGGAAAAATGGAAACTGGCCAGAACCGATCAAGAATATCTTGAGATGAAAAAGGAACACCAGAAGAAATATGGATGAAAAAAGCCCCTGATACACTGGAATGCATCAGGGGCTTTGCGTTATTTTACAGGAATGACCGCTTCATTTAAGGCTCCTTCAAGCTCTAAAGCAAAGGCTTCTGTTTGCTGTTCACTCCAGATGAATTGGTCACGCATGAAGTTAATAACATTTTCCTTGAAGTTATGCACAATGTGGATATCGAATAAAATCGCTCCTGTGCGCCTGTTAAAGAAGTCGACTGGCGTTGCTGCCGCTTCATATTGGATGCCATAGATCAATTTTGAGAACAACTCCAATGGCAGGCCATAATGATCTGCTTCCTTTTTGTGTTCAGCTGCTAACTGGAACACTGTTGGGGCATTCGATCCATACTGATATGCCAGACGGCGAGCTTCTTCCTTTGTGAATCCAGCCCTCATGCCTGCTTCAAGCTGTTTTTCCACAAAAGAGTCAAGGTTTGCGGAACCGCCGACATCTCCACCTGAAATCGGCAAATTCTTCGTTTGGCATCCTGGAAAGCTGAGTCCGTCTTCTTTAGCGAATTTCTCAGCTAGCAGGTCGACAATCGTTTCCGCCATCTTTCGGTAGCCAGTCAATTTACCGCCAGCAATGGTGATCAGTTTTGAATCTGATTCCCAGATTTCATCTTTCCTGGAGATTTCAGAAGGCGCCTTGCCATCCTCATGGATCAGCGGCCTGACGCCAGCCCAGCTGGATTCTACATCCTTTTCCGTCACCTTCACATCCGGGAACATATATTGAATCGCTTTTAGAAGGTAGCTTCTGTCTTCTTCCGTCATCCCTGGGTTGATTGGGTCTTCATTGTAAAAAGTATCTGTCGTGCCGACATATGTTTTGCCTTCGCGTGGAATAGCGAACACCATTCGGCCGTCAGGTGTGTCAAAATAAATCGCTTGCTTGAGCGGGAAGCGTGATTGATCGATGACGATATGGACACCCTTTGACAGCTTCAGTGTTTTTCCTTTTTTTGAGTCATCCATTTCGCGGATGCCGTCAACCCATGGGCCGGTAGCATTGACCACTTTTTTAGCATGAACTTCATATTCCTCGCCTGTTAAAAGATCCTCGACAACTACTCCTGACACAATTCCATTCGTATATACAAGGTTTTTAACTTTGGAATAGTTCAATGCAATTGCGCCTTTGTCAACAGCCTGCTTCATGACCTCGATAGTCAGGCGTGCGTCATCGGTACGGTATTCAACATAATGTCCGCCGCCCTTCAATCCTTCTTTTTTCACAAGCGGTTCCTTTGCCAAAGTTTCAGCCGCGCTGAACATTTTCCTGCGTTCCGATCTTTTGACGCCTGCTAAAAAGTCATACACTCTCAGGCCGATGGACGTACTAAAACTGCCGAATGTTCCGCCCTTATGGAAAGGGAGCAGCATCCATTCCGGTGTCGTGACATGCGGGCCATTTTCATATACAATCCCACGTTCCTTGCCGACTTCAGCGACCATTTTCACTTCGAATTGTTTTAAATATCGGAGTCCGCCGTGCACGAGCTTTGTAGAACGGCTTGAAGTGCCGGCCGCAAAATCCTGCATCTCCAATAGGGCAATGTTCATTCCTCTTGTTGCGGCATCCACCGCGATTCCTGCACCGGTAATTCCGCCGCCAATCACAAGCACATCAAATGCTTCATTTTTCAGTTTCGATACTATATTTTTACGGTCGAGATTTGAGAATCTCATACGATACGCCTCCTTGAATATGAAAAAAGAGAGACCACAAACAACATTATCGCCCAAAAGCCGTAATGTTATCGTGGTCTCTCCATTTCTCCTACCCGATTTATTAACTTGTAATCATTATATCACAGACACCTGGTATTTTCATGTGTCGGAATTCTGAATTTGAATATTTTCCCACAACTCCCTTTTGGATGTGGTGATGGCAGCAGCCCCGGCATTCAATGCGTTTTTCACTTCATCAGGTGTCCTGATCAGGCCGCCTGCAAATATCGGAATATTGACGCGTTCCTTGACCTCCTTGATCATCCAGGGCATCGCTCCTGGTAAAACTTCAATATAATCAGGGCGCGTTTTTTCAATGAGTTTGTAGCTTTTCTCGAGTGCATGTGAATCAATCAGGAACACCCTTTGAACAGCGAGCACGCCTTTTTGCTTAGCCTTTAAAATGACACTCGATTTTGTTGAAATAAGGCCATATGGTTTGTATTCCTGGCAAAGGTATTCGGTCGAATAGTCATCACTCTTCAGGCCCTGGATCATATCCACATGATAGATCATTTTTTTGCCATAGCGTTTCGCCATCGCATTGATATTTTTCAATTGAGCGATATGCACTTCCAGCATGACTCCGATCTCAAAAGGGCTTTCAAGAAACTGCTCAAACTCTTTCATGTTCGAAGATGCGGGCAAGATTTTTTGATCCAAAATAATCCCATCCTTCAATTAGATTACCAATTATCTTAACATGAGGCGTTTGATTTTTTCTATGGCGCAGAGGACCAAAGCATATTCATAATTGTCGAAGAGCCTAAAGACTAGTACGATAGTAACAAAGTTATATATCAAATGTCGGTGAGGAGACAACATGCAGATTAAAGTGGAAAAGAAGAGCACACAGGTTTTTGAAGAAGACGCCGTCCTGACAGCCATTGAAAGGTCTTTGGCGATGATTGAGTTCGACCCGGATGGAAAAGTGCTTTGGGCGAATGAAAATTTTGCGAAGACAATGGGCTATCGAGTAGATGAAATGCCGGGACTTTTGCATAAGCAGTTTTGTACTGCAGAATTTGCCGGAAGCAGAGCCTACACAGAATTATGGAGAAACCTGCGCAACGGCAAAAGCTTTCAGGAAAAAATCCAGCGAGTCACGAAAAGAGGGCAACTGCTTTGGCTGGAGGCTACATATACACCGGTTTACGATTCTGCAGGAAGAGTTGCGGGTGTGGTAAAAGTGGCCACGGACATAACACAGCGCGAGTTGAATACGACCAGACTGGCCGAGCAGCTTCAGCAGATGTCTGAAAATCTGAGTGAGCGCGCAGAAATGGGCATTGCGAGAAGTGAAGAGGCATCGACTGCGGCCATTAGGCTGGCAGAGGAATCAAGAGAAAACCTCGAGATCCTGGAAACACTAAAATCACAGGCCAAATCAATCGGCAGCATCGTCCAGACCATCCGCGAAATTGCCGCACAAACCAACCTGCTTGCCCTGAACGCAGCCATCGAAGCGGCAAGAGCCGGAGAACATGGAAGAGGTTTTAATGTCGTTGCCGGAGAAGTGAGAAAGCTCGCCACACGTGTCCAGGATTCCATCCAGGAAGTCAATGAACACATCGCAGGCATAACAGGCGAAATCACAAAAATCAACGAAGCCACCCAGCGCTCGCAAAATGGGATCAATAACAACCAGAAACTCAATGAACAAGCAGTAAGCGCCTTCAAAGAAATCGGCAGCGCCGCCCACGAATTGGACCAGCAGGCAAAGACGTTCAAGGACATATTGTAAGAGATACGGACACCGCCATCATTTGATATGATGCCGGTGTTTTTAAGTTTGGTTGTAAGGGAAATTCATAAAGGTTGTCTATGCGTCCCAAGCTGATGTGATATACAAAAGGTACTATTTGTTCCTGCTATGAGCCCGAAAGAAGTCTTAATTCCACAAAAGGTCCCATAGGAAAATTCTATAAGCCCAAATAGGGTGGCTAGCCGAGAAATGGTCACATAGAACTTTCCTATAAGCACAAATGAAGTAAACCACCGACAAAAGGTCAAAATACAAAGAATCTTTATGCAGCTGCCAAGGAAAATGGTTAAAGCAGAGCCGCTGCGCTTCCCAAAATAACATTTAGAAACCTCAGGACCGAAAATTTATCCTTCTTAGCAACTTTCCTCCTTAAATACACGTCTAATACTAAAAGGGACAGCATTATTTGTTGTAACGCTTATTTTATGGTATATTTTAAGAACTTCAAACCCCTACTTTCTCCAACCAATTTCTTCATTATACTATTATTAAAAAGGCATTGATTGTTGCTATTCAAAGTAACCTTCTTTCTGCAGTATCAGGGCTTTTAAAAGGTTTTAAGCCTAAAAGTGTGTGATTATTACTTTTAATATGGAAATGGATGTTAAATTCCCGTGGGAATTAAAATTATATTTGTACAAAGAATCAGGAGTTGAACTATGGAAACGAAATTGAAAAAGGATCTTAAGATCTTCGCTTTAGGCGGTCTTGGTGAGATCGGAAAAAATACGTATGTAATCGAATACAAAAATGAAATGGTGTTAGTGGATTGCGGAATCAAGTTTCCCGATAATGAATTGTTCGGGATTGATTATGTGCTTGCGGATTACACTTATTTGAAGCAAAACCAGGACAAGCTGGTCGGGATTTTCGTGACGCATGGCCATGAGGACCACATCGGCGGGTTGCCATTTTTGCTGCAGGATGTAAAAGCGCCAATTTATGGCGGTGATTTCGCTGTTGAACTTATTAAGTCCAAGTTGCTGGAGCACAAAATCAAGGGCGTTAAATTCCACCAGATCAACAATGATACAGTCGTCGAATTCCAGAATATCAAGGTGCGTTTTTTCAGGACTACTCACAGTATCGCGGATTCATTCGGTGTTGTCGTTACGACTCCGGAAGGGAACATTGTCCACACTGGTGACTTCAAATTTGACCTGACGCCGGTTGGCGCGGGCACTGATTTCCAGAAAATTGCTGAAATCAGCAGTGAGGGAGTGCTGTGCCTTTTATCAGACAGTACGAACAGTGAAGTGCCAGGTTTCTCGGTATCAGAAAAGCGTGTCGGCGAAGCAATCGAAGATATTTTCCAGACTGTGGACGGCCGCGTTATTTTCGCGACGTTTGCATCGAACATTGACAGGATCCAGCAAGTGGTGAAATCGTCACTAAAGTATAACCGGAAAATGGCCATCGTTGGCCGCAGCATGGAAAAGACGTTTGAGATTGGCCGCAGATTGGGTTATATTTCTGCACCTGATGAAGCGTTCGTGAGTGTCAATGAAATTGGGAAGGTTCCGAGCAATGAGATGACGATTATCTGTACGGGAAGCCAGGGTGAACCGATGGCGGTCCTTGCGAGAATCGCGAATGGAACGCACAGACAAATTTCTGTCATTCCTGGAGATACGATTGTATTTTCTTCATCGCCGATCCCGGGCAACACGATCAGCGTAAACCGTGTGATTGATAAGCTGCATCGTATTGGTGCAGAAATCATCCATCATAAAATCAGCGAAGTCCATACTTCCGGTCATGGAAAGCAGGAAGAACAGAAGCTGATGATCAAACTGCTTAATCCGAAATTCTTTATTCCAATTCACGGTGAGTACCGCATGCTTAACCAGCACGTAAAACTCGCGGAACAATGCGGAATCCCGACTGAAAACTGCTTCATTTTAGACAATGGAGATGTACTGGAACTATCTGCTGAAGGC
Source organism: Bacillus sp. ISL-55 (assembly GCF_018613155.1). Taxonomy (GTDB): domain Bacteria; phylum Bacillota; class Bacilli; order Bacillales; family Cytobacillaceae; genus Mesobacillus. The sequence goes on along the minus strand of NZ_JAGGQU010000011.1, from coordinate 98,396 downwards.
GGACAGGTTGCTGGTAAAGTACCAGCGCAGCCAGTATATGTTGACGGCAGCGGCATCGGCGATATTGGACATATCGTGTTAAAAGACAGAAGAGTCCTGTCCCAGGATGGACTTGTAATCGTCACTATGATGATCAATCGCGAGAAAAAGCAGCTTGTCAACAAGCCGACAGTCGTGACAAGAGGATTCGTTTACGTCAGGGAATCTGGAGACTTGATGAAAAATGTTGAAGAATTGATCAAGGATAAAATTGTAACAGAGCTGGCGGGCGGCACGAAGGACTGGTCTAGCATCAAAAAGGCTGTCATCGACGTCGTCAATCCGTTCTTGTATAGCCAGACGGGCAGAAGGCCAATGATCTTGCCGATTATTATGGAAGTCTAATGCGAAACGCTCCTTTATGGGGCGTTTTTTTGTGCATCATATGATTTTAAAATACGAGGAATTGTACGAAGTGGTACCGAGTTCAGACAAAGCAGCAGCACTTTCACAAGATTTTTTTCGAAGTGATGCCATGTTCAGACAAAAGAGCAGCACTTTTCACTAGATATTGTACGAAGTGATACCGTGTTCGGACAAAAGAGCGTCACCTTCACCGGATTTTGTCTGAAGTGATACCATGTTCAGACAAAACAGCAGCACTTTCCTGAGATTTTGTCTGAAGTGATACCATGTTCAGACAAAAGAGCGTCATCTTCACTAGATTCTGTCTGAAGTGAAGCTAGGTTCGGACAAAAAGGGTAGTCTTTCTCAAGATTTTGTCTAAAGTGATGCCATGTTCAGACAAAACAGTCAGGACCTTCCTGAGATTTTGTCTGAAGTGATGCCATGTTCGGACAAAACAGCAGGACTTTCCTGAGATTTCGTCCGAAGTGATGCCATGTTCAGACAAAACAGCAACACTTTCATGAGATTTTGTCCGAAGTGATACCATGTTCAGACAAAACAGCAGCACTTTCCTGAGATTTTGTCCGAAGTGATGCCGGGTTCGTACATAATGAGGCATATCAAGTCCTCAAATCCACAAAGAACCCCACTGACTGATCAGTGGGGTTCTCAATTACTATTCTTGTTGTTCCTCTTTTTCATAAAATCGAAGCAAATCTCCATATATAATCTGGTCGGAGTAGCTTAGCTCGTTCTTGGCTTGCTCGATGTATGGTTCACAGCTCGCACCGTCTGTCGGCTCCTCTGTGGCCTTATCGTAGCAGACACCTTTTGTGTAGACTACATCTTCGGTAATGAAGCTGCCGTCTCTTAGGGTAACAAAGTTATCCTGCTTCTCGGAGAACAGGTCTGTTCCAAACTGGATGTCCTGCTTCGTATCAATTCCAGCAAGGTTCAATAGTGTCGGGCGAAGGTCGATCTGGCCAGAAACGGTTGAGATCGTCTTTCCTTCATGACCCGGAATGTGGATGATCATTGGCACACGCTGCAGTTGTGTTGAAACAAATGGCGTGATTTCTTTTCCGAGGTACTGGGACATAGCCTTGTTATGGTTCTCGGAAATACCGTAGTGATCACCGTAGATTACGATGATTGAATCCTCGTAAAGTCCTTCAGCTTTCAAGTCCTCGATGAAGAGCTTCAACGCTTCGTCTGTATAACGGACGGTTGGGAAGTAGCGATTCAAGGTTCCGCTATTTGAATCAAACTCATCGATGAATTTGTCTTCTTCATCCAGTTCAAAAGGGAAGTGATTTGTCAGCGTAATAAACTTAGCAAAGAACGGTTTAGGCATTGCTTTTAAATGTTCAACTGACTGGTCAAAGAACTCGATGTCCTTCATGCCCCAGCCAACAGAGTTTTCTTCGTTCACTTCGTAATCCGGCAATGAGTAGAAACGGTCATAGCCGAAGTTGTTGTACATTACGTCACGATTCCAGAAGCTCTTATTGTTCGCATGAAGCTTCGCTGTGTAATAAGAATTTTCCTTCAGCCTTTCAGCAAGTGACATGTACTGATTTCCTGAGTGGGTGAAGAATACTGCTCCGCGTCCAAGCGGATATAAAGAGTTTTCCAGTAAGAATTCGGAATCAGACGTCTTACCCTGTGCCGTCTGATGGTAAAAGTTATCAAAGTAATAGCTGTCTTTAATGAACTCATTCAAGAATGGCGTGATTTCCTGGCCATTCACTTTCTGTCCGATGACAAACTGCTGTGTGGATTCCATTGAAACGACAATAATGTTCTTTCCCTTAGCTGCTCCAAACATTTCTTTAGAAGGAGCTGCATATTGAGCTCGTGTATAGTTCTCGATTTCAGTCAGCTGGTTGCCATCTGCTAAAGCTCTTTGTGCAGTTGTCTTGGTTTGCAGGTACGCATCGTAAATATGGTGATTGTACGTGCCGATATTCTTAACAAGGATTTCCCTGTCAAATGTACGAGTCAGCAATTCAGGACGCTCGGATTCTGAAAGACCAAGGTTGAAGAATGCCAGGCCGATTGCACTGAAGTAGAAGGCAGCAGCATAAACGCTTTTGTACTTTTTAAAAGAAACTTTAGGCGTCTTTATCAGAGCTAAAGCCAGTATCAAAAGGGCATCTGCAAAATAAATGATGTCAGTCCAGCCGATCAATTCGCCGACACTGCTCTTTAAATCCCCCATATTGCTTGTCTGAGTCAACAGCGGAATCGTAATGAAATCGCTGAATTCCTTATAGTAAACAACATTTGCGTAAAGAATAAAGGATGTAATGAAGCTAGTCGCTACGACAAATATTTTCTGCTTCCTGCCTGCCATGAAGATCCCAAGGCCCAGGACGATCATAAGGAAGCTTAAAGGATTAATGAACAGGATAAACTCCTGCATTTTATTTTCAATATCTATATCAAATTTAAATTTATAAACGGTGTAGGTTTTAAGCCATAATAGGACAATGGCAATCATTACGAAACTTATGGACATGTTCTTTTTTGTCCCCATGCAATCCCTCCTAGGAATCTATTGAAGTTTACATTTTACCACAAATGAAAGTAGTTTTGTAGCGGTGCCGCTAATCGCGTAATTTTCCGATATTTATTAGTACGTATTTAACCACGGAAAAGTTTCTGGTAATTACTTCTATTTCTTTTGGTTAAGAAAAAACTTTTATACTTAGATTAGTGTCTAGCTTCAGCGCCTAGCCCCTCGAGTCGCTTGTCTAGTGGCGCCTCCTAGAAACTCCGAAANNATACTTTTCGATTTCGGTCCGACCGATGAAGTCAAAGAACGACTTCACCGGTCGGCCCTCCAGCGCTTGTCGGGGCTGACCAAGGCGCTTACGCTTTTATTTTTACCTTGGGAAACTTTTTTGCAACCCTGTCAATAAAATGGACAAGGGTAAAAAGGTTGCTATAGACTCACTCACTCCTTGATTGTTAAAATGTTCTAGCAGTTGAATGGAGGCCAAACCATGAATGAACAACGTTATTCCAATTTGAAATTAGGCGAACGCGGAGCGATGATCAGTATCCTCGCTTATATAATTCTTTCTGCCTTAAAACTTTCTGTAGGTTTTATCAGTGATTCCGAAGCACTAAAGGCTGACGGCTTGAACAATACAACCGATATTTTTGCCTCGATTTCCGTCCTCATTGGATTGAGGCTGTCACAAAAACCTGCGGATGAAGACCATCTTTATGGACACTGGAAATCGGAAATGGTCGCATCAATGGTAGCCTCTTTCATCATCATCCTCGTCGGTTTCCAGGTTTTAACCAGCGCCTTCACATCATTTTTTGAAGGAACTGCCGAGGCACCAGATCTTATTGCTGCCTGGACAGGATTATTTTCTGCCTTGATAATGTATTTCGTGTATCGTTATAACCGGAACCTCGCACGCAAAATAAAAAGCCATTCGGTCATGGCCGCGGCTAAAGATAACCTGTCCGATTCGTGGGTGAGTATTGGTACCGCCATTGGCATCATCGGCTCCCAATTCGGTTTGCCGTGGCTCGACCCAGTAACGGCATTCATCGTTGGCGCACTCATTTTAAAAACAGGCTGGGACATCTTCCGGGAAGCATCCCACCAGCTGACAGACGGCTTTGATGTAGACCTAATTAAAGAATATAACGAAACGATCTGTAATATTCCCGGTGTAAAGGGAATTAAAGATTTGAAGGCACGAAGCTATGGTAACAATATTGTCGTTGATTGCGTTATCACAGTAAAACCTACCCTCGACATCAGTACTGCTCATGATATCTCGACGAGGGTCGAAGATAAGCTTATGGAAGAATACAATATATATGATGTCCATGTACATGTAGAGCCGGACTGATCAAGGAATGAACGACTATAGACTTGTTCATGCTATACTTAACGGAACTATTAGATTTCGAAAGGTAAAGGTAAACATAGATGAAATTTGTAAAATCACAGATGAAACAGTTGATTAAGGATAACCCAGAACTGCAAACGCGCTTATCCAGTTTGATAAAAGAATATGATCTGGAGAAAAGCTTTGCCCTTAAGGCTTTGTATCATTCTGAAGTAGCTGAAGGCGGAAAGTATCAGCACGCATACCAAGCACTTGACTTGCCCAAGGGGTAAGTCATTTTTATTTATATGTTATAGAATGGATAAAAGCTGTTTTTTACTTCGGAAGGACTGATATTGATTGGAATTTACTAAATTTGAACCTAAGTCTTTTATATATAATTACGCTTTTCCGGGTGAAGAAAAAGAGTTGTGCGAACTGGAAATGCGCTCGTTTTTTGGTTTCGATACAGAGTTAACTACACTGGAGAGTTCAGTGAAAATAGAACCAAGCAGGAGTCCTTTTATCAGGGGACGTATGGATGTCATCCTTGAAGGTGAGCAATTTGAGGATCTAATTCAGCAAGTGAAGAAAATTGACTTGAATGGCTCTACTTTTAAAGTCATGCATGTAAAAGTGGCAGGTCCTGAAAAGGTGGATTTTGAGGAGAGGCGCCGAATCGAGAGGGCAGTGGGTCTGCAAATTCCCGGAGAGCCGGATTTTGGAAATCCAGATGTGCTGTTAGGGATCATGAATGTAAACGAGCGTTGGGTATTTGGTGAATACCACAGCAGTGAAGCGGTCTGGCTGAACCATCAGCAGAAGCCGCATAGCTACTCAACTTCCTTGAGCACCCGTGTCGCAAGAGCCGTTGCCAATATTGCCGTTCCTGATCCAGCTGGAGTAAAAGCGATTGACCCATGCTGCGGAATTGGAACGGTAGTGGTGGAAGCATTGTCAATGGGGATCGACATCGTTGCCAGTGATATCAATCCGCTCATACTGCCTGGAACGAGGGAGAACATCGCGCATTTTGGCTATGAAACGGAAGTGACGTTTAAGGACATCCGCAAGGTCACTGGGAGCTATGATGTGGCGATAATCGATATGCCGTACAATCTGTGCTCGGTCATCACAGCCGAAGAGCAGCTCGAGATGCTGCAAAGCACATACAAATTCGCTGATAAAGTCGTCATCGTTACCATTGAACCCATTGACTCTATCATCGGAAATGCCGGCTTTAAAATTGCTGATCGCTGTGTCGTGAGAAAAGGGAACTTCGAACGCGAGATCATTGTATGTAAAAAATAGGATAAATTTAAGGACGATTATGCATGTCATAATCGTCCTTTCTTGTGTAGATATAAAGCTTCAGTGCTTACGTTTTTTTGTTCTATTTAATCGCCTTGCTGACTCTAAGCTTCTTTCCTTTGATCGTTGCATTCTCCATTGCCTGAATGACAAGCGAGCCTTTGCCGTTCAGGATATCTACATAGGACATTGTATCGTGGATCGTGATGATGCCGATATCGTCTGCCGTTACTCCCGGAATCTTTGCGATGGTTCCAACAAAGTCGACGGCGCGGAGCTTCTTCTTTTTGCCGCCGCTAAAATGAAGCTTCATAATATCCTGGTTGATTCGGGCTGTCTTGTTGTTTTTAACCACACGGCGCCCGCTGATTTTTTCATCGAAAGCAGCCTGGTTTCTTGCAACGTCCTGCTTGCTCGGAGCTTCTGTGACAGGAATGTCAAAGCCAATGTATCGTTCGATAGCCTTGACGAATTTTCCTTCATAAGGTGTAGCAAAGGTAATCGCTGTTCCTTTGTTGCCAGCACGCCCCGTTCGGCCTGTCCGGTGCACATACCCCTCTTTTTCCATAGGAACGTCATAGTTTAAGACAAGCGAAACATTATCGACGTCAATGCCGCGCGCAGCAACATCGGTAGCCACTAGATAACGGAAATTCCCCATCTTGAAGCCATTCATTACGGCGAAGCGGTCTTCCTGCTCTAAGCCGCCATGAAGTCTTTCGCAGGAATAATTGGCATCCTCAAGCTCCGCAAACACTGTATCAACATTTTCCTTCGTCCTGCAAAAAATGATGCAGCTGTCAGGATTTTCAACAACCGTAATATCTTTAAGAAGGGAGATTTTATCCTCTTCTTTCACTTCAATCAACATATGGTCAATCGTATTTGTCGTAATGCCGGTAGAAGCAATCTCAATATTAACTGGTTCCTTCATATATTTATGGCAGAGATTTTCAACATCCTTAGGTAAGGTCGCAGAAAAAACCATCGTTACTCTGTCTTGAGGAAGTTCTTCGATGATCCATTCAACAGCTTCAATGAACCCCATGTTCAGCATTTCATCTGCTTCATCGATGATCAGGTATTTTACTTTATCTAAAACGAGTGTTTCTCTCTCAATATGATCGATCACACGGCCAGGGGTTCCAACGACGACATGAGTTTTTTGCTTCAATTCTTCCTTTTGTTTTGAAAAAGGTTCCTTCCCGTAAACAGCCATCGCCTTGATTCGTTTAAACCGCCCGATATTTGTGATATCTTCACGAACTTGAGCAGCAAGCTCCCTGGTTGGAGTGAGAATCAACGCTTGTGGACTTTTTTCCTCCCATTCGACCATATCGCAAATGGGAATTCCGAATGAAGCCGTCTTTCCGCTTCCTGTCTGGGATTTAACAACAAGATCTTGTTTTTCCATTGCTAACGGAATGACTTCTTCCTGGACCTCTGTTGGCGATTCATATTTCAACACTGTGAGGGCGCGTTTAATTTCGTCGCTTAAGTTGTAATCGTCAAAACTTCTTCTACTCATATAAAAACCTCTTTTTATTTTATTATCCCACTTATTTATATATAGGATTCTCGCAACGAACCATCATATGCATAAACTGAATAGTATTCATTATACTTCAAACGCCTGATTAATCGACTTTTATTTAATAAAGGAAAGCCTGTGAACTCTCAGGCAGCTGATGAAACTGTGCTGAAGAAAATAAAGTTGAGGCTGTGTGTAAAAGCTGATTCCTAATAAAAGTTTCACAAATTATCAATAAATCCACCGATACCCAAAGGGGTTATTGATATATAATAATGATAAGAAAGAAAGCGATTTCATTTCATGAAAGGGTGTTGGACATGAACTATCAAGAAGTCAAATCACAATTAGAAGCATTGCAGATGCAACTGGTAAATAAAATGCAGAATCCAAACCTGTCTATAGATGAAAAAACCGAACTTCAGAGAGCCATTGCAAACTACGATTATATTATCGAGCTGACTTGCATGAACCATTTTGAGCGCGGCACTAGCATACATTAAAACAAACACAGCCTGGAGGTTCAATTTCCTCCAGGCTGTTTTTATAAGACTCCGCCCAATGGCTTTTGGCTGAAATAATCCAATGCATAATTGACCTGATGGATTTCATAGACCTTTCTTTCAATGCAAAACTGAATCACGAGGTCAGATGTTTCGCTGTCTGACAAAGAGTAGCCGGCAGAGCTTAACAGCTTGTCGGTTTCTTTTTTGTTCAATTCAAGCGCAAGCGCGAGTGCAATGACCGTATTCTTGCTTGGCCTGTACTCAGGGTTGGAGCGTATTTTGGAAAAATGCCTCCGGTCAATTCCGGCTTTTTTATAAATATCAGCGTCGGAAGCGGTACCCTTTTTATCGATAAAATCAAACAGCACTTTCTGCAATGTCGGCTTCCGTTTCTGCGCTATGAACGTTTCGATTTCTAAAGGAGAAATACTCTCCAGGACAAGATCCTCAATTTGTGCGGACTTTTCATAAAGGATGATCGTCAGATTCTGATCGATATACTCCTGTAACTCTGCCAATATCTTTTTATCCAGCATGTGGCCAGCCTCCTTAAAATGTCGCTTAACAGGCGACCAATATATGGATGAATCTAGATATGATTATATCAGATTCAGCTTAGGAGGATGATAGTGATGAATAACAATTTAACGGAAATCATTTTTTTGCTCGACCGGAGCGGTTCAATGGCAGGACTTGAAAGCGACACGGTGGGCGGTTTCAATGCTTTCGTGAAAAAACAGTCCGAACTGGCAGGCGAAACGATCCTGACAACGGTGGTTTTTGATGATGAATATGAAGTGCTCTGGAACGGCATTGATGCAAGGGAGGCAAAGCTGACAGAAGATGAGTACTATGTCCGCGGGACGACTGCGCTTTTGGATGCCGTGGGAAAGACCATCCTAGATGTTGGCTACCGTCTGGCAAAAACAAACGAAGACCGCAGGCCAGGCAAGGTGATCTTCGTCATCACGACGGATGGCATGGAGAATGCGAGCAGTGAATTCACATATGGAAAAGTGAAGGAATTGATTCAGCACCAGCAGGAAAGGTACAACTGGGAATTCATCTTCATGGGGGCTAATATCGACGTCGTCAGGGAAGCCGGCAGCCTCGGAATCAATGTTGAGAACTCCTTTAAATTCGAAGCCTCAGAAAAAGGCATTGAAAACATGTATGAGATGGTTTCAGAATCCATTATGGAAAAAAGAATGAAGGGAGTATATGATGATGAAAATCTTTAAAAAATGGTGGTTCTGGTTGATTGCAGTTATTATAGTCTTTGCTTTAGCAGGTGGCGGTGGAGAAGAGGAAACAGCGACAAAGGTAGATGAAGCTGCGGATACCTCCTCAGCATCAGCAGAAAATGAGGAAAAAGCTGAAGAAACATCTGCTTCGGCAAAAGAAGAAGAAAAGGCGCCACCAGTTATGGAAGAATTCGCAGTTGGAGAGAAAGTTCAATTAGACGGCAATGTCCTGACTGTCACAAAAGTTGACAAGTCAGCTGGAAGTGACTTTGACAAGCCAAAGGACGGACATGAGTATGTCGTCGTAACAGTCGAGATTGAAAATGCAGGCGATGAAAATATCTCGTATAATCCTTTTGATTTCAAGATGGCGAACAGCCAGGGACAAATCGTCGACCAGGCTTTCACGACTATTGATACAAATACCGCACTTCAATCTGGAGAACTGGCACCAGGTGGAAAAGTATCGGGCACAATTGCCTTTGAACAACCAGCTGGTGATTCAGGCCTGCAGCTACAATATACCCCCAGCTTCTGGTCCGATAAGACAATCAAGGTGAATTTGCAATGATAGCAGGGGGCGGCTTGACCGTTCCCTGATTTGACGTTTTCCTGACATATTAAACTTAGTTGTGCAATGAAAACTCCTTGATGCAGTCTTTATTTTCTAAAAAAAATATTTTTTTGAAAAACTCCTTCTGACATTTTGCTGACATATTCAAAGAGTAAATTATGAGTATAAGGTTCATGTCCATCTTGAACCTGGAAAATAAAAAGAGTTTGCAGGAGGATGTCAGATATGAAAAAGAAATCAGTCATTGGATTCACGATTGCAGGAGCGCTATTGATTGGAGGGTATGCAACTACTTCTCTGGCGAATGACGACAGTACGACAGGCACAGCAGCCACAGTTAAAAGTTTTTTCGGTAAAGGGTTTGGTCATAAGGGATATTACGGAGGCAATTCAGAGGCACTGATCGAAAAGGCAAAAGAACTCGGAATCAGTACATCAGGAAAAGACGCTCAAACCTTGATGGGTGAAATTCGCGAAGCCACACTTAAAAATCAAGCAAAAGAACTTGGAATCAAGACAGATGGCAAGGATGCCGCAACGCTGGCTGAGGAAGTTCAACTGGCACACCTTAAGGAAAGAGCGAAGGATTTGGGCATCTCAACCGATGGGAAGGATGCAGCAGCACTTCATGATGCGATCCGTTTAGAGAACCTTAAGGATAAGGCGAAAGAACTCGGCGTCTCGACAGATAACAAGGATGCACAGACTCTAATGGAGGAAATACGTACAGCGAACTTGAATAAAAAAGCCAAGGAGCTCGGTGTCTCCACTGAGGGTAAGGATCTGCAGACACTGCAGCAGGAAGTTCATACTGCTTATATGAACCAAGAGGCCAAGAAATATGGAATTACAGTAGAGGGCAAGGATATCCGTGAAATCATGCAGGAGGTCCAGACCGCTAAAGTAAAGGCAGATGCAAAAGAGCTGAACATCACGATTGACGGGAAAACAATCGGTGAAATCGCGCAGGAAGTACAGGAAAAGAAAGTCGTGAACCTGGCGAAGGAACTTGGAATATCCACTGCAGATAAAGATACTCGCGAACTAATGGCCGAGATCCGGGACAAAGACGCTGACAAGCTTGACGAGCTGTTTGAAGATGGATTCGGACGCCATGGAATGGGCTTTGGCCATGGCGGAGGTTTTGGAAAGGGCAACGGCTTTGGAAATGGTGAAGGCTTTGGAAAAGGCAGTGGTTTTGGACATGGCAGTGGCAAAGGTGGAATGGGACAAGGTTTCGGCAGGGAAGGCGGCCGTGGCGGCATGCACCAGAATGGTGGAGGAAACAGGTTTTAACTTAAAAATATCGTCATAATCCCCCGGTATCTAGCGGGGGATTTTTCTTGTAAAATAAGGAGTAGAAAATGAATCGGAATGACGGGCTCCAGAGTGAAAGCTTTCTAGTAGGATGGGAGACGCGATGATGAAGACCATTTTAATCGTAGAAGATGAACAAACGATCTCAAGAGTGCTGGCAGTTTACCTGAAACATGAAGGCTATGAGGTTGTGCAGGCTTTCGATGGTCGCCAAGGGCTGAAATTATTTACTGAGTACAGGCCGAATCTTGTTCTGCTGGATGTGATGCTTCCGGAAATGGACGGCTGGGAAGTTCTAAAAGAGATCCGTCAAATCAGCCCGTGTCCGGTCATCATGCTGACTGCCCTTGGGGACATTGATTATCGTTTGAAAGGGCTGAACCAAGGAGCGGACGATTATATTTCCAAGCCTTTTATTGGCGAAGAAGTGGTTGCCAGGGTAAATGCCGTACTTCGCCGTTCTTCCCAAGTTCTCGAAACGGAAAACATGAAACAGTTCGGCAGTCTGAAAATCAATATGGATTCCCATGCTGTCACGGTCGGTGGCGAGAAAGTCGTCTTAACTCCCAAAGACCTGAGTTTGCTGATTTATTTAGCGGAAAGGCCAAATCGGACATTTACCCGAGAAGACTTGATTGAAAGTGTATGGGGAATGGATTATGACGGAAGTGACCGTGCAGTGGACTTATCGATAAAAAGAATCCGCCAATCCCTGGCGAAGTGGCCAGCGTCACAGGGAGAGATCACGACATTAAGAGGATTGGGGTATCAGTTCAGTGTTTACGATAAATAAAAAGCACGTGACATTGTTGAGATATTGGACAACCAGATATCTTCTAACCCTGGTTGTCGGGCTTCTGTTACTCGGTGCGGGATCGGTGTGGTGGATCAAGGAAACGACGCTGGAAAACCGACTGAAGTTAATGGAGTATATGGCGGTTGAAACGGCCGACCGGGTCGCGCAGGCCGATGATTTCGGTGGTTTTGACAAGAGGATGGGAGACCCGACTAGATTTTTCGAAATGGAAAGTCAACCACTGCTTTTCATTACTGATATGGAAGGGAACGTCCTGAATACAGGACCAATGCACGGCGGGGGAGGCCCTCGGCGCCTTTCAAGAAACATTTCGGCGGAGATCATTACAAGTGATGACAGTATTCAAAGGATTACAGAAAATGGAACAGACATATACGCTGTTAAGGCGCCAATCACCATCGATGGTATTCAAGCCGGCTGGGTAGTTGTGATGCAGAATGCTGGTGAATTGACTAACATCGACCAGGAATACCGTTTGTTATTCATTTTACTGCTGGGGCTTGGCTTGCTTGGCTGGGTCGTTATTTATCTTCTCACCAAAAGAATCCTTAAACCAATCCAGAATGTAGCGCGGGCAGCTGCCCAGGTGCGTGAAGGTGACTATGACATCAAGCTGGATTCGAGTCAAAAGGAACTTGAAATATACGAACTCGTTACTTCTTTTAAAGAAATGACCAGCCGTTTGACTCAGCTGGAACAAATGCGTGCCGAGCTGCTGGCTGGAGTGACACATGATTTGAAAACGCCTGTGACCTCGATCAGCGGCCTCGTTCAGGCTATTCGGGACGGAATCGTAACAGGCGAGGAGCGCCAGGAATTCCTGGACATCACCTTAAAAGAGATTCAGAGATTGCAAACCATGATTTCTGACCTGCTGGAATTCAATTCACTTGCTGCTGGTGCCTTCACGATCCGTACAGAGAATTGTGATATGAACAAACTCGTTGAGGATATCGGGAGACAGTGGCAGGTTACGCAAAATGAACCCATTGATTTAAAGGTCATCACACCTGACGACACGATACATGCCATGACTGATCCATTACGATTGCAGCAAATCCTTATAAACCTATTGAATAACTCCTATCAGGCGATCGGCCATGGCGGTACGCTATCCCTCATTCTTTCAGAGGACAGAATTGATGTGAAGGATACAGGCTCAGGGATTCCAGAAGAAGAGCAGGCACTGGTGTTTGAACGTTTCTTCCGGGGTGAGAAGAAAAAACTCAAGGTAAGAGGCCTTGGACTTGGACTGCCTTTCAGCAAAATGCTTGCCCGGTCCCTGGGGGCAAGGCTGATTTTAAAAGAAAGTAATCCTAATGGAACGACATTTTCTCTTGTGTGGGAGAAAAATGAAGAATCAAATTGATATTGTATTGAATGCCTTCCCTGTGTAGGAGGCCACTGAAAATCTGCTGATTTTTTTGATTTTCTTGAAACCTAAACAAAAAAAGCCGAGTCCCTTAAAAAATCAGGGACTCGGCTTTTTTAGTAGTTTGGTTAATGTTACAGATTTACAGCACTAGGTTGATTGGAACGGAAGGTGCGAGACTCCTGCGGGATCAGCGGGACAGGTGAGACCCCGCAGGCGCTTTAGCGCTGAGGAGGCTCACCGCACGCCCCGCGGAAAGCGAAGCATCCTGGAGTGGAAATCAACCGGCCAATTTAACAAAACTATCCTTGTTAAGACTTTTTCAGTGGTCTCCTGAGTAGGGAAGGTTTTTTTATAGATAAAAACTCTGAAATAACCCCGGAAACCTTTGAACAGCCAGCTTACATGCATGGTTTAACTACTGCAAGACAGAGTTGCTATAAGCAGAAGGATTCACATACGGGGATTGAATAGATTGCCTTGGGATTCATTTCGTCGATGGATTGTAGGTTAGGAGTCCCGTTGGGTTATCAAAGAAAAGAACCGAAATAAATCAATTAATTATCAGATTACAGTAGCAAATGGGCGCATAGGTCAATATCTTAATGTGTATAGGAAGATACTCCCTAAAAAAAGGAAGTGAACGGTAAATTGTAGGAGGGGTAGGAAAAATGATTTTATAGAAGAGGGTAAAAAGATGCGTAAACGAAGAAACCGTTTGATGTTTATGATAAGTGACATGGTCATTATTTCCCTTTCCGTAGTGATGAGCTTTTATATATTAATGGAAGGGAACACGACTCATTTAGATGGGTTTAGTATGTTTCAAAGCTTGATGATCGTTCTTCCGGTGTGCCTGCTAGCCTTTGTTTTGTATAAGGTTTATCACAGGCTGTGGAAGTATGCCAGCATTATCGAAGCGATGCTTGTTTTTAAGGCTGTTTCTCTTGCGGTAATTATCTCTTTTTTAGTCCAGTTCCTCCTTGAAAGTCTTCAGGTAGTACGCCATATCTCTCCTGCAATTTACTTGCTCTTCTGGTTATTTATCTTGACTGGTATTTTTACATCCAGGTTTATTTTCAGATATAGACAGGAGTCGAGATACCCCATTAGCCAGGAAAGGGAAAGGGCACTGATTGTTGGAGCCGGTGATGCGGGGATGCTCGTTGCAAAAGAGCTTAAAAACTATCGGAAAACGTTGCTGCCGGTAGCAATGATTGATGACAATTCCTCGAAGCAGAGTATGAGGATTTTTGGTATTCCGATTGTGGGTGGCAGGGAAGAGATCCCTCTAGCTGCTGAGCGATACCAAGTGCATACGATCGTCATCGCGATGCCTTCTGCTTCCAAGAGGGAAATAGCAGAGGTCGTGAACATCTGCAAAAAGACAAAATGCAATGTGAAAATCCTGCCTCGTGTCAGCGATATTATTGACGGAAAAGTATCCGTTAACAGGATCAGGGATGTAGAGGTAGAGGATCTGCTGGGCAGGGATCCCAGTATTCTAGATCTGCAAGGAATTTCTGAATACCTTGAATCGAAGACGGTACTGGTCACAGGTGCAGGCGGCTCGATCGGGTCGGAGTTATGCCGCCAGCTTACTAGGTTCAAAGTGAAGGAATTAATTATGCTAGGACACGGAGAAAATAGCATTTACCAAATTAAGAGTGAACTGGTGAAGAAGAATCCCGATCTCGTTCTAACTGGGCTGATTGGCGATATCCAGGATAGAAAAAGAGTGAACAGCATCTTCAGAAAATATAAACCACAAATTGTCTTCCATGCGGCCGCGCATAAACATGTTCCAATTATGGAAGATAATCCGCTTGAAGCGATCAAGAATAATGTTCTAGGTACAAGGAATTTAGCGGAAGCAGCAGACGCCGCCGGAACTGAACGGTTTGTACAGATTTCAACAGACAAAGCGGTAAGGCCGACGAGTATCATGGGAGCTACGAAAAGAACGGCTGAAATGGTCATTCAGGCAATGGATGAAAAAAGCCATACAAATTTTTGTATTGTGCGATTTGGGAATGTATTAGGAAGCCGTGGCAGCGTGGTGCCATTATTCAAAAAACAAATCCGGGAAGGTGGTCCTGTCACGCTGACACATCCGGACATGGTCAGGTATTTCATGACCATCCCTGAAGCAGTCCAGCTCGTCATCCAGGCCGGTGCCTTTGTGAAGGGAGGAGAGCTTTTCCTCCTCGATATGGGAGAGCCAGTTAAAATTAAGCATTTGGCCGAAACATTGATCTCCCTGTCCGGACTCGAGCCGGGAATCGATATTGAGTTGAAGTACACCGGAATCCGCCCAGGGGAAAAATTATATGAAGAATTACTGACAGCTGAAGAAGAGATACAGGATACAGAGCACCATTTAATATTCAGGGCAAAAAATGTCTCGGTCTGCGATCCTGATTTTTTTAGCAAATTGAAGAAGCTCGAAGATCTGGCAGAACAGGAAATAGAGGATTCAAATCTTCTGTTGCCAGTTCTTAAATCGATTGTTCCAACCTATCAACCAAACAAATAACACCCGCACCCTATTCCACAGTAAATTTCCTGCCATTACACCACTTACAACCAGAGAAAGGAGGCTTGTTGTGAAAGTTCCCTTTTATACCCCATATATTGGCCAGGAAGAAATAGATGAGGTCTCCTCGGCAATTCAGTCAAATTGGCTGACAAAGGGCCAGAGGACAAAGGATTTCGAGGGCAAGTTTGCTCGTTACGTAGGCAGCAAATATGCTCTCGGCCTGAACTCCTGTACAGCAGGGCTGCACCTTGCCCAAAAGGTACTTGGCATTGGCGAAGGAGACCAGGTCATCACCACGCCTTATACTTTTGCGGCAACAGTGAATACGATTCTCCATTGTGGAGCAGAGCCCGTATTGGTAGACATTGATCCCCTGACGATGAACATTGATCCCGAGGAAATTGAAAAAGCGATAACTCCGAAAACAAAAGCAATCATACCGGTCCATTTTGCGGGGTATCCTTGTAAAATGGATAGAATCATGGACATTGCGAGGCGCCATAATGTGAAGGTGATCGAGGATGCTGCCCATGCGGTCTATACAAAATATCATGATCGTTTAGTCGGAAGCATAGGCGATATAACCTGTTTCAGCTTTTATGCGACGAAGAATTTATGCACAGGTGAGGGCGGTATGATTACCTCAGATGATGAGGAGCTAATGAATGAACTCCAAGTCCTTAGCCTTCATGGAATGAGCAAAAATGCCTGGAATCGCTATTCTGATAAAGGAACGTGGTTTTACGAGATTGAAAGTCCGGGATACAAATACAATATGACAGATATTCAGGCATCTCTCGGTATTGTCCAGCTTGGTAAATTAGAAGAAATGCAGACTTTGAGGAAAAAGGTAGCTGATCAATACCAGACTTTTTTTTCAAAGGTCGAGCAGCTTCAGGTGCCGCATGATGATCCGAAGCATCGGCACGCTTGGCATCTGTATCCTATCCGATTGAAGGGAGACACCCTCAAAATAGGCCGGGATGAATTCATAGAGAAGCTAAAGGAAGCGGGAATTGGCACCAGTGTGCATTTTATCCCGATTCCAATCCATCCGTTTTATAAGAAATTAGGTTACAAGATTACCGACTATCACCACACATTGAAGGCATACGAAGGAGTCATCTCGCTTCCGCTATTTCCAGGGATGACTGAGAAGCAGACGGAGTATGTAATTCAACAGGTTTTACATCTGGTGGATCAGTATAAAAAGTGAGAAGGTGAAGCAGCCTGCAGAAAAGGATTCTTGACCTCGCTGTATCTATTGTTGCCCTGGCTCTGCTATTCCCCATTTTTATTCTGGCTGCGGCAGGGATAAAATTAACAAGCCCCGGTCCTATACTTTACAAAGCCAAAAGAATAGGGCTGGGAGGAAAACCATTTATTATGTATAAATTCAGGACGATGCATGTCCTACAGGCAGAAAAAAGGCTGGTTACCAGCGTGAATGATCCCAGAATCTTCTTCTTCGGTTCTTTGCTTCGTAAAGCGAAGGTGGATGAATTGCCGCAGCTGTTGAATGTTTTGAAGGGAGACATGTCGATCGTTGGCCCCCGTCCAGAGGATCCTGTCATTGTGGAAAAGAATTATACAGCATGGCAGTTACGGACCCTTGAGGTTTTGCCGGGATTAACGAGCCCGGGAAGCCTTTATTACTACACATCTGGAGAGTCTTTATTGACAGGGGATCATACCGATGAAAAATACATTGAAGCCGTCATGCCTATGAAACTTGCAATTGATCTTTATTACACGGAAAATACCTCTCTTATGTACGACTTGCAAATCATGCTTCGAACAGCTTATGTGATTGTCGCGAAGCTGGCGGGTCGGAACGATTTCAAAGAGATTTGGGAATGTTCAAAAATAAGATTCGAAAAGAAGTAGCCCCTCGATTAGGGGCTATTTTTATGATTATAAAATGTATATGTCTCTGCCAAACCTTGTTCCAGAGTATATTGGGGAGTCCAATTCAATTTTTGTGTTGCCAGTGTATTGTCCAGCTGGCTGTGGAGTATGTCCCCTGGCCGGGATGCTTCATATGAAACAGCCAATCTCGTATTTGATACCTTCTCTAAGTGCCTGATCAGTGTGTTAAGAGAGGTTTTTGAATTGGTCCCAATATTAAAGGTAGCTTTGCCTCCGGCTTCCAATGCAGCGAGATTGGCAGCGGCGATATCTTTTACATAGATAAAATCTCGGGTTTGCTCGCCATCACCGTAGATGGAAAGTGGCTTGTGCTGTTTGAGGCGATCCATAAAGATCGAAATGACACCGCCTTCCCCGCGAGGGTCCTGTTTAGGGCCGAATACATTGGCGTACCGGAGAATACTATAGTCAATCCCATAAAGAATGGAATACAACCGGATATAATGCTCCGCGGTTAATTTTGAAAGTCCGTAAAACGATTCTGGCTTCAACGGATGTTTTTCGTCTACTCCAAGGTATTGAGGGTTCCCATATACAGCTGCCGAAGACGCAAAGATGATTTTCTCTGTCTTGTATTGTTCACATAATTTCAGAAGCGAAAGGGTGCCGGAAATATTAATGTCAGCATCAGTGCGCGGATCCACCAGCGATTTTGGGACACTGACCTGGGCTGCCTGGTGGATGACCACATTGGGACGCACCAGCTTGAAAACGACTGTCAAATCGCCGCTATCCAGCAGGTCTACCGGGAAAAAGGCAGTGCGGGATGGCACATACTCTCTTTTTCCAGTGGATAGATTATCAACGATGAACACCTCATGGCCAGCTTTAAGCAATTCCTCCGCTATGGTGGAGCCGATGAAACCGGCACCACCTGTTACCAGTACTTTCATACCATCATCTCCTTCTTTTAAAGATCAAGCCTGCTATGCCGAAGATGTTACCGAATCCATAGGAAAAATGGAGAATCGGAAAAGAGAGCAGAAGGCAAAGACTGAACAGGATTTTCGGTTCCTTAACGGGCCTGCTTGCTTTAAAGGAAAAAAATACTGCGACTGCCAGATAGATGATTAGCTGGAGGAATAATAGGGTTGGGTTGAAGACAGATAAGAATAGAAGAGTTGCTGTGAATAAGAGAGGGATGCATTTGCGAAAGGCAGGGACTTTTTTGTGCTTTGATAAGGTCCTGGTTGTCCAGTACCCGTAGCGATAGTATTGCTCCCATAAATCGATGTATGTTGGACGCGCGTAGTAATCAAGGATAATTGATGGATTCAAGAGGATTTGCATTCCTTTTGCCCGTGCTCTGATACAGAAATCATAATCTTCATCGCCCAAGAGTTCTTCGTCGTATCCACCCAGGAGTTCCCATGTTTCCTTGGCAAAAGCACCAAATGGTACCGTATCGGTCTCCACAATCTCATTTCCCTGATACGTGCGGTAGGAAGCATTGCCAATGCCGAATGGATGGCAGACCGCTGTGGAGATGGCATTAGATACAGTCGTGTCAGAGCCCGGAGAAATCCTGAGCCTTCCCCCGGTTATGCCGTTAAAGTCAATTGATTCCAAAGTCTTAACCGCTTCTGAAATGTAATTTTTCGGCGCCTTTGTATGCCCGTCAATCCGGACAATGATTGGCGCAGAAGCTGCCTCACATGCTATATTCAGCGATCGGGGAATCGACTTTTCCGGGTTTGTCAGCAGCCTGATTTCACGATTGGCCTTTAAGTTTTTCGCTAGCCTTAGAATTATATCCCTCGTCCTGTCGGTTGAATTGCCGTCGACGACGATGATTTCAATTTGACCTTCCCGTGATTGCTGATTAATGCTCTCAATCACTTCTGAGATATATTTTTCTTCATTGTATACAGGAATGATGACCGAAATCTTGTGTGTATCCATTTACATCCTCCTTTCCTCAAGAACTTCCAGGTACACTTGCTTTGTTTCGCGGATCATATTCTGGTGATTGAATTTGGATTCAGCTGCTCTTCTTGCAGCACTGCGGATCTGCTCAGCTTTATCTGTATCTCTCAGCAGCTCGGAAATCCTTAAGGCGAATACATCCTCTGAATGGGACTCAATAAGGATTCCAGTCTCCTCATTGTGCACTGCTTCGCTGATCCCCCCGACATTGATTGTCACTACCGGAGTCCCGACCGCGAATGCCTCGAGGATGCTCATTGGGAAAGCCTCCCGAAAGGAAGTCAGCACAAAGACATCAATCGATGCAAGAAAATCATCCGGGTTGCTGATGTTACCGAGCATCCGGACTCTATCCTCCAGTCCAGTCTGTTTGATTATATCTTCAATTTTGTCACGGTCAGGACCATCCCCGGCAATAAGAAATTCATAGCTTTCTCCGTTCAGTTTTTCGGCGATTTTTAAAAAGAAGGGGATGTTCTTTTCTGGTGAGAGTCTGCCCAAAATTCCGATTGTTTTTGTGCTTTTATCTTGTCTGTTGTTGAGATACTTGAACTGCTGCAAATCCACACCATTATAAATGGTCCTAATTTTTGCAGCCGGTACACCCAAAGCGGCTAGTTCATCTGCCTGTACCTGATAGACAGTGATGATTCGAGCAACAAAGTATGTTAAAAGAAAAACAAGCAAGGGCGGGAAGTGATGGTCCAAAACAGTCACATTATGCTTCGTATAGATCAGCTTGAGCCGAGGGAAAATGCATTTTAAAAGAATGGCGTGGAACAGCATTCTCAGGCTGTTGGCATGGATAGCTGAAATATCCTTTCTCACGATAAGCCAAAACAATACGAACAGGTTCGTAATGGGATTGCCGCTGATTGCCGTAAAGTTGGCTGGATTGGCTAAGTATTGAACAAATGAGCCTTTTTTGGCAGCGGTATAAATTTGCAGTTTTTCATCAGGAATCAGATTCTCGCATTTGACAAAATATCTCTCTGCACCCCCGGTATCCAGGAAGTCTGTAATAAATAATAGATTCATAGAATTCATCCTCTTCATGAAAAAGATATCTTGAAAAATAGTTTATGCTCGACATGGGAATTTGGTAACAATCTCTGGATGCCTGGGCAGGAAAAAGGAACCTTTTTCATGAAAATCGATATAAATAATACAGTCTTATGAACATGGAAGGGGGAAGTGTTCTTGTCAATCATAGAACTTGTTGAGGTGCTCAGACGGAGGATCAAGCTGATCGCTGTTTCGTTTCTAAGCGTCGTCTTATTGGCTTTTATCTTGCTGCAGTCTGTCTTCAATCCTGTCCACCAGTATAAAAAGCAAATTTTAATTGGAAATATCAATACTTCCTCTTCATATGTAGACCCGATTACAAATGAACAGCTTATCCAAACGTATATTGATTTGGTTGAAAGCTCGGCTGTGCTTGAGCCTGTCATTTCGAAACTTGAGCTTAAACGTACAGTCAAGGATGTCCAGGATCAATTATTCATTTCAAATAACAAAAACTCATTGGTCGTGACTTTGGCGGTTCATGATAAGAGCCCGGACCTCGCGAGGGAAATCGCAAACGAGATTGCTGAATCGTCTGCTGCTGAATTCAAGGAGGTTACGGAGGTCGATGTTGTCAACATCCTAGAAGGAAAGGGCAATCAGACAAAGCCGGAAAAGATTTTTCCGAACATGGCTGTATCGATGGCAATAGCTGCGGTTGTTGGCCTTTTTGCTGGAGTCGGAATAGCGCTGTTAAAAGATTACTTTGTCAGCAGTAAGGAAAAGCGAGCAGAGCAGGAATTCATCAGGCAGCGCATCAGCAAGGGAGAAAGGAAAAAGTATTAGGTCGGAATAAAAGTGGTGAAGGGTTATGAGCAAGGCTGGCAAAAACGGAATCGGAAAGAATGTTTTTCACCTTTTTTACAGTACGGCCCTTTCCAGGGGAATCAATACGGTCGTGTTGATTGTACTGGTCAACTATTTAAATGCTGAGAATTACGGAATGTTCAGCGTGGCACTGGCGTTTGCGATGGTCATGGGGTATTTTACCGACGCAGGTCTGAGCAACACCGTGCTGAGGGAAGGGTCCAAACAGAACGCGGATATTGCGGCTATTATTGTTTCGTATATAAAATTGCGGGCCATCCTTCTTGCTGTGACATTTTTGGCTTCGTATGCCATCATCCATTTTTCATATGATCAGCCACAGCTGAAAGGAATCATGTTTTCACTGGTCATTCCAATGGTTGCTGGACTTGCGCTGCAAAGTATTGGGATTACGTACTTCCAGTTGAAAGAGAAGATGGAGTATTTAGGTTATATTCGCATTTGTTCTTCGCTAGTGCTTGTCATCCTCATTCCAATTGGCATGTTTTTATCTCTTCATGTGCTCATGATTGCATTCTTATTCGGGCTCTCTTATTTACTTGCTGGTTTTTACGGCCTGTATTTGGTGGGAAGTCAGGTCACACTTAACCTCCGTACTCCGTTCAAGAGATCTCTGCTTGAAAATATCTGGTCCTTTGTGCTGAGCGGTTTGCTGATTATGCTCCTGCCGCAATTAGGCCCGCTCGTTCTGGAAAAAACAATCACAATGACTGAGGTGGGAATCTTTGCAGTGGCATACCGAATTCCATCGGCGCTGTATCAGGTGCCGGGTGTCATCGCTGGAGCTTTTTACCCCGTGCTGTTCCGCCATTTCCATCATGGTGAGCATGAGGAACACTTGAGGCTGAATATTCTCCAGGCAAAAATGATGGGGATCATCGGCATGCTTATGACAATCCCGATCTTCTTTTTGTCGAATGAAATTGTTTCTCTGCTTTTCGGCGCAAAATGGGCCGCTGCGGCAGAACCGTTGAAAATTGCCGGCCTGATTTTGTTTTTCCAGAGCATCAGTATCGCTTTTGCCGACGGACTGACAACAAAAAATCTGCAGACTAGACGAACCGCAGTCCAGTTTGTGGTTGTCATGGGAGCGGTGTGTCTCTATTACTTCTTAAGCGGGGAATTAGCGGTCATGGGAGCGGTCTATGCTGCTGTCCTGATCGAAATTATTTCTGTCCTTGGGTTTCTGGCAATGAATCCGGAACGCTGGTCCATTGCTAAAAAGGCTGCGATTTATGTTGCGTTCTTTGCATTGAGCTTCTATGGCATTGACTTTTTACTGCCAGGCAATCCGTACTTAGCGTCATTCGTCAGCTTTGTTTCTATCTGTCTGCTCTGCATGCTGGATCAGGAGCTGAGGAAATTGATCCTTTCTTTGAAAAAGAGGAGGGATGTTTCTTGAAACAAAATCGGAAATACTTTGCCCTAACGGGACTCTTCGTTTTGATCCATCTGGGGAAGTACAGCATTGATGTCGGGTTTTCATTGCAGCCCTATATGCTGCTGCTGTTTGGCTACTATCTCTTTCATCTTCGGGAAGTTGTTTTTGAAAAAACAACAGAATATGAAACGGCCATGTACTTGTTTTATCTGTACTATGCTTTTACAGGAGTTTTTTCCTTATTCCCGGAAAGCAGCCTGCGGATCATCCTCGGTTTTATATTGATTATCAGCTGCTATTTATTAATGAAGTCGTTGATATCAAGCTTTTCGACTGTAGTGATTGAAAAGGCTGTGGCCAATGCAGGTCTGCTTTTTAATAGCATAAGCCTGATTCTATACATTTACGGGCTGAAAATGCTGGTGTTCCAGCTCTCGTCCGGGGGAGATGAAGACATCCGAATGCATGGGGTGCTACTGGACCGTGATTATCCACGGTTGATTGGCCTCCTTGATGACCCGAACTTTTATATCCTTCATAATACAATCTTCTTTGCCTTCTACTTAACCAACATGCAGCTTCGCAAAAATCGCTATGGATTTTTTCTGGCTGCTGTTTGTAATCTGCTGACCTTTTCACGTGGGGGGCTTGCTGCCATGCTGCTCATCGTTGTTATGTACATTTTTCTCAAACGGGTAAAAATTTGGACACTCTTAAAAACATCCAGCTTCTCTATCGCCATCGGATTCATTGTTTCTCGCTTCACGAACTTTAACATTTTTGAAATGATCATGGAACGAATGACCGGGATTGGCAATGACGGGGGCAGTGGACGATTTGAAATATGGGAAAAAGCGCTGCAATATTTCTATAGCAGCCCGGTAATAGGAATTGGCGTCTTCAACTTTTCAGACTATTATCTCAGGGATACCGGCAAGCTAAAATACGCACATAATACCTTCCTGGAAGTGTTAGCGGAATCTGGGGTGATCGGTATTTCCTTATTCCTGGTCATGCTGGTTTTCATTTTTGCTAAACTGCAGAAAGAAAAAATATATAGAAGTGCTCCTTATCTTTACCTGGCTTACTTTGGCATTCTAATTCAAATTTTTTTCCTTTCAAGCATTCCTAATGAGATGTTTTTTCTATTTTTAGCTGTCATGTATCCTTACGTTTTGAAGGAGAAGATCACTTCCCGTATTCGGCCATAATTTGGATTCTCAATGGATTAACGAGGATATACCTAATAAAATGCACCATATAAACAGAATGTTTCCGCTTTCATTCACTATCTCGTCAGTATGCTCCCGAATTGGCTTCATATCCTTGAATCTCATTCTGAGGATGTTACTATAGGTAACGTTGATAAAATGCGAACGGAAATATACTTTTATGAGGTGAATGCGGTTGTTAAAACATAAAAAAGTAGCATTTTTAGGTGCCGGATCGATGGCGGAAGCAATGATTTCAGGTGTAGTCAAGTCAGGTAAAATGCGCGCGGGAAATGTTTATGTTACGAACAAGAGCAATGCAGCGAAACTGGAGCGATTGGAATCCAGATATGGAATCAATGCGATGCCTCAGGCTGAACTGCCTTATGAAGAGATCGATATGTTTATTTTAGCGATGAAGCCAAAAGGAGCTGCGGGAGCACTTGAAGCTTTGAAGGATAAATTAGTGCCTGGCCAGGTGGTTGTGTCGGTACTGGCAGGTATTTCAACAGGCTTCATGGAAGATAACCTTAAAGATGGCCAGCAGGTTGTCCGCGTCATGCCAAACACATCAAGCATGATCCAGGAATCAGCCACTGCGATATCTCCAGGATTACACACAACGAATGAAAACATCGAGGATGTAAAAGTGCTTCTAAGCAGCATGGGCAAAGTGTTCCTGATTGAAGAGGAGCAGATGGATATCTTCACAGGCCTTGCCGGAAGCGGACCTGCTTATTTTTACTACTTGATGGAGCACATGGAGCGTGTCGGCAGGGAAAACGGCATGGACGAAAAAATGGCCCGTGAAATCATTGCGCAGACCATCCTTGGTGCGGCAAAAATGATCATCGAAAAAGACGAAAAACCAGAGGTCCTCAGGAAAAATGTGACTTCTCCAAATGGAACGACAGCATCAGGCTTAAACGCGTTGAGAAAGTACAATGGCGGTACGGCAATCTCCCAGGCAGTCAATCACGCAGCCAACCGCTCAAAAGAAATCAATCGAGAGCTTGAAGGAGTTCTTGTTCCTTCCTAATAAACGAACGCTCCGGGCATAGAGCCCCGGAGCGTTTTTGGTATTTATTGCTGCTTTTCGAAATCTGGTTTTTAAATAGGAGCTTACGATCATGAGCCTACATATACAATCTGTAACCTCGCACTTTTTCAAAGAGGTATTGTACCCCATACAGTAAGTAGGCTTTGTAATGCAGGTAGAAAAAGAACTGAAGATGATTCAGTTTATTCAATCTGATGATTTTTAGCTTCTTGAGCACATCGATGAAAAAGAAGGCAAAAACCGCGTCGGCAATCGCATTAAGCGTAATGAACTTTTTGAAATTCCCAAACGAATACTTCAGCAGCCACATCGATAGCGGCATATATGGCCCGATGCTGAATGGAAGTTCATCCCTGAGGAAGGACTTTCGTTTATTGTAAAACTTCCACCACTGCCGTTTGTGACCATACAAATGGTTGATAATTTCAAACACAATAATCAAAACTCCAGCAAAAGAATAACGTTTGAAGCTTCTTCTGCCAATGAACAATAAAGAAAGCCACGGAACGGAAATGATTACTATATTAAACAGAAAATGTCTTTTAGAAATCAATTATGTATTCACCTCATTTGCAGTTCGATTCTTCTATAAACTGTCCAATATTTAGTAAAAATAACCGTGTATTGAAAAAATATCCACCTGGTTAATTTTTTCAAAATTATTGAAATAGTGTCACTCCTTGGCATATAATCACTTGAAGATGTAAAAGGAGATAGGAAAATGATACGGAGATTCTTTACTTATTACCGCCCTCATCGGCGGTTATTCATCATTGACTTCAGCAGTGCGGTAATCGTTGCTCTGTTGGAGCTGGCTTTTCCTCTAGCTGTGCAATGGTTTATTGATACGTTATTGCCTGGCGGGAACTGGAATATGATTGTCAGTGTAAGCATTGGGCTGCTGCTGCTGTACATAATCAGCACATTGCTGCAATTCATCGTGAACTATTGGGGCCATAAGCTGGGAATCAATATTGAAACAGACATGAGACAGCAGCTGTTTCAGCATGTGCAGAAGCAATCGTTCCGCTTTTTCGATAATACGAAGACCGGGCACATCATGAGCCGCATCACCAATGATCTTTTTGATTTGGGCGAGCTTGCACACCACGGACCGGAGGATTTGTTCATTGCGGTGATGACATTTGTCGGCGCGTTCTGGATCATGTTGAGTATCAACGTCAATCTGGCATTGACTACGATGATCATCGTGCCATTCCTGATTTGGCTGATTACCTATTCCAACCTGAAGATGAATGCGGCATGGAAAAACATGTACACAGATATTGCCGATGTGAATGCCAGGGTGGAGGACAGCGTTTCCGGTATCAGGGTGGTCCAGTCTTTTACGAATGAAGATTTTGAGATTGAGAGATTCACAAAGAATAACCGCAAGTTCCGTCGTGCTAAATTGACTGCCTATAAGGTGATGTCCTTCAGTTCATCTGGCATTTATATGCTGACAAGGCTGATTATCCTTGTAGTCCTGGTGTATGGGGCGTGGCTAAGCTTTAGCGGCAGTTTGAGTTATGGAGAACTGGTCGGATTCGTCCTGTATGTGAACGTACTTTTCAAGCCGATTGATAAAATCAGTGCAATTCTCGAGTTGTATCCGAAAGGGATGGCAGGTTTCAAACGGTTTACCGAGCTGATGGACCAGAGTCCTGATGTTGTGGACCGGGAAGATGCGATTGAGATCGCTAGTTTGAAAGGTGATATCGAATTCAGAGATGTTACGTTCAGTTATGATGAAAATAAACCTGTCTTGGAAGCAATCAATTTGAAAATTCCTCATGGGGAAACGGTCGCGTTCGTTGGACCTTCAGGTGCAGGGAAGACGACGATTTGCTCATTGATTCCTCGTTTTTACGATGTGAACAGCGGCAGTATCACAATCGATGGCATCGATATCCGCGAGATGACGAAGAAATCACTGCGCTCGCAAATCGGGATCGTCCAGCAGGATGTATTTCTTTTTACAGGAACGCTGCGTGAGAATATTGCCTACGGTTCACTCGGGGCAACACATGAGGATATCGTCAGAGCCGCTAAACAAGCCCACTTGGAAGATTTTATCGCGGCCCTGCCTGATGGCTATGAAACGCAGATCGGCGAACGCGGTCTGAAGCTGTCGGGCGGACAGAAACAGCGGATTGCGATTGCGAGGATGTTCCTGAAAAATCCTCCAATCCTGATACTGGATGAAGCCACCTCTGCACTGGATACCGAGACGGAAAGAATCATCCAGAAAGCGCTAGGGGAATTATCCAAGAACCGGACAACGCTAGTCATCGCACACAGGCTGGCAACCATCCGAAGCGCTGACAGGATTGTCGTCGTGACTGAGGATGGAATTGCCGAAGAAGGCAGCCATGATGAGCTGATTGAAAAGGGAGGCATCTTCGCCAACCTGCATAAAGTCCAGTTTGAAACTTCTATTTAGGGTTGGTTTATTTTTCCTGTTTTTGCTATGATATAAGTAAAATCATGATAGATTTGGAGTGAAGTTCCATGACAGGAACGATAACGATCATAATGGTATTCTCGATTCCGCTTGTCGCCATCGTAACCAGCCATTATCAAAGAGTAGCCAAAATCAAGCACAGTATGATTAAAGACGAAATCGAGCTCGAAAGACTGAAACATGAAAACTATTTGATTGAAACAGAAAAAATGAAGCTTGAACTTATGAAGCTCGAAAGTCCATTGGACAAAAAAGTTTTATAGTATTTACCCTCTCGTGAAATGCGAGGGGGGTTTTTTTATGTGGGAGAGGTCATCATTTTATCCAAATTTAGGATGAATGTGCAATTATCTTACTAAACGGTGCAATTAATCTCTATGGCCGTGCAATTACGCCGAATATCCGTGCAATAATCCGGATTGAACGTGCAATTATCGCAGTTATCGGTGCAATAACCCGTAGGCCGTTGAAATAGGAGGGGGAACGTCAACTAATTCCCTTAATTACCACCCTTAATGGATTAACCAGCATTCATTTAACCAGCTTTTTGTTGGCGGAAGGATCTTACCCATTTCTACCGGCTTCATTTATTCACCCAATTAAGTCCTCATCTGAAAAATTTCTTGAAATTGGTTAAATATCCCTTGTCATCTTGCATAAGATATAATATAGTACATTACAACAGTAATGCACTATGTAACCTGTTAGAGGAGGTGTGGGGTTGATTCTTAATTCAGATAGCATGAAGCCGATTTACGTCCAGATTGCTGAGTGGCTGGAAACGGAGATTCTCAGCGAGAGTATCAAGAAGGATGAGAAGGTTTATTCACAATATCAGCTTGCAGAAATGCTGAATATCAATCCAGCGACAGCGGCAAAAGGGTTGAATATTTTGGCAGATGAAAACATTCTATATAAAAAGCGCGGTCTCGGGATGTTTGTAGCGGAGGATGCGAAGAAGATAATCACGGCGAAACGGAGGAACCAGACATTGAAGTCATTGGTGGCTGAGTTGGTGCGGGAGGCGGAGCACCTCCAGGTGACGGAAGAGGAATTGATACAGATGATCCAGGAAGCCAAACGGGATATGAAGGGGGATTCATGATGAGTGTGCTGGAGTTCGAAAATGTAACAAAAATATATGGGAAGAAAAAAGCTTTGGATAACCTTTCGTTTACCCTCGGTGAAAATAAGATTACCGGCCTGATTGGCAGGAATGGTGCCGGGAAGACGACGATGCTGAAAATCGCCGCCGGTTTCATGCGTGAGAGTTCAGGCGAGATCAGAGTGTTTGGGGAGAATCCATTCAATAATCTAACGGTATCTGCCAACATGATCATGATAGATAATGACATGAATTTGCCAGCGGCATTAGATCTCGGGGAACTGCTGGAATCAGCAGCCGATTTTTATCATAACTGGGATATGAAGCTTGCGCGTAATCTGTTTGATTATTTTGGCCTGAATCCGAAGCAGAATCATGACGGATTATCAAAAGGGATGAAGAATACATTCAACGCAATTATAGGACTGGCGGCACGATGCCCGCTGACGATCTTCGATGAACCGACAAATGGGATGGATGCGGGAGTAAGAAAAGATTTTTACAGGGCGCTCTTGAAGGACTATATCGCGAATCCCCGTACGATCATCATCTCAAGCCATCACCTGAACGAGGTAGAGGACATTCTTGAAGACATATTACTCTTAAAAGACGGGAAGCAATTTTTGCATATGCCGATTGAAGAATTGCGCGAGTATGCGGTGGTGGTCAGCGGGAAGGAAGAGGCGATTAAGAACTGGCTGCGAGGCCATGAGGTGTTTCATAAAAGTACTACCGAATTCGGAAGGTTATATGCGGTAATCCGTAATGATTTATCCGATGACCAGATTGCTTCAGCGATGAAAAACAGCCTGGAATTCTCAACGATTTCAAACGAAGACCTCTGTCTGTACTTGACGAGCCAGGAGAAAGGCGGGATTGATGATGTATTTAACAAAGGTTAGCCTTTGGGATGTTGTGAAAAAGCAGCTTCGGTTTAAACTGAAATCTTACCGTGGGATGTTCACGTCGCTGATGATGCTGCAAATTATCGGGATTCTTTTTTCGCTTGGAGGAGAAGGAGGCGGTGGCGGAGGATCGGAAACTTTCAGCTATGATATAAACTATTATTCTGGCAATATCATCCTCGCTTTTATGATGATATGGGCTTTCATCTCAGCAATCGTCGTCACCACCCAGGCTTATCGTTTTGATGACTACTCGTTTGTGGCCAACAGGCTGAGCAGTCATTTATCGAATATCCTGTTCCTTGGATGGGCAAGTGTCATCGGCGGAGTTACGTTTGTGCTCGCAAGCCAATCGTTGAAGCTGTCGTTTTTATTCCTGAAGAATCGGGAATTCATCGAAAGCCAGCCCATGACAATGCCGCAAATGGCAGAAGGCCTTGCTGCTACAATCCTTTATCTGTTCCTGTTCACGGCACTTGGCTACCTGGTTGGGATGCTGGTCCAGAGGAGCAAGGCTTTTATCATCATCCTTCCTGCGCTCTTTTTTGGAAGTTTGTTTTTAAATGTGTTCCTGGCAAGCGAGTCTACCTTTGTGATTGATATCGGGCAAATTTTTGTGAGAGAAACCTCCTTTCTGCTGTTCTTGTTAAAAGCGCTTCTCACATCCGCGCTTGCTTATGCAGTATCAGTTTGGATCTCTAACAGCCTGGAGGTGAGGAAATGAGTTTGATCTTTCTGTTATTCTTTATTATCTTGCTGATGGTCAGTTTCGGGAGTTTTTCAAATAGATTCTTCGGTGCCAGGTTCATGAGCGGAAGCGGCATCACAAAGGTTTTTGCAGGCTACCTCATTATCCTGCTGGCGGCGGGGATTCTATCATTCATGGTGCCTGTGGAAGATACATTGGAAGCTGAATATCTGACTGATAAAGAGATTGAGGAAAACGATAGGTTGAATAGCGATATTTATTCTGTAGTCGAATCTGGAAGGATCGAAGAGGCGGAAGGACTTACAAAAAAAGAATCTTGGGATTTTCCGCTCAAAGATAAGCTTCTGGACATAAAATTTATGGGTCAGAATGTAATGATCTTCGTCGAAAAGGATGAATCTCTTGACGGAAAAGTAGAGGTGACCCATTACTCCACTTATTCCTATATGGACAATATTGATATAACCGACCGCTTTAAATCACCAGAGATACAACTAAGTGAATCTACTCTGAAAATCTATCCGCCTGAACATGTGAATATCAAGCTTGTTAAATACAAATATGCATTTCCATTTACCCAATTCACTGAAGACGGAGTGCAATTCGACAGCGGATATGGGATGATGCAAGGAATGGAATTCATCTATATCAAGGTCCCGGCTGATACTGAGGTCACCGGAGACGGATATGTGATCAACTAATTCAGGAGTCCCTATTATTAGGGGCTCTTTTTTCGTATCTGGTTCCCATACGGTATAATGAAAGTAAGCGTATTTTAAATGAGGAATGCAAAATGGCTATACTGAAAAAATTCAATTTTGTCGGAGGAAGGGTTCTTAAGACGGGGATTGCTGTATTTATTACGGCATTGATCTGCGAGCTGCTAGGCTGGCCGCCGATGTTCGCCGTGATCACAGCAATTGTGACGATTGAACCCACCGCGGCTGATTCGATAAAAAAAGCATATGTACGATTTCCAGCATCGGCGATTGGAGCTGCTTTTTCCGTTGTCTTCAACTTTGCGTTTGGAGACAGCCCGCTAACCTATATGCTCGTTGCCGTAGCAACCATCATTGCCTGCCACAGGCTTCACCTCCAGGATGGGGCGCTGGTAGCGGTCCTGACGGGAGTGGCGATGATTTCGACTGTCCAGGATCACTATTTGTCAAACTTTTTCATCCGTCTAGGAACGACTTTGACCGGGCTAACCGTGTCGACCCTGGTGAACCTGCTCGTGATCCGTCCTGATTATTCAAAATCGATCAAGACAAAAATCCAGCAATTGATTGTGGAAACCGGTGACCTGATAGAAGGCAGGGGAACGGAAATCACAAGGCATCAGCCGTTGAACCGGGAAACAAGGACGGATTTTCAAAGGATCCTGAAAGAAATAGAAGGTATTGAAACACTATGCAAGCACCAAAAGAAGGAATGGAAGCTGCATCAATTCGACCGGAAGGATATGCGGAATATCCATTATGAATTCAAGAAGGTGACGATCTTGAGGCAAGTCCATTATCACGTCGGAAATCTCGTTTCGCTCCCCTCGATGCACCTGGCCGAAGAAAAAGCGCAGATAGTCGAAGCCATGGTAAAATCAATCAAATCCGCGTTCCACCATCCCGATTTTGCGATGGATGAATCCCACGATGCTATTGTAAAAGAACTGCTGGATTTATTGCGGCAAGAGGTAGATGGGCGGGAAGCTTACTCCCACCGGTTCTCTGAAGAAACGGTTATCTATTACGAGCTGGTCTCGATTCATGACCTGCTAGAAGAGTTGAATCACATTCACAAATTTGAAATCAGGCATCAAAGGTTGCTTGAAAAGTCACTGGATATAAGCTCCTGATAGGGGCTTTTTTTCGTTTGTAGGTAAAACTGCGAACGGGTTTGAAAGAAAAGGAGAACATCTTCAGACAGGTTTGGTGGAAAAAGCAGAAAAGCTGTCCGAACTTGGCTCGACTTCAGACAGGTTTGGAAGATATGAAAATACTCAGTGATGGACCTCCTTTTCAATTGGTAAAAAAGAATGATTTTTTCCAGTTCGCTATAAAAAAAGAAAAGTCGCTATAAAAATAAAAAATTCGCTATAAAAACGATTTTTTCGCTATAAAAATGAAAATTTCGCTATAATATTTTTATTTTCGCTATAAAAAAGTAGAGTGCATTGATTTTTCTGCTAATACATTGGGGTTCATCTTCTGAAATAACGTGTTCTACTGTTTAAAGCCGTTTACAGTTACCTTTTCTGAGGAAAACGCATAAAAAGCATTGGTTTATTATAGAAGAAATCGTTTTCACCAGAGCGATGGTGTTTTTTGTACTAAATTCGTCACTGACTGGTTATGAATAGTCTTGGCATCATGATATTCTAATTTGTATAGATTTTCACAATCGCAATCATTGGAGGTATCATCTTTGGACGGCATAATTGGTTTGCTTGAGGAACCGTTAATTTTACTATTCGTCATATTATTTCTTGGCTCGGCGCTGGGAGAAATTAAAATACGGGGGTTAAGCCTGGGGACATCCGGTGTGCTTTTGGCGGCAATGGTGTTCGGACATTTCGGCTATCAGGTGTCGCCGGTCATCCAGCAGCTGGGCCTTGGCTTATTCATTGTGGCCGTCGGCTTGTCTGCCGGACCGCGCTTTTTCCGAATGATGAAAACGAGCGGGATTGTCTTTGGAATCATCAGTTTGTTGATTGTCCTGGTCGCATCGGTTACAACGATTGTCGTATCCAAGCTGTTTAACCTGTCACCGGCATTAAGCATCGGGATCATGACGGGGGCGCTGACAAGTACTCCTGGTTTAGCAGCTGCACTTCAGGCAACAGGCGACCCACTCGCATCTGTAGGCTACGGTATTGCCTATCCATTCGGAGTGCTGGCGGTTGTGCTGTTCGTGCAGCTCTTGCCGCGCGTGCTGAAGGCCGACCTAGCAGAGGACTTGAAAAAGAAATCGGGACCTGTGCGCAATGATGAGTCTCCTGAAGTTATGACGATAGAGGTCACGAATTCAGCAATCAATAAAAGAACCTTAAAAGAGCTGGAGTTCAATAAATACAATACGGTCGTCATCAGCCGCGTCATCAGAGGGGACAGGAATATCATTGCCCTGAATGATACGGTGATCCTGGTGGGGGACAGGCTTGTTGCTGTCGGTCTACCGAGTGACTTGAAGAGATTGTGTGAGGATATCGGCAAGGAAGTCGAGTCCAATTTCAAGAATCAAGATAATGTGGAGCTTCGCAAGGTGACCGTTGATTCACTGGAATTGATCGGGAAGACGATCAGGGAGCTTGAATTAAGACGGACTTATGGAGTGACGGTTACGAGGATTGAACGTGGCGGTTTTGAATTCAATCAGAATGCAAAATGGCGTCTGGAGCGCGGTGACGTCCTGACGCTAGTGAGCAGTGAAGACCGTTTGGATGATGTAGAAAAGCTGTTTAGCAGAAAAAAACTGACAGTAACGAATATCCATATCCTGTCTTTGAGTTTAGTATTGCTTCTGGGAGTGCTCGCGGGAATGATTCCGTTCCATTTCCCGAAACTCGGAACGATTACATTCGGCGTTGCCGGCGGACCGTTGTTTATCGCCTTGATCATCGGTCACTTTGGTAAGCTCGGCCCGATCCATGCGCGCTATTACCAGCCATCGAACCAGGTCATCCGCGATATCGGGCTGGTCCTATTCCTTGCCGGAGCTGGTACGACAGCAGGAAAGGGCATTGTTCAGGTCATCCAGCAGGAAGGTTTCAATCTTGTTATCGGCGGGGCGATCATCACAATCCTGCCAGTCGTAGCTGGCTTTTTAATCGCAAGAAAGCTTTTCCGACTCAGCATCATTCACTCATTAGGCGCATTGTGCGGCGGAATGACAAGTACACCCGGACTCGGAGCAACAAATCAACTGATGGACTCCGAGGACCCATCGATTGCCTATGCCGCTGCATATCCATTTGCGCTGATATCTGTTGCGGTAGCTTCACAGGTACTGATTTTCTTCTTATAGAGATAAACTCCTGCTGGAAAAGGGACCGGCAGGAGTTTTTATGTTTTGTCGTATAAGAATTATTTTCCAGACTGTCTTGACATTATTATTAAAAGAGATTATATTATCATTATTGATAATGATAATAATCGAAACTAAAACACAGCAGGTGATCACGATGAAGGAAACGAAAGCAGATTTAATTTTACATCCAGTACGTATGAAGGTTCTTCAAACGTTAGCCAGCGGGAGGAGGAAAACGGCCCAGCAGATTGCGGAGAAGCTGCCGGAGGTTCCACAGGCGACTTTGTATCGCCATCTGAAGAAATTGCTTGATGCGAAGGTCATTGAGGTGGTTGAGGAAAACCAGGTTCGCGGGACGATTGAAAAGGTCTATGCTTTGCCGAAGCAAAACGAAGTCCTCTCACGGGAAGAGATGCTCAAGGCGGGTCCGGATGAGCATCTTGAGTATTTTATAAAGTTCCTTGCTAATGTCCTTATGGATTTTGAAGCATACATTCGCCAGCCAAACTATGATTTTCAAAAAGACATGGCGAGCTTCAGAACCGCGACCATATATGCAAGCGATGAGGAATACGGTGAATTTATCAGGAAATACGCAGAGTTGATTATGCCAATGCTTCAACACGAAGAGTCACCAAACAGAAAGAAACGAACGCTCACCAATATTTTAACAACCCATAATAATGTTGAAGAGGGGATTAAGGATGATGAACGTCCAGATGGTTAAAGAGGAAATTTCTTTTAAAAGTGATGTTTTGTTAAGAGGTACCTTGTTGGTGCCGGACCTGGGAAAGGAATCTTATCCGGCAATGGTGTTCCTGCCGGGATCTGGCCAGTTGAACCGTGACGGCAGCACGCCTAATGGGAAATTTAAATTCAATCTTTATAAAGATTTGGCAGAGCTGTGCACTTCACTTGGTTTTGCCACATTCCGCTACGATAAAAGAGGAGTCGGTGAAAGCGAAGGGAATTTTCATTCAGCCGGGCTTTCCGATGCGTTGAAGGATGGGGAAGCTGCGCTTGATATGCTGGCAGCTCATCCGAAGGTCGACGGAAGTAAACTCATCATCATTGGCCACAGCGAAGGCTGCATGGTCGGCACTGCCCTGAACGCAAGAAGGCCGGCAGCCGGATTGGTCCTTCTTTCCGGCGGCGGTGAAACACTTAAGGAAGCGCTGGACCATCAAAGACACCTGCTTTTCAACGAACTGAAAGAAAAGAAGGGAATCCAGGGCTTCATCATCAACAAGTTCAACACTCTGGATAAAGGTGAAAAACAAGCTCAGAGCACCTATAAGAAAATGGTCGATTCTGATAAAGATGTGGTCAAAACACTGGGCTTCATCAAGATGCCGGCTAAGTATTTCAGGGAACATTTTGCGCTTGATATAGAAGCAGCTTTGGCGAAAGTGACATGTCCGGTGCTGGCAATCAATGGCACGAAGGATTTCCAGGCCAATCCTGAAAAATTGAAGCGCATTGAACAGTTTGTTCAGGGAGAATATGAAATCCATGTCGTCGAAAACATGGACCATGGCTTAAAGGAACAACTTACGCCGATGAGGCCATCATCCTACAAAAAGGATTACTTGAAAACAATCGGAACGCCAATCCATCCTGAGGCGGTTAAGCACCTGACTTCCTGGCTTCAGAGATATCTTTAAAATAAAAGTCCCATTACAATAGTGGTAACGGGACTTCTTCTTATTAATCCAGCTCCAGCGCCTAGCCCCTCGAGACGCTAGTCTAGCTGCGGCTCCTAACTCCTCGAGAAGACGCTTCGGTCCTGCCAATGAAGTCAAAGAACGACTTCACTGTCAAGCCCTCCAGCGCTTGTCGGAGTTGGGCAGTCGCCTATGCTTTTCGAGTTCGATCCTGCCAATGAAGTCAAAGAACGACTTCACCGTCAGTCCCTCCAGCGCTTGTCGGGGCTGGACAAGGCGCTTGCGCTTTTTGTCCTTTCTCTATAACAACTCGACTCTACTCCAAAAACGGCTTGATCTTCGGAAACACCTTCAGGGCAGTATTGTAAAAAACGTCCTCATGGTGCTCGGGCGGAATCAGTTCTTTGATGAACTCAATATACGGACCGACCGGAATCAGTGGCCAGTCTGTGCCGAACAGCAGCTTGTCGTATGAATCCGCAAACTCAAGCGCATGGCGAAGGTGGTCAAGAAAACGTCCCTGGCTTCGCTTATCCAGTTCTTCTTTCGTTCCTACGATCAACCCTGACAAATCAGCAAATACATTCGGATTTTTATAGATGATTTCCGCTCCGGTCAATGTCCATGGATCTCCAAAGTGCGCCATCATGAAATTCACATCGCGGTGGTTGACGGCGACCTCGTCAATCGCCATCGGATGGGAATATTTCAAATAGCCTCGTTCCGAATAGGTGTCGCCTGTATGGAAGACGACAGGAAGCTGGTATTTCGCGGCCAGCTTGTAGACCGGTTCGTACACTTCGTCATACGCATAAAAAGGATAGTAGCCAAGATAGATTTTGATCCCGACCGTCTGCGGATTTTGCAGTTCTTTTTCAAGACGGGCAAGAGCTGCCTCATCCAGGTCATAAGGATTGACCCCGGCGCAGCAAAAAATATTGGCCGGGAGCTCGGCTGCCATATCGAGTCCCATCGGTGTCCGGGCCTCATAATCCGGGAAGCCCATCTTATCGGTTTCCGTCAGGCCCATGCCGATTCCGAGCACCACATTGGCCTCCTTGAATTCCTTTAGGATGCCAGCTGTGGAATAGTCGACGAATGACAGTTTCTCGGCCGTTTCATAAAAGGATTTAATGTTTGATAAATGTATATGGGCATCGATGATTTTCATGTTTTCTCCTTTTAAAATTGAACTCTTCTCAGTTTTTTCAGCATGTCGCCAGTCAGCCTGCGTTCATCAAACAGCAGGAACAAGGGAGCACTTTTTTCAAAGTCGCCTTTATGCCTTGAGACAAGCTGCAAAACTTCTTTATTTGTATACGCGTCAGTTGGAGAAGCATCGTTGTTCGGGATCATGTAAAATTTATCATCACAGCCGTTGGAGGTTAAATATGAATCTCCATCCAGCAGCAGAGGAATTTCCTCACTGCCTGCATGATATGCCTGCGCCTGCTGGGTGTCACGGACTGAAACCTGTACATCGGTCAGCTGGTCTCCGCCAATGAACATGTCTGTAATCCAAATTTCTTCAGCAAGATTTTTCCCGCCGGCATCCTTCACTTCCGCAAAAGAAGCGACAATAGGAACGCCAGGAAGCGTCAAATAATATTGCACATACCCGACATTTTTCCATTGCTTATGCTCCTTGAACTCCGTGGTGATTGCGAGACCGGTCCATTTGTTGCCTTCACTGTCCGTCAATTCGACCACTTCAGCGTGGCTGTTTTCTTTTAACAATGAAAAGGTATTGATTCCGTTCGGTACAGTCTTCATGCCGCCGGCCCATGGATTCCACCAGCTTTTCGCCGTCAGCTCTGGGTAGGAGCTGGCGAGCCATTCGTGGCCATTCACTTCCATTGAATAGATGCCAGGATAGAAATCCGGGTCTGCCTTCAGGGTGATGACACCATTATTGATGATGAAAGTGCCATCCTCCGATCTGGCATTAACACTTCCCGATGGAGAGATTAGCAACTCTTTAAATCTAGCTTCCGTTCCGTTGCCCGTGTAAGTGGCTTCAAGAATGGACACAGGCTGTAGAGCGCCTGTTGGCACTGTCATAGAATGAGAGGTTTTCTCCATATCGGCGGTAACCGCGTGAATCTCATTTCCAATCGTCAATGTTCCATTCAGATAGCTGTTTCGATGAGTTTTTAAAGTGAAAGCCAGGTCAGTATCAGTCTTGGTCACGAGATGATCTGCTTTGAAGCATAAATCACTTGTTGTTTCAGGCTTCTTTCGGACTTGAACTTGCTCTGCATAGGCGATGAACTCCTCAACATTCTCAAAAGCTCCGAGTGACAGGGTTATGGTCCCTGACACAGCTTTCGCACCTGGCTCCAGCTTTCCGAATTGGTCTTCGATGATGAACTGCCAGCTTTCAGGACCGGCATTGCTGCCTTCAGACCAGGCCAAACCGATTGGTCCTGATTGTCCTTCGGTAAAATACCAGTTTCCGCTGATTCTCTCTGTCTCCAGCTCGCCGATTTCCATGATCCGGTTTTCGGTAAAATGCACAATCTCGCTGTCGAGTGGGAAGTAAACCTGCTCCATCTCGTGATAGATTGGCTGGCTGAAAGCCACATTTGGATGGATGCTCTCACCTTTATTTTCAACCTCAGCCCAAGTGTGGATGATGCCATCACCGAACAAACGGTGTGTCTGGGTTAAAAGCAATCCTTCCATCTCTGCAGATTCCAGGGCGATCTTCAGATCAATTGAGGAATCATGGATTTCCCACGTGACCGAGGAAGGCTTTTTCTTGGTGAACTCCTGTGAATATGGTTTTCCAAGCTTCGGTGTCATAAAAGCAAAAGGCTGATTTTTTTTGCTGTTTCTAGCAGCAGACGTCAGCAGGTCCCGTTTGCGGACATTAATTTGACCAAGCCCGTTGAAAATATGCCAGAAATCCTTCGATTCACCGCCGAACTTTTCCCCAAGCCCCTTGAAAGCAACCGAGATCTCCTGCTCGAAGGTCAGCTGTTGACCATCGTTTTTTGTTGCTGTCACCGTTAGCTCAGGTTTATAAAATCCATGCTGTTTTACTGTTAAAGGAACAGACAGCGTCTTCCGCCCGCGTGCAGGAACTTCCAATGTGAACGTTTGCTGGGCTAAAACGACCTGCTCATCTTTAGGAAAGTCTAATGTAAAAACAGCGTTCTCGTTCAAGGTATTGCTTATTTCAACATTAATAGATGTTTCTTTTTCCAGGAAAGATAGATTGCCAGAGTAGCTGGCTTCTATTTTTGCCGGGTTGATAGGGAAGATGCCCAGCTTCAACTCGCATTCAAGCCCATTGATCCACACTGTCGCCTCAATGCTTGGATGCGTCCGCCAGTTGCTCGGTTCTTCTCCTTTTTCTACAGTGAAGGAGGCAGATATAGTAGACTCATGATCTACCATTTGTTCTTCAACGAAATCATACTTAATGCGTCCATTAGCCGTCCCGTTTGCCTTGAAGGATAGGGAAGCTTCGCCCTTGTTCACGACCGTGATCTCGAATTCCCGTTCTTCCTCCTGGATGACTTCATGGTCTGCCAATTTCATTTGCAGGATGAACTCATCTGTTTCAATCAAGCTGATGCCGCGGCTTGTTCGTTCGAATTGTACTCTCGCTGACGTGCCAGCGTTCTGCCAGCTATATTCGTAGAAAGTAAAGCCATTTTCCTTCATTCCATCCGGCTTTACTTCTATTAATCTTGTGCTGTCTCCATACCAATCCATTTTTTTAAAGACCGGTTTTAAAAGCGGTGTGTTCAGGACCTGCGGAATGAAATTCATCAGGTGAGTCGAGTCATCCCTGTCCTCCCAGAAAAAGCCGCACTTTTTATAAAGCGGAACAGCTTTCGTATTCCCGGCCCATGTGTAAAGATCAAGCCGAGGCCAGCCTAGCTCCACCGTTTTTTCAAGCGCCTGAAGCAAGAGCTTCTTGCCGATTTTATGTCCGTGATAATCCGTGCGCACGTTGAGCAGGGGGATATACAGTGATCCCGTATCCTCCTTATACTCAGACAAACCGCAGTACCCGACGACTTCCTCTCCGTCAAGCGCAAGATAAAGCTCGATGTTGTCAGAGTTCGCTTCCTTCTTTTTCACCTGGTCCTCCGTCATGACGCGCGTATCTCCGCCCCAGCCGTCACGACTCAGATTCCACATTTTAGCAACTCCAGCCGCCAATCCTTCATGATATTTCTCGATTTGAATAACCTTGTTCAATTGTGCCACGTCCATTCTCCTCCCTAACTATGGGCCATCTTCCTTTTTCGTTAATATAAGCTTCTTTTTTGAATTGTCCATGATCCTTAACCTCCTTTGATTTGATGGGAGTTTTTGCACTCCATATCCATCGTAAAGGGAAAATTTGCTAGTGTAAAGAAAATTTAGAATTTAATGTTTTTTCATATTGAAACGTTGGCTTTCTTTTTTAGTTATAATGAGGAAAAGACTGTAAGAAGGAGCGATGAATTATGGAACAAATCTATTGGGACATCCTTGGTTTTAATGGTAATGAAATTTATATAGCGGCAACAGACAAAGGCTTAGCCTATGTCGGATCACCAGAAGAAGCCTATGAACATATGGTTAAACGGTTTCCCGCTGAAGTTTTTGAAAAGAATGAGGAAGCTTTGAAACCATACAGGGATGAATTGACTGAGTATCTTGAGGGGAAGCTAGTCGAGTTTACTTTGCCGGTCGATGTAAAAGGGACGCCATTCCAGGAAGCAATCTGGGGTACACTGAGGGAAATCCCTTATGGAGAGACCTGTACATATTCAGATATAGCAGGCAAAATCGGCAAGCCCGCTGCAGTAAGAGCAGTTGGTACAGCCATTGGTGCCAATCCCGTCTTGATCACCGTACCCTGCCATCGCGTCATCGGAAAAAATGGAGCAATCACCGGCTATAGAGGCGGAATTGCAATGAAACAGCATTTGTTGGAACTGGAGAAGGTTCATTGTAAAAGTTAATGTGCGGATAAAAAGGGTTCGGCGAAGATTATCGTCACATAAAAGAGAATAATGTGCGGATAAAGAGGATGCAGCGAAGATTATCGTCACATAAAAGAGAATAATGTACGGATAAAGTGGATCCAACGGAGATTATCGTCACATAAAAGAGGATAATGTGCGGATAAAAAGGGTTCGGAGAAGATTATCGTCACATAAAAGAGGTTAATGTGCGGATAAAGAGGATTCAAAGTAGTTTCCATTTGTGCAGTTTAACGATGTAGGATTCACCTCATCACGACAAATTCGAATTGTAAGAATATTGCCATACATCTTTCACACTTTTCTTTTAGCAAAAGGCTATAATGAACCCAAATGGACTATTGTACGGTGGCCAGGATACCAGAGAGTGATGGGGGCGATCTAATGAAAAGTTTGATTGTTTACTGCTCAACGCATGGTACGACAGCAAAAGCGGCACATCTTTTACGGAAGCAGATTGAAGGGGAAGTCATTGCGATCAATCTGGATAAGACGAAGCTCCATTCAGATCTGGAGCTGTTTGATTCGGTGATGATTGGCGGATCGATTCATGCGGGCAGCATCCAGGGGAAAATCAAGAAATTCATGAAAGAGCATGAGGACGTTCTGCAAAGAAAGAATCTCGGCCTGTTTCTTTGCTGCATGAAGGAAGGGCAGGACGCACACACTCAGTTTGAAAATGCATTTCCGCATAACCTGAGGGAAGCGGCAATTGCAAAAGGGTTATTCGGAGGTGAATTCATTTTTTCAAAGATGAATTTCTTCGAAAAAATCATTGCAAAAAGCGTAAGCGGATCAATGGAGGAAATTTCGGATCTCGACCTTGAATCGATCAACGACTTCGCGGCAACAATTAATAGAAATAATAAATATTTACCTGTCTAAAAATCGGAGGCTGCTTTGGCCTTCGATTTTTTGTTTAGGCAGAGGGAAAATATTATATAATCAAATTAATTTGTTAAGGGGAGAGTGTATTAAGAGAGATGAATATTGAGCTTTTCAGGATCATCAATGACGCAGGAAAGGAATTCGAGGTTTTGAATCCGGTCATGGTCTTTATTGCTAACAATGCGATTTACCTTTTAGCGGCGGCAGTGCTTGTGTACTTGTTCAGCCGTAAGGCCGGGAACCGGTTGATGGTGGTAAGCGGTCTGGCGGCGCTCATTTTAGCGGAAATCGCCGGGAAGATTGCCGGCATGTTCTATTCAAATCACCAGCCATTTGCGACACTTGAGGATGTCAATCAATTGATAGACATGAAAGTGAACAACTCGTTTCCAAGCGATCATACAATTATATTTTTCACGATCGCTGTTACGTTCTGGCTGTATAAAAGGAAGCATACATATTTATGGGTTCTGCTCGCAGTGATGGTTGGTTTTTCTCGGATTTGGGCTGGGGTGCATTATCCGGCAGACATTGCTGTGGGGGCAATGCTGGGGTCAGCTTTTGCTTATCTTGGCTATGTACTGATTCGTAAAGTGAAGTATGTGAACAAGAATAATTTGGCAGGCAAGGAAATGTAATGATCTCTGATTATGAAACCTTATCGCCGGGTAAACCGTACATACATAAGGATGAGCTAGAGTATTTGATTTATACCCGTTGAAACAGTAAAATATATTCTGACAAATTTTTTTTCGGAGAGTGAGTTTTTTTGGAAGTTCCCATAGGTTTAGTCATTTTATTAGGTGTTTTAATTCTTTTATCTGCCTTCTTTTCATCGGCAGAAACCGCTTTTTCCAGCGTCAATAGAATCAGGCTGCGGAATTATGTGTCCGAAGGCCGAGCTGGAAGCAAGAATGCTTTGCATATTTCCGAGAACTTCGATGATGCGTTATCTACGATTCTAGTAGGAAACAATATCGTCAATATCGCTGCGGCGAGTATCTCGTCAAAAGTAGCCGTTGACCTGTTCGGTGCCAGCACCGGTCTGATCGTTAGTACATTTGTCATGACGATTCTCATCCTAATCTTCGGTGAGATCTTACCGAAGTCTATGGCAAAGGAAAATGCAGAGGAGTATTCGTTAAAAATTTCTGCCATTCTGTTGCTGCTGATTAAAATCCTGACCCCCGTCAACTTCGTGTTCAGCAAGTTGAAGGCGTCCGTGTCGAGGATGTTCTCAAAGGGAGAAAATCAGCCGTCCGTCACCGAAGAAGAAATCAAAGTGATGGTGGATATCAGTGAAGAAGAGGGAGTCATTAATAATGAGGAAAGGGAGCTTGTGCACCGTTCCCTGGAATTTAACGATGTTCTTGTCGGTGAAGTCTTAACGCATCGAATGGATATGATTACAATCGAAGTAAACCAGTCACTCGAGGAAATCAAGCAGATTTTCATCGAAGAACGTTTTTCACGTGTTCCGGTTTATGAAGACAATATAGATAATATCATCGGATTTTTGTCCGAACGTGAGTTTTTTGCAGAACTGATCCAGAATAAAGAGGTCAATGTCCGTGAGATGCTGCGCCAGCCAATGTTCGTCGTGAAGTCGATGAAAATCGCGACCCTGCTGCCTGAGCTGCAAAGGACGAAGAGCCATATGGCCATCGTCGTCGATGAATTCGGCGGAACGAGCGGCTTGATCACACTTGAGGATATCCTCGAAGAGCTTGTTGGCGAGATTTGGGATGAGCACGATGAAAAGGTCAATATTATGACAAAGATCGATGAGAGCACATATGAGTTCGATGCGGCCTACGATCTTGATGATTTTGCCGAACTGTTCAATGTACCAATGCCGGATACATCGTACCATAACCTCGGCGGCTGGATTTTTGAAACATTGGAAAGCATCCCGGTAAACGGCGATACATTTGTCTACGAAAACCTGCGGATTATCGTCAAGGAAGTAGAAAATCACCGTATTCGTAATATAAAAGTGGAAATCATGCCAGTACTTGAAGTTGAAGAATAAAAAAGAAGGTGGAATCAGGCGTTTTAGATGCCTGGCTCCACCTTTTTGCTATTTTCCATGCTTAAATTGCCCTGGAAAAATTATTTTCTTATTAAGAAGCAATATTCGCACCAAGATTGCCTGTAATTGCACTGTAAAGTCAGGGAATTGCACGAATAATGATGCTAATTGCACGGTAACAATACTTAATTGCACCGTCTTCCTATTATTGTAAAATGATTAGCAGCAAGAAGTATCCCCGCCGCAGCAAGCTTCGTTTTTCTCTTCTGTTTCCTGGACTTCCTTGATTTCAACATTGCAGCAATCAGACTTTGAGTTGCTGCCCATAAGGATTTTGATAAAGTTAGCCATTGATTTCACCTCCTTTCATCAAGAAAATTTGATTTATTAAACAAAGTAGAACACAAACCCAGAGACAGTGGACATCGTTATAACAGAAGCGATGAAGGCAATCACGAGCTGCTTTTTAAAAATCGACTTCAGCAGGATGACTTCCGGCAGGCTGGCGCCGGCTGAGCTGATCATCATCGCCATCACAGGACCAAGGGCCATTCCTTTTAAAATCAGCATTTGCGAAATCGGGATCATGCTAGAAAGTCGAATGTACAAAGGAATCCCGGCAATTGCAGCGACTGGGATCAGCCACCATGCATCATGACCGAACCATTTCGTAATGATTTCAGTTGGAACAAGTCCGTGGATGACCGCGCCAATCGCAGCACCAATCAGCAAGTATGGGTAGACACTTTTCATCAGCGACCAGGTTTCGTCTAAGGCGAATCTCCAATTGAACTTTTGGTTCTTTTCTTCATAGCCAGACATGATGACATTTTTGACGTATCGCTGGAATCCCAGCTTATCGAGTGTAAAGCCGATGACAATCGAGAAAACACTTGTAATGATGGTGTATATGATCGTTACCTTCCAGCCCATCACGACACCCATGATGGTTAAAATTGTCGGGTCCAGCA
Organism: Bacillus sp. ISL-55; assembly: GCF_018613155.1. Classification (GTDB taxonomy): domain Bacteria; phylum Bacillota; class Bacilli; order Bacillales; family Cytobacillaceae; genus Mesobacillus. Next base: position 53,792 of record NZ_JAGGQU010000011.1, on the reverse strand, counting down.
CCGGAGAAGCGAAGAGGAAAACCATAACGATTGAAAACGGGATTTTCTTTTTCAGCATATTGACGACTACTGGAATCGTGGAGCAGGAGCAAAAGGGTGTGATAAACGCGAACAGGATGGCGGCAAAGCTGGCTAGCACTTTATTGCGTCCTGTCAGTTTCTTTTCGATTTTTTCATAAGGAATATATCCCTGGAGCAGGCTGATCAAGAAGGATATCCCGATAAAAAGCACTGTTAGTTCTAGGGCTATCCATAAAAAGCTTTTTAGAAATTCAATCATTATCCTCTACCTTCTTCCTCCATTATTTAAGCGTTAGCTGGAACTGTGCAGCATTTAGGCTGCTGTTTTTGAGTGCGAGCTGGCCAAGGGAATCTCTTCGTTTCAGGCTGTTCAAAGAACTTCCATGCGTGTCTAGCTTTCCTTTCAACTTCCTGCTGTTTTAACTGTGCCAATGCTTGATAATCTTGATAAAACATATATATCCTCTCCTTAATCAAAATATGTTGATTTATTTATCAAAAAAAATTGATTAATACTTTGAAAAGTTAACCTAACAACAGTTGCTAGGTCTGAAAAGGCAGCAAAGCTCTGGAGATAATAGATGGTTAATTTCTTTGGTGTTTACTGTGTAGTAGCTCCAGGTTCCCTTTGTTTCTTTCTGGATCAGATTGGCATCAAGCAAAATTTTCAGATGATACGACAATTTTGATTGGGGCATGTCAATCAGTTCACTTAGATCACAAACGCAGCTGGAGTCTTGCTGGCATAGAAGATTGAGAATGTGCAGGCGTTTTTGGTCGGCAAGGGCTTTGAATTTCTTCTCGTATTTTTCAAAGGTGCTTTGAAGCGGCGGTTCCTTAATGGCTTTGGAGTCATTGGTCAGGTCTGTTAAAGGAATGAATTTTTCCACTGTCAGCTCTCCTTAATCAAAATCTCTTGATATATTGTATTATATTTCCTTATCATCCACTTTGCAACTGTTAAATCAAAAATTTTTGATTTTATTTTTTCTCAGTCAACTTACAATTTACAATGCTGTAATGAATCCTTAACATAAATCCATTACCATATAATTATTAACTTATATGAAAGTCGAGGGGATTTGGGATGTTAAAGGATCCTTGTAAAGATTACGGCTTCATGATTCAGCTTATTAGAGAGGGTAAAGGAATGTCACAGGATGAATTGGCAATGAGGACGGGGACGACACGCAAGTTCATTCAGGATACTGAATGCAGCAGGGTGTTCCCAAGTGACGGATTCATCGCAGCTTTAGCTTCTGCTCTTGATGTATCATTCATCGAATTAAAGGAAAGAATCTGGTGTGATGAACCAGAAAAATGCGTTATATGGTAAAACCTGAATAAGGAAAATGCTATGTCAGTAAATTCCCTACAAAAGATTAGGGGATTTACTGATATATTTTTTGCCCTGAATATCTGATGATAGGAGTGTAGTTAATGTATTTAATCGATAAGGAGGTCAAGGAAATGGATTTTCACGCATATTGGGATTATCGTGTCGCCCTTGATTTATTTCTTGGCGGTGTCGGGATCGGAGTTTTCCTGCTAGCAGCCTATTTCAGTCTGGTGTTCAAGGAGAAATCATTAAAGGTCACTAGGCTGGGGTTTATTCTTTCACCTGTACTAGTTGGATTGGGAGTGTTTGCGCTTCTCACTGAATTGGGTAAGCCATTCCGGATGCTGTCGACATTCATCAATGTCAACCCTACGTCCGTTACATCTTGGGGAGGTTTCCTTCAGACGATATTCATCATGCTGTCTTTCGTAATCTTTTTGGTGGTATGGAAGTATAAACAAAATGCTTATCAAATGGGACTTTTTAAAGGTTTGGTAATTGCTGGTTCGGTGTTCGCACTGGCCGTGGGCATATATCACGGACTTCTGCTTATGTCTCTTGGAGTTCCGGGCTGGGCAAACGGCTTGATTCCAGTCATGTTCCTCGTTTCCTCAATCTTTTCCGGAAGCAGTGTCCTGATGGCTGTTGAAGCAGTTTTCATGAGGTCGATCATTATGAAGAGCAAGGAAGTGTACTCAGAAACAGCTATATCCTCAAATGCTCATGTTTTCACATATCCGAAACTATTAGTTTCACTAGCAGCTATCCAGGCACTGCTCATCCTTACCTGGAGAATCAGCCTTAACTCAGCTGGAACAGAAGCAATCATCGCTTATCAGAACTTAATCAGCCACTTCGGGATGTACTGGTGGATCTTGGTTGTAACCATCGGACTGGTGATTCCACTTGCGATTGCTGGCTATTCAACACTGAAAAAAATAAAAATGAATTTCTATACAGCAATGATCTTTACTGCGGTTGTCTTGATCGGAAGCTATGCCTTCAAGCATATCATCCTTTACTCAGGCCAGATTCCGCTGGCTGGATTGTAATCGATTTGAAAAAGGAGGTCTATCAAAATGGGAATTTCACGTAGAGGTTTTATAAAGGCATCTGCAGTAACAGGTGCAACCGTTGCAGGTTTATCAGCGAACAAACCAATGCTCACTGCATTTTCTGAAACAGACAAAAAAGAACAAATAGCTGAAAGTGGAAAATGGCTGGCATCAACTTGCCAGGGATGTACAACATGGTGTCCTGTTCAGGTGTATGTCGAAAATGGCAGGGCGATCAAGGTAAGAGGAAACCCTAACTCCAAAGGTAACCATGGCAAAATCTGTCCAAGACCGCATCTGGCCATCCAACAGCTATATGATCCAGATAGAGTCAAGGTTCCAATGAAGCGTACCAATCCGAAAAAAGGGCGCAATGAAGATCCTAAGTTTGTGCCAATCAGCTGGGAAGAGGCCATTGATGCGATTACAGATAAAATGATGGAATTGCGTAATAACCATGAAACACATAAATTCGCATTACTCAGAGGACGTTATACAGGCGCCGCGGATATATTCTATAAAGCGTTACCAACGATTTTTGGGTCGCCAAACAATATTTCACATAGTGCTATCTGTGCAGAAGCGGAGAAATTGGGACCATATGTTACGGAAGCATACTGGGACTATCGTGATTATGATTTAGAGCACACAAGATATGTACTCATGTGGAGCACTGATCCAGTATCATCAAACAGACAGGTGCCACATGCCATCAGCATGTTCGGAAAAGTCCTGGACCAGGCAAAAGTCGCTGTTATCGATCCGCGTCTTTCCGCAACAGCTTCCAAGGCCGATGAATGGCTGCCAGTCATCCCGGGCCAGGACGGAGCATTGGTTTCTGCCATTGCCCACGTAATTTTAAAAGAAGGAATCTGGAACCGTGAATTTGTCGGTGACTTCAAGGATGGGGAAAACCTATTTGCAAAAGGAACAGCCGTTGATGAAGCTGCTTTTGAAGAAAATAAGACGTACGGAATCGTTAAATGGTGGAATCTTGAACTAAAAGATCGCACGCCAGAGTGGGCTGCTGAAATTGCTGGTGTACCGGCAGAGCAGATTTACCGTGTTGCCAGGGACTTTGCTGAAGCAGCGCCAAGAGCCATTTCATGGCTTGCACCAGGTTCTGCGATGCAGATTCGCGGCGGCTATACTTCCATGGGTGCGCATGCGTTAAATGCTCTTGTAGGATCTATTGAGAATATCGGCGGTACGAACCGGGGTGAAAAAGTACCATTACAAGACATACCGGAACTGGATGCATATCTGGACGAGATAGCCAAGAAGGGTAAAAAGAACGAAAAAATCGACCAGCGCGGCCGGATTCAGTTCCCTGCATTCGCAAAAGGCGAACTGCACAAGGGTGTAGTCACTAATAATGTCGCGGATGGAATCCTGAACGAGGATCCATACGACATCAAAATGGCAATTGGATACTGGAACAACTTCGTCTTCTCTTGTACCGGGGCTCAGCGATGGGAAAAGGCGATGGAAAAAATCCCGTTCTATGTACACATTACGGTAAACCCGGCGGAAATGACCCAGTATGCAGACATTGTTTTACCTGCCTGCCACCAGCTTTTCGAAAGATGGGGAGTTATAAAGAGCAAGCAAAACATGAATGCTTACGGTTCCATACAACAGCCAGTAATTGAACCACTATGGGATTGCAAGGTGGATGAGACGGAAATTGGCTGGCTAATCGCAGAAAGCCTTGCTAAAAAAGGTTTCTCTAATTTATACGATTATTATCGAAATGAATTTACCGATCCGGAAACAGGTAAGAAGGCAACAAATGAAAAAGAGTTCAATTTAGTTGCTACGAAGTTTTTATCGAAAAAACTCTGGCACCCATCTGAAGAGAAGAAGGGCGACCAAATCAGCAGCTGGCAGGAATTTGTCGACGTGGGCGTCTGGAACGCGAAACGGACACCATATAAGAAGCACTGGGAAGAGGGCTTTGAAACGGCATCAACAAAATTCGAGTTTTACAGTGAAACGTTGAAAGGCCTGTTAGATGAGCATGCGAAGGGCCATAACACGAGCATCGACAAAGTCATGGAAGCGATGAAGTATGAAGCAAGAGGCGATCTTGCTTTCGTTCCACACTATGAAGAGCCAATCCGTTACGGTGATGAAAAGGAATTCCCGCTCATTTTCACTGAACACCGTTCACGACTCAATCGTGAAGGCCGCTCCGCCAATACCACCTGGTACCAGGAATTCAAGGATGCGGATCCAGGGGATGAAAAATGGGATGACGTAATCAAGATTAATCCAGTAGATTGCAAGAAATATGGAGTTAAATCAGGCGACAGGGTTAAAGTAACATCAGTTCAAGGCTCCATTGAAGTCACGGTAAAAGAGTGGGAAGGAACACGGCCAGGAGTTGCAGTCAAGTGCTACGGCCAGGGCCACTGGGCGTATGGAAGAATCGCAACGATGGATTACCAGAAGAAAATCGCACGCGGAGGAAATAACAACGAAATCCTTCCTAGCGATTATGAACATTTAAGCGGTTCAACTGCCCGTCATGGCGGTCTGGCCCGAATAAAAATTGAGAAGATATAATCTGCTGGAGGTGTGAAAAATGACTAAATACGGAATGGTAATAGATTTGCATAAATGCGTAGGCTGTTCAGGATGTTCGATCGCCTGCAAAAATGAGAATAACGTAGATACCGGAATGTTTTGGGCTCATTACTTCCACGAAACGAAGGGGAGTTTTCCTAACGTAAACTACAAATACGTCCCGACTCTTTGCAATCACTGTGAAGATGCTGCTTGTGTAAGGGTTTGTCCGACACAGGCGATGTACAAGGATGAAAACGGACTGACACTCCATGATCCGGATAAATGCATTGGCTGTAAGAGCTGTATGCAAGCTTGTCCATACGGAGTGATCAATTTCAATAAAAACAAACCGCATCGCCGCTGGGAAGAAACAGCAGCTGCCATCAAGGGCGGCACAGCGACGAGTAAAGAACTGCAGGAAAAAACTGGTCAGCAGCTGCCTTACTACAATGCGGACCGTGCCTTTACTTATGAAGGCATCAGAAGCAAGGGAATCGTTGAAAAATGTACCTTCTGTGACCATAGAATTAAAGATAATTTGAAACCATACTGTGTGGAGTCCTGCCCGGCTGATGCGCGGACATTTGGGGATTTGGATGATCCGAACAGCGATATCAACAAGGTGCTGGCCCAGTACAGCAGCCAGGTGTTGAAACCGGAAAAGGGTACGAAGCCAAGAGTATTTTATGTAAGAGGATAAAAGCAAGGGAGTGATTTAAATGGTCACGATGCAGACTGATTCTTTGATTTCAAAGCGGGCTGAGATCTATCGATTGCTGTCGCTGATGTATAAAGAACCTGGTGAAGACTTAAGTCTTTTCGTTCATCTTCTCAAAGAGTCATTAAAGGAAGCAGATGATGAGGCACTTTTGAAAATAAGTGATGAGATGAACAGCATATTCGCGGATGAGAATGAGAGTCTTACAGATTACGAGATTGAATACGCCAGACTGTTTGTTGGACCATTTAAACTCCTGGCACCTCCTTACTCCTCTATTTATTTAGAGGATAAGTGGGAGGTCATGGGAAGGTCCACTCAAACAATCGAAGCATTTTACCAGCGCGGCGGGCTTTGTGTCCAGGCGATGCATTCAAAACCAGCAGATCATATCAGCATCCAGTTTGAGTTCATGTATTATCTGAATTTCAAGCTGATCGAGACAGGCGATCTGGAGTATCTGGAACTGCAAAAAGAGTTCTTGTACAGGATCCTGACCCATTGGATCCCTAAATTCAATGCCGCTATTCAGGAAAATGCTGAACTGGCAATCTATAAACATCTGGGCAATCTCACCGAGAGGTTCATCCAGCTGGACTATTCATCACTATAAAATGGATTGGGGGAACAGGGCAATGTTAGTGGACCATCTTATGACAAAATGGCTTGAAGCAAAACGGCTGAAGGTTGACTTACAGCGCTGCGTGCGCACAAGGAACCGCTTCTCGACTTGCAGCAAATGCACTGATGCTTGTCCTGTCTCTGCCATTTCTCTAGAGAATGGGCTCAGCGTGATGGAGGATGCTTGCATAGAATGCATGAAATGCACGTCTGTCTGTCCATCGGAAGCTCTATATGATGAAAAATACCTTTCGTATTTTAATGACATGCCAAGCAGGGAGGTCATCTCGTTTTCCTGCGATCAAGACCGAAGCAATGAATCACATATCAGGCTTGCGTGTCTGGCTCAGCTCGATACAGCTTTGCTGATGCAAGCATTCCAAAACAGCAGCCACGTCAACTTGCAGTTCCGAGAAGAAAGGTGCAGGCAGTGCAGCAAGTTTGATGCTAACCTTATGACTTCGGTTAAAGAAACGATTCACAATTTCAACAGTATGCGCACTCATGAAGTCGAGGTTTCTCTTAACGACAAAAGCCACAGCGATAAAATGGAAAGAAGCTATACCCGCAGGGACCTGATCACTTTTTTCTCGAAAAAAATGACGAATAAGGTTGTTTCGCCGTTGATTCCAGAGGAGGAAGAAATCGAAAATTTGAGGGTTTCTCTAAAAAAAGGCCCAATGGCCATGGTCTATCATCGGATTCTGGATAAAAACAAGAACAATTTGCATTCCTATCAAACTTCTGAAAACCTGAAGACCATGCAGCTAGCTTTCACTGCAACGTGCAATGGCTGTGGAGCATGTTCCCGGGTTTGTGCAACAGGTGCTTTGAAATTCACGGATGATGACGAAACCGTCAAGGCTGTGTTTCAGCCGCTGCTTTGCAATGGCTGTGGATCATGTATCGATCTGTGCAGGAGAAATGGATTGGAAAGAGTGGAGGACTATCTAGATCTAAAACAATTCCTCGCGAATCAGGAGCAGACCATATTTTATCAGAAATATAAGGACTGCGGCCAATGTGGCGAGCAGCACCTGAATTCCTCAGCGAATTGCGACGGATGTAAAGAAAACATAACCGTATAAGGGATGTGAATAAAATGCTTTCGAATATCGGTATCCCCGGGTTGATCATCATCCTGGTTCTGGCGCTGATGATTTTTGGCCCGAAAAAATTGCCGGAAATCGGCAGGGCGGTCGGCAACACGTTAAAGGAATTCAAGAAAGCGACGAAAGAACTGGCAACAGATGAAATAGAAGAAGTGAAAAAAGAAGCTAAAACTCATCATGCATAAACTCCGGCAGCGCCATAATTTGGGGCTGTTTTTTTTGTCTATTTTGTGTTGTTTTTATGCGAAGCCTCTTTTTGCAAGGTAGCCACGATATAATTTATACGAACGTATCCAACGGAATTGATGGAGGGTAAAAACATGGTAATCAGGGCTTTTATGATTCCAATTTTATTTATATTGTTGATCAGCGGCTGCCAACAAGGAGTACAGCAGTCAAATATCATCCTCTACACTGATAAAGCGGAAGCTGCTCCACCCAAAGAAACGGATTCCCACCATGAAAAAATCACTGTTGCGCTTGCTTCGGTCATCTCTCCTAAAGCTTCCCTATCAAAATATGATTACCTGCTAGAGTACATCGAATCCCAATTCGGCATGCAGGTTGAGATCGTCCAGCGACAGACCTATCAGGAAGTAGACAGCATGCTGAGGAGGGGTGAAGTGGATTTTGCCTTCATATGTTCCCTTTCTTATGTCATCGGACTGGAAAAGGGATATCTTGTGGATGTAGCAGCGCCGGTTGTGAACGGGAGACCTTTATATCAGTCGTACACAATCGTCAATCAGAACAGTCCCTATCAGACCTTGGAGGATTTAAAGGGCAAGAGATTTGCTTATACAGACCCCTATTCTTACACAGGCAGATTGAGTATGTTAAGCCAATTGGATAAGAAGGGGGAAACCTCAGAAGATTTCTTTGGTAAAACTTATTTTACTTATAGCCATGACTATTCGGTAAAAGCAGTTGAATTGGGGATTGTCGATGGTGCTACCGTGGATGGTGCCATGTTTGACCAGATGCTGGCGACAGAACCTGAATTGAGTGCGCACATCAGGGTCATCGGAACGGGAGATGAAGCAGGCACGCCTCCGGTTGTGGCCTCAAAAAAAGGCGACCCAAAGAAAATTGAAACTTTTTCTGAGATATTATTCAATCTGAGAAATCACCCCGATGGCAGGCAATTGTTGAAGGAATTGGGTGTCGATCGGTATGAGCCAATCAATCAGCAGAACTATCAAGTAATCAGACAGGATCTATATCTGTTGGGTGAAAGCCTATGAAAAAGCTGAAGCAAAGGTTAATCGATTTTTTATCGAGTGTTTCGATAGAACTTAAAATCTATGGAATGGTCTTGATCGTCGTCCTGATGGTGACAGTCATCAGTCTGATCGTCGTACGGATTTCAATATCCAATACGCTGACATTGCAAATTGAAGACCGTGCCAAATCAATCAGCAGCGACATTGCCTCAAGAAGTGTGGACCCTCTCCTGACCCACAATATTTTCGCATTGCAAAGCCTTATTAATGACACAATGAATAGCTATGAAGATATTGAATATATTTTCGTTCTGAATAAAGACGGTGAAGTGGTTGTCCACTCTAATGAAAAAGGTTTTATCAGCCAGGGTTTAATCAATGCAAATCAAGTAAAGTCTGAAGGTTCCATGCTAGAGACCAGCAGTAAGAAGCTTTCTACTGACAATGGTGTGATCCTCGATTCCGCCTCGCCGATCTTCCCTGATTTAGGCGGCACTGTTAGGGCGGGGTTGACTGAACAATCCCTTGAAGAGGCGTTGATGAAGGTAACAAACCAGATGATTTTCACGATGATCGGAGTCATGTTATTATCTGGGATCATTGTCTTTGGACTGACAAGAATACTGACGATCCCGATTTCGAACCTTGTCCATTTGACCAATAAGGTCTATTCGGGAAACCTCACAGAGAGGATACGCACCTATCCGAAAGATGAGATCGGAAAATTGACTGCTTCATTCAACAAAATGCTAGATTCTCTGCAGAAATCGGAAAGGGATAAAGAAGTATATATCGAAAAAATAAAAAATCGAAATAAGGAACTTACCTTGTTGAATAGTTTGTCCCAGAACCTCAAAGAGCACGTCCAGCTAGAAGAAACGCTTCAGTCATTTGTTCAGCAATTGGTCCAGGAGCTTGATCTGAAAAGTGCCTTCATCGAAATTGATTGGAAGGAAACGAAGGAGAGGTACTTTAATCATTCTTCTTCATGTGCGATCCGTTGCACCCATTTCAATTCAGACCTTTATACATGCTCTAGGTCGGAGAAGGAAGTATATGCTTTCCAGCTGAAAACGGGGAAAGGAAATGAGATTGGAAAAATCATTATCTGCAGCACTTCAAAGCTGGATGAAACATTTCTTAAAATTCTTACCTCACTGGCTTCTCAGCTCTCTGTTTCCATAGAGAACCTGGAACTATGGAAAGAGGTCAAGAAAAAAGAAGAAATCCGCCTTATGTTGCTGGAAAAAATCATTCATGTACAAGAAGATGAGCGGAAGAGAATCGCAAGGGAACTTCATGATGAAACGAGCCACTCCCTGTCTTCCATGTTAGTGGAATTGAAGCTGCTGGAAGAAGGCGATGAAAGACATAAGCAAAGGACGATTGAAACGCTAAGGTCGCTCGCCCGGCAAACGATTGAAGAAGTTCATCATATGGCTTGGCAGCTCAGGCCGAGCATTCTTGATAAATTTGGGCTTAAAGTAGCAATTGAACGATATGTAGAGGAATTCAGGAAGTCTACGAATATCGATGCTGATCTCGTGATAAACGGGACCTTCAAATCCTTGAATCCAGGACTGGAAACTGCGATATTCCGGCTTGTACAGGAATCGCTCACAAATATCACCAAATACGCAAAAGCAGAAAACGTCAGCATCATTGTCCTTTCATCTGGCCAGCAGGTTTCGGTGGTCATCGAAGACGATGGTGTCGGTTTTGATACCCAATCGGTGCTGGGAAATGATCCTTCCAAAGAACACCTTGGCCTGCTTGGGATGCATGAAAGAATTGCGCTTTTGAATGGAACGCTTCAAATTGAATCTGCAATTGGCGAGGGAACGACGATTTTAGCCAAAGTTCCTCTCTTAACGGATCGGAGTGAAGTAAATGTCAGCTAAATTATTCATAGTCGATGACCATCCTGTTTTTCGCGCCGGCTTGAAAACCATCCTGATGAGTGAAAGTAACTTCGAAATTATTGGGGAGGCTCAATCCGGCGAAGAAGCATTGCAAAAACTGAAGGATATGGAGCCTGATATCATTGTTATGGATATCAGCATGCCGGGGAAAGACGGAATTGAAACAACGAAAGAAATCCGGAAATCGAACAGTAATGTTAAAATTCTGCTATTGACGATGTTTTCTGATGAAGCCTATCTGAAGGAAGGGCTTGCATCCGGTGCCCAAGGCTATGTTTTAAAAAGAGCGGTCGATACTGAACTGATCAACGCGATTAGAATTGTGTTAAATGGAGAGCATTATATTTATCCGACCCTGATTCCTTATCTCTACAAGCAGGCAGATGAGAAAGTCGAAGGGGCAGAATTGGATAAACCCCATCTTAGCCAGCGTGAGACTGAGGTATTGAAGTTAATTGCCCTGGGCTATACGCAGAGGGAAATCAGTGAGGAATTGTTCGTATCCATCAAAACGGTGGAAACCTATAAAACGAGGATCATGGAGAAGATTGGGGCAACGAAAAGGTCTGGTCTTGTTAAATATGCGATCAAGCATAACCTGATTTCGTATGATTGAGACAATAACGGCCGGCAGTTAAAAATCGCTGCCGGCTTTAACATGTCATAAAGTGTTCAAAATCAAAACTACAAAACTAGAAAAATAGTTGTAAGCTGAAAGTGGGAGGTGCAGTTTATGACTTGCAGAACAGGATGGGAAATAAAATCGTCTGACAGCATTAAGAGAATTATTGATGGGGTTAAGGAAGAATTCCCGCTCGTGAATGCTGAGGAAGAGCTTGAAAGTACAGCGGCGTTTTTCAAGGCACTCGGTGATGAGACACGAATTAAAATCATGGGCTTGTTGTGGTTTGAGGATCTTTGCATGTGCGAAATTGTCGATGGTCTATCGGGAGCATCCTCAACTATCAGCCACCATTTGAAGATCATGGAAAAAGGAAAGCTCATTAAATCAAGAAGAGAAGGTAGGTTCACTGTCTATAGTCTGGATAAAGAAAAGCTGGCACCTCTGATTCCGTATATAAAGAAGGCGATCTAAATGTTTAATGAACTGGCCAATTGGTTGGTCGTCGATGTCATGAACATGGAACTGTCCTCAAGACTTGGCGGGGCACTCCACTTTTTCATTTACGACACGACGAAAATCTTGTTTTTGCTCGCGGTGATGATTTTTGCAATCTCATTCATCAGAAGTTTTTTCCCGCCTGAAAAAGTAAAGGAATGGCTTGAAGGCAGAAGGAAGGGCGCTGCCAGTGTGATGGCGGCTTTTCTCGGAGTGCTGTCGCCGTTCTGCTCCTGTTCGACGGTGCCTTTATTTATCGGCTTTGTCGAGGCAGGAATCCCTTTAGGCATCACCTTTACGTTCCTGATTTCATCACCGATTGTGAACGAAATCTCGCTGGTTATGCTATTTTCGATTTTTGGCTGGAAAGTCGCCTTGATTTATGTGCTTGCCGGAATGACTCTGGCAATCGTGGCGGGTGCCATCATTGGCAAGCTGAAGATGGAAAAGCATGTGGAGTCATATGTATATGAAATCGCCGGTGGCCAGGAACGGATTGTTATGCCTGAGAGCGATAACAAAACGTATGCCGAAAAAATCAAATCCTTATTCACTCGGGAGGAGCTTAAGGAAAGAACAATTTTTGCAGCCCGGAATGTTGTGGAGACGGTACAGAAGATTTGGCTCTACCTTTTGATTGGGATTGGGATCGGGGCGTTCATTCATGGATATGCCCCGCAGGATTTGCTAGTCAAATATGCGGGCGAAGGCAATTTCTTCGCGGTTCCGATTGCGACGATTTTAGGCGTTCCGCTATACTCTAACGCCGTCGGTTCCCTGCCGATTATCGAAGCATTATTGAACAAAGGTGTAGGAGCTGGTACAGCGCTGGCCTTCATGATGGCCATCACCGCCCTGTCCCTCCCGGAAATGATTTTGCTCAGGAAAGTGATCAAACCAAAGCTGATTGCTGTATTCGCCGGCGTTGTCGCCACAGGAATCATTCTGATAGGATATGGCTTTAACGCAATTCTATAATTATAAGGAGGAAATAATGATGAATATTAAAATACTAGGTACTGGCTGCAAAAAATGCCAGGAGCTTGAAAAAAATACTCGCATGGCGGTTGAAGAACTGCAGCTTGAAGCACAGGTAGAAAAAGTAGAAGACATCAGGGAAATCATGAAATACAAAGTCATGAGCACACCAGCGTTAGTCATCGACGAAAAAGTGGTCTCCACAGGCAAGTTGCTCTTAGTGAATGAATTGAAGAGTGTATTGGCTTAATATCACATAAGAAAATCACAATAACGCTTGGGTAAACCCAGGCGTTTTTTTATATGAAATGAGGAAATAGCCACCTCGAGAACTGGAGATCCAGCGGTAAAACGCTTGCTTGATCTTATAGCCACAATAAATAATATCCGCATCAATTGTTCAAAATAAGGCGGATACATCAGCTTTACAATTTCTTAATAATTTTTACATACGATCACTCTTGAACATATAAGCAAATTATTATATGATGATACCGTAATTGGAGGTGGAGAGTAATTGATTAAGCAAAGTATTGAAATGGATCAGGCTGCTGCTGTGTTGAAGCTGCTTGGTGACAAGACGCGTTTGACAATGATGAAGATTCTCGCTGATCACGATTGCTGTGTCTGTGAGTTTGTAGCGATATTCGATGCCAGCCAGCCGGCGATCAGTCAGCATATCCGCAAGCTAAAAGATGCAGGGTTGGTAAAGGAAAGCAGGAGGGGACAGTGGGTGTTTTATTCACTGAACCGGCAGTACGAGCATTTTGAATTTGTTCAATTGCTCATGGATGCACTTCCAAGCCAGGAAGAAAAGTTAACAGAACTTGAAAAGCAGGGAAAACGGATTTCCTGTGATTAACGGAGGTGTGTGGATTTGTCATTACCGATTATCGCTTCACTGATTTTCCTCGTGACACTGACATTGGTCATCTGGCAGCCTAAGGGTCTTGGGATTGGCTGGTCAGCGGTAGGGGGAGCTATTCTAGCATTGATCTTCGGTGTTGTTGACTTCCAAGACGTAATCGACGTTACCGGAATCGTCTGGAATGCAACACTCGCATTTATCGCAATCATTATCATATCACTAATTTTAGATGAGATTGGATTCTTTGAATGGTCTGCCCTGCACATGGCTAGGGCTGCCAAGGGGAACGGCGTCAAGATGTTTGTGTACGTGACCCTGCTTGGTGCGGCTGTTGCTGCATTGTTTGCAAATGACGGGGCCGCACTAATTTTGACCCCGATCGTTCTGGCGATGGTGCGTAACCTGAAATTTGAAGAAAAAATGGTCTTTCCATTTATCATCGCGAGTGGATTCATTGCCGATACGACTTCGTTGCCGCTGGTTGTCAGCAACCTGGTAAATATCGTATCTGCTGACTTCTTTGATATTGGATTCGTAGAATATGCATCCCGCATGATTGTGCCGAACTTCTTCTCATTAGGTGCAAGTATTTTAGTCTTGTATTTATTTTTCCGAAGGAGCATTCCGAAAAATTACAAGATGTCGGATTTGAAAAAGCCGGCTGAAGCAATTAAGGATGCGAAGATGTTCCGCTTATCATGGATTGTTTTAGGAATCCTGCTTGTAGGCTACTTTGGAAGTGAATTCCTGAACATCCCGGTATCGTTCATTGCTGGGATCGTCGCGATTTTCTTCTTGATGATGGCCAGGAGAAGCCCGGCTGTCCATACGGCAACAGTCGTCAAAGGCGCACCATGGGCAATTGTATTCTTCTCAATTGGAATGTATGTAGTCGTTTACGGACTGCGTAATGCTGGATTGACGAACATTCTTGCCGATGTCATCCAGGCTGCGGCTGATCAGGGCTTGTTTGTGGCAACGATCGGCATGGGCTTCATCGCAGCGATTCTATCTTCTGTCATGAACAATATGCCAACAGTCATGATTGACGCCCTGGCGATTGCAGATACTAATACAACTGGCGTCATCCGAGAAGCGTTGATTTATGCGAATGTCATCGGATCCGATTTAGGTCCTAAAATCACCCCGATCGGTTCACTGGCAACATTGCTGTGGCTGCACGTCCTTTCACAGAAAGGCGTCAAGATTTCATGGGGCACTTATTTTAAAACAGGAATCATTTTAACCATCCCTACTCTGTTCATCACTTTGGTAGGTCTATATATTTGGTTACTCATTATATAAAACAAGGGAGCGAATCTAAATGTCAAACAAAAAAACAATCTACTTCTTATGTACTGGAAACTCTTGCAGAAGCCAAATGGCTGAAGGATGGGCAAAAAAATATCTTGGAGACGAGTGGGAAGTGAAGAGTGCGGGGCTTGAAGCGCACGGTTTGAATCCTAATGCTGTAAAAGCAATGAAGGAAGTGGATATCGATATCACGAACCAGACTTCAGATGTGATTGATCGGGAAATCCTGAACAATGCTGACTTAGTTGTCACACTTTGCGGCCATGCAGATGAGCACTGCCCGATGACACCTCCCCATGTAAGACGCGAGCACTGGGGCTTTGACGACCCGGCAAAAGCTGAAGGAACAGAAGAAGAAAAGTGGGCCGTGTTCCAACGCGTGCGTGACCAAATCAGCGACCGCATCAAGACGTTTGCTGAGACTGGAAAATAAACAAAAACAACAGCCAAGGGGAAACTCTTGGCTGTTGTTCTAAGGAGGAGAAGAGCGATGAAGACAATTAAAATCTTTGACCCGGCACTATGCTGTCCTACAGGCGTCTGCGGACCTAATGTGGATCCGGAATTAACTAGGGTAGCCTCCGCCATTTTTATCCTGGAGAAAAAAGGCTTTCCAATCAGCCGCTTTAATCTTGCCAATGATCCAGCCGCATTTGTTGAACATAAAGAAGTGAACAAGGTATTGCATGAAAAAGGACCAGAAGCACTGCCGCTTGTAATGGTGGACGGAAAGGTCGAAAAGATAGGCAGCTACCCTTCTAATGAAGAATTTGCTAGCTGGCTTGGCGTGGATGTCCAAGACCTGACCCCTGAAAAACCGCGCAAAACGCTGCTTTAGGAAGGAGAATAGCCATGTTTCAAACTTTCCATCCGAAATATGTAGTCAACACCCCTTATCTCTTTTTTACCGGAAAAGGCGGAGTGGGAAAGACATCCACTGCATGTGCAACAGCGGTTGCGCTGGCGGATACAGGTAAGAAGGTACTGATTGTCAGTACAGATCCGGCATCGAATCTGCAGGATGTATTTGATATTGAAATCGGCAATGAGCCAGTCGAGGTTCCATCTGTTCCGAATCTATCAGCCTGCAATATCGATCCCGAGGAATCTGCAAGGCAGTACCGGGAAAAAGTGATTTCTCCTTATCGAAGTGCACTGCCGGAAAGTGTCGTCGCGACGATGGAAGAGCAGCTTTCCGGAGCATGCACAGTGGAAATCGCCGCTTTTGATGAGTTCTCCAATTTGCTCACAAACCAGGATTTGATCAGTCAGTATGACCATATCTTGTTCGATACGGCCCCGACTGGCCATACTCTCAGGCTCCTGCAGCTGCCGACCGCGTGGAGCAGCTTTTTAGAGGAAAGCACTCATGGCGCATCCTGCCTCGGACCGTTATCTGGGCTTGGAGAAAAGAAGCAGCTTTATACTTCCACGGTAAAAGCATTGTCAGATCCAAACATGACGACACTGATTCTTGTTGCAAGGCCGGAACCTTCTTCTATGCTTGAAGCAGAAAGGGCCTCAGCTGAGCTGAAGGAAATCGGCATGGAAAATCAGGTAGTCATCATCAATGGGCTTTTGCAGAGTCACGTACAAGAAGATCCTATTTCAAAAGCATTCTATGACCGGCAGCGGAAAGCGCTGGTGGATCTGCCGCAATCTTTGAAGCAGGTCGGAATGTTCTCAGTGCCTTTTGTTCCTTTTTCATTGACCGGGGTGGACAATCTGCGCAGGATGTTCAAGCCTGCGACGTATTCTGCTGAGAGAAGCGAAGTGGAATTGTCTGAGGCAAAATTGCATTCTTTGCAGGAACTCATTGATGATTTTGCCGAAAAGGATATGAGGATCATTTTTACGCTGGGGAAGGGCGGAGTCGGCAAGACGACGATGGCTTCAGCAATTGCTGTTGGACTGGCGGAAAAAGGCTTGAAGGTCCATTTGACAACAACTGATCCAGCTGCACATCTTGAGTATACATTCCAGCAGAAGGATGCCCACAATAACCTGAGCATCAGCCGCCTGGATCCGAAAAAGGAAGTACAGGCTTACAAAGAAACAGTTCTGTCTCAAAATAAGGAGCAGTTAGACGAGGATGCCCTAGCTTATCTGGAGGAAGATCTGAATTCGCCATGTACAGAAGAAATTGCCGTATTCCAGGCATTTGCCGATATCGTGGAGAAGTCGAAGGACGAGATTGTTGTCATCGATACAGCGCCAACTGGACATACATTATTGCTGCTGAACTCTGCTGAATCGTACCATAAAGAAATCTCCCGCTCGACGGGTAACGTTTCTGAGAGCGTCCAGAATTTATTGCCAAAATTGCGTAACCCTGAGGAAACAAGCGTGGTCATCGTTACCCTGCCAGAAGCCACGCCTGTTCTTGAAGCGACGCGGCTGCGCGATGATTTAAAACGGGCGTCGATTGAGCCGGTATGGTGGGTGATCAATCAAAGCCTGTACGCACAGCAAACGACAGACCCGATTCTTCAGAGCAGAGCCGATGCTGAAAAAGTCTGGATTAAGCGAGTCAGTGAAGAGATCGCCGAGAGGACAAGCATTGTTCCATGGCAGCCCGAAGAAAAAATTGGGTACGATAAAATGAAGGACTTGATTAATCATTGAAAGGTGGATTCATAGATGAGTGAATACCAGGAATTAATCCCAAATCGAATTTACATTGGCGGAGCAGACGCCATTCCTGAATTGCTGAAGAAGGAAAAAATCGATGTTGTGTATGATTTGCGTGCAGAAAACGCAGAAGGCGACTATGATTATAATCGGAAGCATCAGCCAATCGTCGACAATGCTGAGAACCAGGATGAGTCTGTCCAGCAAGCCATTGACGAGGTAATCAACGCATACGAATCCGGGAAAAATGTTTATTTCCACTGCTCTGGCGGAAAAAACAGAACAGGCACCGTCGCGATTGGAACCTTGCTGAAGCTTGGCGAAGCAGACAACATCGAGGAAGCAGAAGCAAAAGCAAAGGGAATCCGCAGTGTCATCAATGTGAATCCCGAAATGAAAGCAGCGCTCGGAAGATTATTCCCTGGCGCATAGGATAGGAGGAAGTTTTTTTGAAAATCACCGATCAAGCTCGTGACAGCCTAAAACAGCTGCTGCAGGAGCAAAATGCAACCGGCATCCGTGTGTTTTTTGCCGGCATCAGTTGAGGTAGCCCAAAATTAGGCCTGGCTCTGGATGAGCCGGAATCAGATGATGAAGTAATTGAATCAAATGGAATCAGAGTAGCAATCGACCCATCAATCGAAATCGAAGCAAAGGAATCGACGCTCGATTTTGACCAGCAGGGAAACGGGTTCGTTTTGTCTGGGAATGAGAGAGATTGCTGTTAGAAGACAGAGCCGGTGTATGAACTCATGCATCGGCTTTTTTTTATAAAATATTTGACACTGTGGTGCGCTACATAGTTTAAGATGTTTCTATAAGGGGGCCGCAATGTACAAGGTAAGCGAATTTTCCAAAATGACGGGGCTCAGCAAGGAGACGCTCAGGTATTATGCGGAGATCAAGCTGCTCGAGCCTGTATTCATCGATCCAAATAATAAGTATCGTTATTATGACAACGGATCGTATTTGGTGGCAAGGTTATTGGTGCATCTAAGACGATTTAATTTTACCATCCAGGAAATGTTGACCGTGGTGAACGATGAATCGTTTGAAAATCTGGAACAGATATTATTGAAAAAGAGACAGGGACTCGTGAATCAGGTGCAGGAGTTAAATAAACTCATAGAAGAAATGGATGATTTCTTCGAATTTGGGGTGGAGGGCGAAGAAGATGATTAAGTGGCACGAAGAGCGGATCATTCCGGTCAATATCGAAACGATCTGGACATTGTTTCAGCTGGAGAACATCCAGCGAATCATGCCGAATGTGGTGGAGAACAAGGTAATCGAAAAGAAAGAAGGAGTCGTCGGCTCGAAGTACGAGCAGAAATATAAAGAAGGAAAGCGAATCGAAACGTACATAGTTGAAGACCTTGAGTACGAAAACACTCCTGATAAAAAACACAACAAAATCGGATTCACGCTGGCAAAAGCATTTCAGGTTGAAGCAGCGTTCACGCTGGTCAAGGTCGGGGAGGATGAAACCAGGTTTATCTATCAAGGTCAGAATACTGGACTTAACTTCCTGGGCAAGACCTTGCTGAAATTGGGCGGAGAAAAGAATAACAAAAAAGTCGTCGCCGATTTTATGGATCTGGTGGAAAAAGAAGCACTGCAGGAAGCGAAGAAATGATCCCAAGGCTGCCATTAATCAGAAGGCAGCCTTATTTTTATGTAATATGTTTGAATTCCACAGGTGAAGACAAGTTGATCAAAGTTGAAGGATGTCCATATGCCATTGATTCATCGATGAACTCCTCAAGGTTTTCTACTGAACCTGCAAGGATTTTTACTAGATAGCTATATTGCCCAGCTAGCCTGTGGCATTCGACGACCATTGGATGCTCAATGCAGAATTCGCGGAATTCCTTGCAGCGCTTTGAATCAAACAGGATAAAAGCCAGCACTTGCTTGTTCACTTTTTTGGGATTGAGAATAGCACGATATCCAAGAATCGTTCCATTTTCCTCCAGTCGTTTTACTCGCTCCTTCACCGCAGGGACGGATAACCCCACACGCCTTCCTAATTCAGTCATCGAAATCCTGCCGTCATCCTGAAGATGGTGAAGGATATTTTTATCCACCTGGTCCATACAGACACCCCGTTTAATGTTTTTTAAGTAAGAGAATTTCTATTTAGATACCTGATTTATGTTTTTAAGGAAAGATGACATAAATGTAGTAAATTTTAAAGGAAATGATCTTAAATAACGAAGAAACTTTATGTAAATTATATCCTTTTATTATTAAAATTACCTTATAAATGATAAGGGGCTGATGGATATGAGATTAACGAAAAATGATCCGCTGATTGTGATTGATGTACAGAAGGCTTTTTTTAACCCGGCCTGGGGGAACAGGAACAATCTCAATGCGGAAGAAAACCTTGATAAACTGATCTGGCATTGGCGGGAAATGGGGCGGCCGATTATCTTCGTGCGGCATATCTCTGAAAATAAGAGTTCCTTCTTTTTTAGTGAAAAGAAAGAGGACATTGAGTTCATGGACTTTATCCAGCCGCTGGAGGAGGAAATTGTAATTACTAAATCTGTGAACAGTGCTTTCATCGGGACTGATTTGCATCAAATCCTTGTGGATATGAATAGTGAGCATATTGTCATTACGGGATTGACGACGAACCACTGTGTTGAAACGACAACACGCATGGCTGGCAATTATGGGTTTAATCCGATCCTCATTACTGATGCGACAGCAACATTTGACCGGAAAGGGATTAATGGAGAAGTCTACGAAGCAGGGTTGATTCATGCGATGACGATGGCGAATCTGAATGAAGAATTTGCGGTAATTATTGATACTGAATCCCTTTTAAAAGAGGGGATTCTTGTAAAATGAAGTAGGTCTTCGTACTGAAGTTGCATAAATCAAAACATATCAACCACATATATTATTTTATTGGCGAAAAATAAAATATATCGACCACATTTTTGATTTTATTGGCGGATTTTGAATTATATCGACCACATTTCCGAATATATCGACCACATTCCGAATTATATCGACCAAGTCATCCATCCCGTCAATCTTAAAAGCCCGGACAACGCTGCCCGGGTTTCATCAAAATTCACCACAAATTCGGCTTCACGACCATGAACCAGAGCATCGACATCAATAAGATGATGTAGGTCCAGATGGTGCGATTCAATTTTGCGGAGAGTTCTATTTTATTAGCGCCTTCTTCGGCAAACTTACGTAGCGTTGGCGAAAATGCCCTCGCGAGGAAGAACAGGGAGGCAAACAACAGCGCCAAAGTCCCAACAATCCACGGCGTTTTCCATGTCCATGGGCCGAGGATTACGAGTAGCACTCCTGTTCCAATCAGCACATGGCCGGCGTGCTTTGACAGCCGCACGACTGACTTCAACAAAGCTAAGTGTGCCTCCAATTCTTTCCCCACAGCATCAGGCAGTTTTTTTACAATGGGCATCAAAATGAAGAATGGCCCAATTGATGCAATCACGCTTGCAACGTGAAGATAAATAATGGCTCGATAAACTAAGTCCATTTTTTATTCTGCAACAGGACTGAATTCGTGAACCCAGACACGCATTTGCGGAAGCCAAGGCATCCCAGGGTGATAAGACAAAATCGATTGCTTGTACTCCTCGACATTTTCAAAGCCTTCGCGCTGAGCATCAGCATCTGTCAATTCTCCAAGTGACTGGGAATAAACATTGTCGACAACGAATTTCTTGCCATTTAACTCCATGATCTCACCTACATCGGCATAACGGCCATTACGGCGAGTCGCTGTTTTCTTGCCTTCAAGTACCTTATTGATATCGTCTTCCATTGTGATCAGACGCTCAATCTCACACGTTTTTGGCGGTAAAGCATTGTTCTGTTCTGTCATTGAAAAAACTCCCTTCCTTTAGTTCCTATAATAATGTACCATACTTCGAAAAAGGAAAGCCATTCAACGTGAAAATAGTGTTTTTGAAACTTTTATACAAAACTTTTCCTATAGAGTGTAACATTTTACATAGTTCATCGTTTTAGTTATGAGATTTTAAAAATGAGGGGCAGTAGTATGGATGACGGCAGAAGGAATGAACTCGACAATTTATATAGAAGGTACACGAAGCCCCTTTATTATTTTCTGCTGAAGCTTTCGGGCTCGCATCAGCTGGCGGAGGATTTGGTGCAGGAAACGTTTGTCCGCGCGACGATTTCGCTTTCTTTTTACCAGAATGAGGATGTGAGGGCCTGGCTTTTCAAGGTGGCCCGCAATGCGTATCTGGATGAATGGCGGAGGCGACAGCGCAGGAAATGGGTCCCGTTTGCGGATTATTTGTTTGCGAAGGATGAAATTGCGAGTCCATATGGGCTTCCGGAGGATGAGGCGATCCAGGCAGAGACCTCCGACGACCTGCAGCAGTTGATGACTTACTTGCCGGAGCAGTATCGATCGATCCTGTACCTGCGTGAGGTCGAGATGTTCAGCTATCAGGAAATAGAGGAAGCGCTCGAGCTGTCAGAAAATCAGGTGAAGGTGACGCTTCACCGGGCGCGGAAAAGACTTGCGCAAATAGCGGAAAAACAAGGATGGAAGGACGATGAACATGGAATGGACTAAGGATAAGGAAAAGAAAATCCTTTTGAAATATCGATTCACGTTGACAATGAAGATAATCAGGATCATCGCAGCCACGCTGTTTTTCTTTTGGCTGTATATGATGGTGGTCTCGATCAGCTATCATTCCCTGGGTCTCGATAAAAAGCATCTTTTTAACAGCCTGGTGGCGATGGACTGGACACAGCCGAATTTGCAGGAGGATTTTGGCAGCATTGACTCAAGTGAAATCACCCCATTCCTCACGCAAAAAATATCCTATCCAGTTTATAAAATGATAGGGAAAGAGATGGAACTGGTCGGTACCAAAAAATTGGTCAAAGGAATCTTTCCAAAGAATGATACAGAATACTTCAAGCCTAAAACTGAGAGTGAACATAACTTTTACCTGCCGGAACATCCGAAGACAGGCAATAAGCTTGAAGCAAACGAGGATCCAGCAGTTTGGACCAAGCTAGAAATGGTCCACGAAGGTACGGTTGCCGAGCTGTCTTTTTCCACAAAAGAATATATGACACCTGAGGAAATGCTGGAGTTTTTAAAGCCATATGATCTCGATGTGCTATGGATGCCGCTGTATACCGGGGAGCTGAAGGAGTTTGAAGAGAGCTCGTGGGGCAGCAATGATTCATTGTCAGTAGCACCTTTTGGATTTACAGGCGGGCGTGAAGCGGATAATCGTTACAGGTCCCAAAGCAAATACGGTCTTGAGGAAAAATTCACTGCTTTAAATAGGAAATTGATGCTGCGGCAAATGAAAAACCTGCTCGAAAATGAATCAACCAGCTACCGTGAGAATTTCCTCGGCCTCTCTCACCTTGAGGAGCGCTACAACTATCTTATGAAAGAAGGATTCCAGGTCTACGGCGCGGTCGTGACCGGACCGGTGAAGGAATTGCTGAAGTTGAAAGAGAACCAGCAGATCCAGGGAGCCGACCTTGGGGAAATGGCTTACTGGAATTGGTCTGAAGAGTAAGTACCCCGTCTGAAAAATATTTTATCCATTTAAGAAGAAGCAGAGTCTTTTCTGGGACTTTTGCTTCTTCTTTTGCAGTTATAAATATACTAAAATAGAGTTTTCTAGTAAAATGGAAGTATAGAGTGCACAGCTGTCTTTTTACAGTGGATGCCCAATTCTAGACAGATTTACCTCAGTTTCAAAATAGTTACTTTCGAGAAATAATTAAGATAGATTGAGCGATGGACAATTAGGATTGGGTGCAGGAGTTGATTATGCCTACACCTGAGGCGGATCGCCGGGGAGATGGGGAAGATGTTTGATAAATTCGATACAATCGCTGAGCTGAAAAGAAGCGTGTATATGTGGTTACTGCCGATTATCACGGTTGCACTCGTCATCAACAGCTTCCTGAACAATCAGAGTCAGTTTGATACAGTAATAAACACTACACTCATTTTCTGGTTTTCTGTCAGCTGGGTTCTGGCATTCTTAAATCGGGGAATCCGGTTCGGCGAGTACTCAAATCTATTTTTAGTCAGCATATATCATGTCTCAACCTTATTTGATGTTGTCCATAACGATATGGCGACAACCGGGGGTTCGCTTGGTGATTTCATCGTCTGGATGCCGTTGATCATCATGTTTTTCTTTCTGGTGCTGGGCACAAGGAGAGGGATGTATTTCTCGATTTTTATCTTCCTGATCACACTAACCATCGCGGTGATCTACAGCGGGCAAATGACTCCAGAATCAATTGATTCCCTGACGCAATTTCATGCAGCAAATATCGTTTATATACTCGTCCTATTTTACGCGCAAAATATGTTCCGAGCTTTTACAGAGAGGGATTTCTTTAAAAAACACGCTTATATCGATTCCCTGACACGCATTGCCAATCGGCACCAGATTGATGTCTGGCTCGAAGAAAAGCTCGAGGCTGCGGAAGAAGAAGAAAAATCGTTTTCGATTATCTTTTTCGATATCGACCATTTTAAAAAGGTTAACGATGACTTTGGCCATAAAATCGGTGACTGTGTTTTGAAGGAGCTGTCTGCCATCGTCTCTGGTAATCTAACAGACGGTGACCTTTTCGGCCGCTGGGGCGGAGAGGAATTCATCCTGATTACGGATAGTATCGATGGACAGGCCTATGAAAAAGCAGAGCATTTCCGCAAGATGGTCGAAAATCATTGCTTCAAAGGAGCTGGCAGTTTGACGGCGAGCTTTGGGGTTACCGATTACCAGAGCGGAGACAATATTGATTCCTTGCTGAACCGTGCCGATGAAGCATTGTATGTATCGAAAAACGGTGGCAGGAATAAGGTCAGCGTAAATTAACCATCCTGATAGATCGGGATGGTTTTTAAATTTCCAATAATTTATGATTAAACTATATATATAATGTGGTAAGATAACTATGGTTAGAACTCTTTAAAAATGTTTATATATGAAATCGCTTTCAATAGATTGGTAAAAGGAGCAGTGCACCATGAAATATCGTTCTGCCTTTGATATTATTGGTCCGGTGATGATCGGGCCATCGAGTTCACATACAGCCGGTGCTGCAAGGATTGGCCGCGTGGCGCGCACATTGTTCGAGAAGCAGCCGACGAAGGCCGTCATCTCCCTGTACGGCTCTTTTGCAAAAACATACAAGGGACACGGAACTGATTTGGCACTCGTAGCCGGAATCCTGGACTTTGACACATTTGATGAACGGATTCCAGAAGCTTTGAAAATAGCTGAGCAATCCGGGCTTGAAGTTGAATTCATTGCAGAGGATGCTGTTATGGAGCATCCGAACACTGTAAAAATAAATTTATATGATGGGCAAGGCAAGGAGCTTGAAATCGTCGGAATTTCCATCGGCGGCGGAACGGTCGAGATTACGGAAATCAATTCGTTCAAGCTGAAGCTGTCCGGTGGCAATCCGGCAATTCTTGTCGTCCATCATGACAGATTCGGGCTGATTTCAGCCGTGACATCTGTACTATCAAAATATCAAATTAACATCGGCCATATGGAAGTCTCGCGAAAAGATAAGGGAGACACAGCAGTAATGGTCATTGAAATGGACCACAAAATCGAGAACGGCGTTTATGCCGAGTTAACTGCCCTTGATGGCGTTGACCAGGTTATCCGTCTCGTTGATTAAATTTGAGTTACATCAGGAGGGCAAGCCATGTTTCGTAATGTTGCGGAGCTTGTGGAATTAGCTGAAAAAAATCAGGTGAAAATCGCCGAAATCATGATTCGGCAGGAAATAGAAGTATCAGGTCGTTCCCGTGAGGAGATCATTGCCCAAATGGACAATAACCTGCAGGTCATGGAACGCGCTGTGGAAAGAGGCTTGGCTGGCGTGAAATCCCAGACTGGTTTGACCGGTGGGGACGCAGTCTTATTGCAAAACTATATCGCGAGCGGAAAATCGCTGGCGGGCAATCTATTATTGGATGCCGTCAGCAAGGCTGTTGCCACGAATGAAGTGAACGCGGCAATGGGCATCATTTGCGCGACACCAACTGCAGGATCAGCAGGCGTTGTTCCTGGGACACTTTTTGCAGTAAAAGAAAAGCTAAACCCGACACGCATGGAGATGATCGAGTATCTGTTCACGACCGCTGCATTCGGTTTTGTCGTAGCGAATAACGCATCAATTTCCGGCGCAGCAGGCGGTTGCCAGGCAGAAGTCGGCTCCGCTGCAGGTATGGCTGCAGCTGCAATTGTTGAAATGGCAGGCGGAACTCCGCAGCAGTCATCTGATGCGTTCGCAATCACGCTGAAAAATATGCTTGGATTAGTCTGCGACCCGGTTGCAGGTCTAGTCGAAGTTCCATGTGTAAAAAGAAATGCGATGGGTGCTTCGAACGCCATCACTGCGGCCGACATGGCACTTGCCGGCTTAACAAGCCGAATTCCATGCGACGAAGTCATCGGTGCGATGTACGCCATTGGCCAGACGATGCCATCCGCATTAAGAGAAACAGCAGAAGGCGGACTTGCGGCGACACCGACAGGCCGTCGCCTGGAGCAAGAAATCTTTGGGAAGCCAAAGGAAAAGCTGGTAGATTATTTGATTCAGAAATAATGTAGTTGAGCCACTCTCTTTTTGAGAGTGGTTTTTTAGTTTTCAAAAAGCCAGAAGTCGACAGATTTAGCACCTTCTCTTCTGTATACTGAATGAAAGATTACATAGAATCAGTCATGCAGACTTGAATATTGGAGGGAAAGGGTGCTTAAACGGAGTGTATTCCTCGCAGTGACAATTGGGCTGACTGGAATGAGTGCAGCCTACGCTGAATCATCAGAGAGTCTGTCCGAAATTCGGCAGAAACGGTTGAATCTAAAGCAGGACTTCATTGAAAATGAAAAACAAATCAGTACGTTGGAAAAGGCTGAGGAAAAATATCTTAACGAACTGAAGGCGCTGGATGATGAGATGTCCGAGCTGAATCAGAAAATCAGGGATCTTCAAATCGTCTTAGATTCATCAGAACAAGCTGCAGCGGACATGGAAAAGGAAATTAGCAAGCTCAGCTCCAACATCGATTACCGGGAGCAATTAATCAAAAAACGGCTGCGTTTGATGCAGAATAATGATGGATTGGGAATGTATGCGGATTTGATTTTTGATTCGAAAAACGTGTCCCAGCTGTTTGATGCGGCAATCGCCGTCGGTACAATCATTAACGCTGATAAGGATTTGCTGGCAAAACACAAAACTGACTTGGAGTCTTTGAAGGAACGGGAAAATGCACTCCAAGACAAAGTGATTTTGCTCGAAAAAGACCAGCAGGAAATGTTGTCACTGAAAGCTGAATTGGAGAAGAAGGCAGAGGAGAAACAGCGCCTGCTTGAAACTGTTCATGCCACTAAGGAGGAAAGTGAATCACAGCTGATGGACATGTATGAGATCTATGTCAACCTCGCATCACAGGAGATTGCGATTTTAAAAGAAAACCAGAGAGTGGAGGAGCATGCCTCTGTATCTGAGGACGTTTTTATCATGCCTACTAAGGGAGAATTGACCTCTGGCTACGGTCCGAGATGGGGCAGGCTGCACGCAGGCATCGATATTGCCGATGAATCGGCTGAAACCGAAGTGGTCGCGGCTGCATCCGGAACCATCATCCGCTCTTATTATTCTGCAACTTACGGAAACTGCGTCCTGATCACCCACAAAATCGGTGACAGGACCTTCACCACCCTTTACGCCCACCTGGAAAAAAGCACAGTCACAACAGGTCAGGCCGTCAAGAAAGGCGAGTTGCTTGGCTATATGGGTAACACCGGCGACAGCAGAGGAAAGCATCTCCACTTTGAAATCCATGCAGGCCAGTGGAACTATGAGAAATCAAACAGCGTCGATCCGCTGCTATATGTGAAAAAATAAGCCAGGTTCCATTTGGAATCTGGCTTGCTCTTTACGTTAACGTCAATGCTATAATTAGTTTACTGATTATTCTGTTAAAAAAGAGGTTTTGCCGATGTACACGATTTCTGACTTGGCTGAGCAGTTTGGGGTTACAACCAGAACAATCCGCTATTACGAAGAGCTCGGTTTGCTGCTGCCATCCCGGACCGAAGGAGGACGGCGGATTTACAATGCCAGTGATGTAACACGCTTGAAACTCGTATTCCGCGGGAAGCGATTCGGCTTTTCCCTTGATGAAATCAAGGAAATGGTACTGCTGTTCGACGAGGACCGTACTGGTGAAAAACAGCTGAAGGTGACGATACAGTACGGAGAGGAAAAGCTTGCAGAAGTGAATGAAAGGATTTGTGAATTGGTTGAGATCAGAGAAGAAATCGAAAGGCTATTGACTGAATTCAAAGGGAGGCTAAGTGAATGAATTTTTATAAAGAAGAACCGCAGTTTCGGGCATTGTTGAAGGAATTATTGGATGAAGAATTTTACGAGTACGCAGATCGGGAGCTGCTGGCATTCGGCGAAAAATGCGCCAACGAGATTGACCAGCGCACCAGATTCACCGACCGCGAAGGCCAGCCAAAACTGATTAAGTTCGATGCCTATGGCGACGATATCTCCGAAGTATGGGTGAATGATGGCTACCGGAAAACGGTTGAGGATTCCTATAACACCGGGATTGTCGGCTATGTCTATAAGGATATTCCCGAACTGGGACGCCGCGGGAATTATATCTATTCCTATGCCCAGGGCTATCTATTGTCCCAAACCGAAGCAGGTTTTTACTGTCCAGTTACGTTAACGATGGCTACCGCTTATTTATTGGACCAGTACGCATCACCAGAGGTAAAAGAGAAATTCCTGCCCCATGTCTTATCAACAGGAGAAACAACATTATTCGAAGGTGCCACCTTCCTGACCGAACGCCAGGGCGGATCCGATGTCGGTGCCAACGTGGTTAAGGCAGTCCAGACAGCCGACGGCTACAAGATCTACGGAGAAAAATACTTTGCCTCCAACGCAGGAATGTGCGGCGTCGCGATGGTTTTAGCAAGGAAAGAAGGAGCCCCATCCGGAACAAAAGGGCTGACATTGTTCGCCGTCCCATGGCGGAAAGAAGACGGAAAACTCAACGGCATCAAAATCCGCAGACTCAAAGATAAACTCGGAGTACGCGCAGTCCCATCCGCCGAAGTCGAGTTCGAAGGAGCAGAAGCCTTTGTAGTAGGCGACCCAACGAAAGGCTTCTATTACATGATGGAAGCACTGAACCTCTCCCGCATCTGCAACACCGTCGCCTCTCTCGGCATCATGCGCCGCGCCTATCGCGAAGCACGGGAATATGCACTAAAGCGCGACGCATTCGGCAAGAAGTTGGCCGATTTCCCAATGATAAAAGACTCTTTGGTTAAAATGGCAGTAAAACTAGAAGTCGAAACGAGGACAGTGTTTAAGTACCTCCCGCTGTTTGAGGAAGTCATGCGGAACGAACCAGGGGTAACCGAAAAAGACATCGTATTGAACCGACTCTACAACGCCCTACTGAAAAAAGAAACCGCCGAACAAGCCGTACATTTTGCACACGAAGCTATCGAAATGCACGGAGGGAACGGGTATATTGAAGACTTTGTCACACCACGGCTGTTGAGGGATGCACAAGTACTGACTGTGTGGGAAGGGACCGCAAATATACTTGGGCTAGAAGTATTGAGGTTGATGGAAAAGTTTAATGCTGGAGAGCTGTTTTTGCTAGAGATGAAGGAGCGTATTGCCGGGATGGAGGGAGAGCATGCAGAACAAGTCCGTGGCGGAATGGAGCAGCTTGAGCACCTACTTGTATCCTTGCAGACAGCATCTAATGACCATAAGACATTTCACTCAAAGCGTGTAGCTGAATTGATGGTGAAGATTTTTGAGAGTGTGAATGCGTTGGAGTTAGCAGAAAGTGGGGATGAACGTGCTCAGAAGGTGATGGAAGTCTATATAGAAGAAACTTGGAAATCAGGACATGAGTTTGATGATCAATTAAAGCCAGTGAATTATTATTATGAGATAGTCAGCGAATCCTTACCTCAAAAAAGTCTCTGGTAAAATAGCCAAATCAAAGCGTCTCCCGATGCAGGAGGCGTTTTTTATACTTTCCTTGTTCTATATATATAACATATTGTTCTGTTTAAGTTACAAAAGATTAAGAAAACTTGAGAAATAAAGAGATAACGAACGATATTCGTGCGTTATTAAGAAAAAACAGCCGAATTCGAGGTTTTTCAAATAGAGAAGGTTAACATATACTCAAAATATAAAGTTCGTTAAAAAGAACAAAATTAGTTTGTTTTAAGAACATTCTATAAGAGGGAGGGAAAGAAATGAGACTTTCTCGACTGAGAAAATACAAAAATAAATCAAAGGTATACATAAATTATGCAAAATTCCCCCTCATGTTTTATGTTTCTTTATTTTGTCTAACCAGCTTAATATCGGGAACAAATGGACTTTATAAAGCTGATGTTACTAATAGTAATACTTTAAAAGCATCTTGGAGAGAGACCTGGGATAACAGTTCATTGGTATTTTGGAAAGACGATTTTTTAAGGAAAAGTGAAGAACTTTCAAAAGAAGAGAAGACGGCTGCATACAAGGAACATTACTCTTTTACATGTGAAAGAGGATTTAAAGCGGATATTTACAATAATGGAAACACGATGAAGGGCCCATCAACTTTCTTCGTCAGATATTCTTCTATAGAGGACATTAACAAGAAAAAGCCGGGCGAAATTATTTTTGAAGATCAAATACCAGTAATTAATAGTAATGAGTTATATACTCTCAAGTTTGAACCAGATACAGAAATAAAACCTGGATACTATAAATTCTCAGCATTGCAAAGACCATTACACCCTGGTGGAACACAAAATGAAAGTGAAAAGTATGAAGGACGATTCGAAATCTGGGGAGAGGTTTCTGTTTATATCACCCAGGATGAAATCAATGCATGTAATAGTACCACAGAATCTGCTCAACCAAAATCAACTTCAGATTCAGTAAAGGTTAATTCTGAGAGAGAAGAAACTGCAACTAAAAAAGCAGATACACAAGAGCAAAATCAGAAATCAGAACCAAAGGAATCCAATATAGAAAAAGCTAAGGATTCAGGAAAGAAACAAGAAGAAGAAAATCAAACACAGAATTCGGAATCTAATAAATCTTCTATGGGGGATAATCCAGAAGAAATCAAAGAAGAGCCACCCGATTTGGATGACAGTGAAGTCTCTACAGAAAACACAGAAGATACAGAAAAACAGGAAGGTGACAAACCATAATGAAAACGTTAGCAAAATGGACCGGAAGAGCTTTTACATCTCTCTTTGTAGTAGTTATTGTTTTTGCACTATACTCTGTCGTTTCATCAAGAGTGTCTGGAGAAGAGCCTCAAATATTAGGATACCAGCTCAAATCAGTATTATCAGGATCAATGGAACCGGGAATAAAAACGGGATCTGTAATCGCTATAAAGCCATCTAAGGACCCCAACATATATAAAGAAGGTGATGTAATTACCTATAAATCTATTGATAATGCAAATGTACTGATTACACATAGAATTATGGAAATCCAGACAATAGACTCACAGGTTCACTATGTCACAAAAGGTGACAATAATGATGCCAACGATACAAAACCAATTCCGGCAATGAATGTAGTAGGCCATTATGATGGCTTCACCATTCCATACATTGGATATGGGTTGAATTTTTACAATACAGATGCTGGTAAGATTATTCTCTTAATTCTACCAGGTATTTTACTAGTAGGATATGCAGTATATACAACATGGAGAACAATCGCTTCTATAGAAGAAAAAGATGAAAAAGAAGCATCCGAATCACCTAAAACCGTATAAACCAACCTGATTGTTACTCCTGTGAATACATACTCTGTCTCTACACAGGAGTTCAATATAAAATTTTAAGATATTAAGAGGAGGAACTAATCAATGGGTATCAAAAAACGTTTAGCAGGAGCAGCAATGGCAGCAGGAATCGGGGTAGCAGCAATCAGCGGAGGAACATTTGCATTGTTTACAGCAAATGCTTCTAACACAGGTAACACTTTTACTGCAGGAACTGTAGAAATTTCTGATGTAACAGGAGGAGCAGCTTTCAGCTCAACATCTTTCTTCTCTGACCTAGCACCTGGTGATAATGAAACAGCTACATTAACGATTGAAAATACTGGCTCTCTTAATGCTTGGGTTAAGATTGATTCTACAACTGAAACTGGAGATCTTTTCGGTGGTGCATATCCTCTTGATATTACGTTCCCATCTGAGGAAGTATTAATTCCAGCTGGAGGATCTTATACATTTAACGTATCATACAATTTCCCGATTGATGCTGGCAATGAGTATCAAGGAGATACTGGCGAAGTAACTTTCAATATCAAAGCTGTTCAATCCAGAAATAATGGTGATGCAGATAACGATGGTGTGAAAGATGCTGGTGAAGCTGCAACTGCGTGGTAAAAAGAGTTGAAAGGGTGGTGTATTAGCACCATCCTTTTTTATCAGATTTTTTAAAAGTTACAGTAAGAATAGGAGGATATATTCTAATGAAAAAGAAAAATAAAGTTGCCTTGATGGGTATTTCAGGTTTACTAGTAACTTCCTTGGCTGTTGGGGGAGCAACGTTCGCGATTTTCAAGGATGATGTATCAAACGGACCTAGCTTAGGTACAGCAGGAACTCTAGTAATGACTGCCAAACGTAATGACGTTCCCAATGAAGGGCCTATGTTCTATTCTCAGAATGTTGCTGATAATTATGGTGGCATGCCGACAGGCCTTTGGGCACCTGGAGACAAGCATACTCGTGGACTATTCCTTGAGAACACTGGATCTTTAGACGCGAAATTGGTGACATTGACAGCCACTCCTGCAGATTCTAATGGTAATGCAGTAACTTCAGGAACTCAATACGAAGATGATGTTTTATTTGCTAGACAGGCCAGAGTTAAGATTTGGGATATACAAGAATATGATGTTTTAAGAGGTCAGGGATTACCGTTTATTGATACAAGAGTGACCGCTGATCAAATGGATATGATTATGGATGTTATTAATGCCGGATATGATGTATGGTTAGCGGCAAATCCATCGGCGAATTTAGAAGATCAAGCTTATGCTGTAGACCTTCTTACATTCCTGGACGAATACATGTTTTCTGAGCTAAACAAAAGAAGCCAAAGCTTAGATAATAGACTATTCAAGGTTGTTAAGATGTACGATAGAAAGCTAAGTGACCTAGTTAATACCCCATTTGATGCAGAATCCTTTGGAATTGAACTTCCTTCCGGAAAAGCTGCAATGTTAGGCTTTACAGTGCAATTTAATAAAAATGCACCAAACGGAGTGGATAACAACTCCATGCAAGGAAAATCAGTCTATTTCAACTTTGGCACGGATTGGGAGCAGGTTAGAAATAACTAATAATAATCCAATAGACCACAGCCTATGCTGTGGTCTATTGAATGAATATAAATAGAGTCATGCCTTATAAGGGTAATCAATTATCGAACAATTAGGAGGAATGATTTAATGAAAAATAAAATGAAGAAACGCCTTTCAGCTGCTTTGGTTTTTGTCATGGCGTTCTTGACTCTTTTCCAGAGTGCAGTTTTAGGAGCAGAGGGCAGCTCCCAGAAAGAAAAGCCATTCCCTTCACAGTCTTCAACAAGAATGTTCAGTATGGCTTCTGTGAATCCTGGAAATATTGGCAACGATTTTATTCAAGCCAGCATCGGTTCGGATGGCAGATTTAGTGCCGGTCTGAAAGAGGTAGATACTGATAACTGGTACAATATCATTTATGGATGGTCAGGTGGTACAGGAACCTCATTTACTAGTTTAAAAGTGGATGGCGAAGACTTAATTTATGGAAATGAACCAGATGGGAGTTTTATTACACATCCTATAAACTCTAATGATAATACAAAAAATGAATCTGTATGGAAAACAGGGGATATTTCTGTAAAACAAGTTTTACAGCCGGGACTTAATCCAGCTACTGGACAGCCAGATGCTCTGCAAATCCGCTATATCATTACCAACACAGGTGCGGAAAATCATGAAGTTGGGTTAAGAATGATGCATGATACAATGGTAAATGGTAACGATTATGCACCATTTAAGGTTCCTGGAACAAATGGCGTTGAATCTGTTGATTACGAAAGAGATTATTTAGGAGCTGAGGTTCCTGCGTTCTGGCAGGCATTTTATAGTTTCGATAACCCGAATTACAGTGCTCAATATACCATGAGCGGAAGGGATGCCACAGCACCGGACCGTTTTACAATTGCCAACTGGGGTAGGCTAGTAGATTCTAAGTGGGATTTTAATATTAACGCCGGCAACTATACTGGTGACAGTGCAGTGGCAATGTGGTGGAATCCGGATACTCTTGCACCAGGCGAGCAAAAGATAATTACAACTTACTATGGGATTCCAGGTGTAGGTGGAGACGAAGCATTGGTGTTAAGTGGCAGGCAGCTTTTGACTCATGAAGAATGGTCTTCAGCACCATTTAATTTAATATCATATTTTACGAACATTACAGGCTCTACATTAAACAATGTAAGACTTGAAATTGAAAATGGACCTGGAATTGATTTAGTGGATTCTGAAGCGGCAATCACTTTAGGGGATGTGGATAGCAGATCGACCAATCAAGTTACCTGGAAAGTTCAGCCTAACTCTCCAGGAACCCATACTCTTACAGTTAATGCCTATGCAGATGGGTCAGAAGAACCTCTTGCGACGGCGACATATCAAGTGGAGGCTCTTGAGCCTGTTGTTCCTCCCAATATTACCTTAGAGGGTGAAAGGGGTACTTCTCCTGAAGGCACTCCAACTGCCGGTCGTTTGAGTCCACTTACCGTAAATGCATCATATAACGACCCTAGAGCTACAGGTGTTATACTTACAGCCACAGATGCAGATGGATCCGAATATCATGCAGATATGACTACATCAAATAACGTTGATTGGTCGCACACCTTTATACCAGACAATGTAGGTCTATGGGAAGACCCGATGACCATTACGGTGACACCACATTATGAGGATGGATCAACTGGTACACCACAACAATTTGAAATTGTTTTGATTGACCCAAGTGGTTATATTTACAATGAAGAAAAAGATGAAGACTGGAGGCTTCCAGGAGCGACTGTTGTTCTGCAATATTTTGACCCAGACATTGAGACATGGGTAAATATGAATATTGAAGCTTATCCAGGCAGAATGTCGCCTATTACAAATCCACAAGTTACTGGAGAAGATGGAAGGTATGCCTGGGATACAGCAGCCGGTACTTATCGAGTTGTTGTCAGCCGTCCGGGATTTGAAACAACAACAAGCGATGAAGTTACTGTACCACCTGAAGTTACAGATTTACATGTTGCGCTAACACCTACTGATCGTGTTCAGCCTGTGATTGAAATAGATGGTGTAGAAAACGGCGAATCTTATTCCGAAGGCACTGCAATACACATTGACTTATCTGCTTCTGATGATGAAGCCGGAATTCGATATATCACTTATAAAGTTGATGGTGAAGACGAAGTAAAGATAAATGGAGATACTGGGGATGTGCCTGCTATTGGTGAAGTTGGCCAGCATACAGTTATCTTAAAAGCAGTAGACCACGCTGGAAATGAGATACTACAAGAAATTAATTTTGAAATTAAGAGTCCAGAAGAATCTGAAGGAGATATAATGGCAGTAGTAACAGCTGCTATCGAAAAGAGTAAATTAGCTGAAGCAGAAATGAAAGAAGCCATGGGAAAAATCAATGCATCAGCCTCTGAAGAAGAGATTAAAGATTACCTGGAGAAAGCAAAAGCAGCAAATGCAGAGGCAAAAGTGAAAACGGCATTGCTGAAAGAACTATTAGAATCTTACTCTTCTTCCATGCCATCGTTCCTGCACGATTATATAAAAAATCTAGCAGTTGGAGCAGATCTGCAAACTTCTGTTGTTGATAGGAAACTAGCTAAAGCAATTGAACTATTGGCAACTGACGAGGATAATACAAGAGTTAAAGCAAGATTAAAAGAAGCTCAATCTGCAAATGCTTCATCCATCGCTTCATTAAGTACCATTAAAGGAAATCTCATTATTTTCCCACCTCTTGATTAATTAAAGGAAGCGGACAAAAGTACACTATCTTAAAAAAAGAGCTTTTAGTCGTATCTTCTAAAGTCAAAATAAGAATATATTGTGATAAGAATCTGGTATTATTAAAGGAGCGTGTACAAAAGTTTTAATCTTTTGTACACGCTACTTTTATTTATTTTAAATGATCAAATATGCTGTTTACATTTATGGGGTAGTGATTAGACAAAACTGACTGCATAATCGTTCCTTTTATAGAACAAAAATTTATTTATTATAACTTATTTATGTTATATAATTCATTATATAGAACGTATTTTATTGAAAAGAAGGAGGCATAAAAATTGTTTTATACGTTGAGATTTTTAATTATATTTCTTATGGTTCTGTCTATTGGATTTAGTAAAACACTACCTGTATATGGTGAAGATATGAAACTATCATTGAAAACTTTCCCAGAATCAAGCTTTATAAATGCAAGCAACATGGCTCCTGGAGATGAAATTGTCTCCACATTAGAGGTTAACTATGAAGGTAACGCCGTACCTAAAGTCTTTCTAAATCCCCGTAAAGAAAAAGGTTCATCGGAACTATATAAACAGTTGAACATTTCCGTTGAGGATAAACATAATATCTTGTTTAAAGGACGGTTACTGGAGCTAAATAACTTAGATCTGGGAAAATTCAGGGAAATGGATTCAAAGAAGTTAACCTTTACAGTGGGCTTACCTGTTAGTTTAAAAAATGAGTATCAAGGTGTTGACACAACGGTTGCCTTTGACTTCGCTGCAAAGGCATTCCCTGCAGATTATCAGGAAGGAAGCTTACTGCCAAACACTGCGACTAAAACTTTCAACATCTTGGTTCTTGGCATCATTCTGATTTCTAGTGGTTTCTTTCTTTTATCGCTGAATTATGTAAAACGAAAACAGAAAGAAATGTAAGGCAAAAATGATTTGTTTTTATGAACAAGGACTCATGTAGAGGGATAATATCATACGGAGTCCTTAATAGTTCGGACACGAGGTGAATACTATGATTTTTCTCTTTTATTACCTTATCATACTAAATTTCTTTGACACTCTCTTGACCTGGTTCGGACTTCAATATGCTTTCATTTCTGAACTGAATCCTATTATGCATGGTATTTATGAGGTTAGTCCTTTATTGTTTCTGGTCATAAAAACACTTCTTTCTATATTCCTTCTATTATTTATTCTATCTAAAAAAGTCCCTCAATCTTCATTTATTAAAGCTCTAACAGTATTTGCCACAGTTTTCTACACTGCTGTTGTGTTTATGCACGGCTTCTGGCTTGTTCACATCTTTTAATCATGAATAACTTAAAAAATTCCACAAAATTTCATTACTTTCATAGTGATCTATATGAAATATTAATCCTAAAAGGCGTATAATTTTCTTATATTAAATAAGAAAGAAGGCGTATTACAGATGTTTCAAACCCTGAAGCGTGAGTTGCTGGCCGGGATTACGGTTTCGGTTGTTGCGCTGCCGCTTGCGTTGGCTTTTGGGATGCAGGCGACGGATAATTCGGATGGAGCTATCATTGGTTTGTATGGAGCCATCATCACTGGTTTTTTTGCTGCTTTGTTTGGCGGGACGAAGGGGCAGGTTACGGGTCCGACTGGGCCAATCACGATTATCTTTACTGGTATCGTGGCGACCCAGGGGCTGGAGTATGCGTTCATTGCCGCGTTCATGGGTGGGTTATTTCAGATTGTATTTGGGTTACTTAAAGCAGGTAATTATTTGAAATTCATCCCCCTACCGGTCGTCAGTGGTTTTATGAACGGGATTGCCATCATCATTATCATGGGGCAGCTGCAGTATTTGACGGGCAGCTTTTTAGTCGTGCTGTTGACGATTGTTTTTATGCTGGTAGCCATGAAATGGATTAAGGTCATCCCGCCAAGCTTGATGGCGTTGATTTTAGGCACCGTTGCGGTAATTCTTCTGGAAAAAGTGGTTCCTGCCGTCCATTTTACACTGCCATTTATAAACGATTTCATTTTCTTTGACACCGCAGAGAGAATTGGCGAGATTCCGAAAGGACTTCTACAATTCCATTTACCAATTGCAGACCTGAGTGTCATCATCCAACTCATCCCGGCAGCATTAAGCATTGCGGTCCTTGGATCAATTGATTCGTTGCTTACATCTGTCGTCATGGACAATATGACAGGTACGAAGCACAAGAGCAATAAAGAGTTAATTGGCCAGGGGATTGGTAACGCCTTTGCTGGTTTGTTCGGCGCGATGCCTGGTGCCGGTGCGACAGTCAGGTCTGTTGTCAATTTGCGCAGCGGTGGACAGACTGCTCTTTCTGCCATGGTCCATAGCGTTGCCTTGCTGCTGTTCATGCTGGTATTCGGACCGCTGGCGGAAGAAATTCCGCTTGCAGTGCTAGCGGGGATTTTAATCATGACCGGAATCACAATGTTCGATTACGACAGCTTGAAAATCCTTAAGGATGAGCCGAAGACCGATGCTGCGGTCATGCTGGTGACAATGATTTTAACAGTAGCCATTGACCTTATGGTAGCGGTAGGCGTCGGAATTGTCATGAGCGCGCTGATATTCATGAAGCGGATGAGTGAGGAAGGTTTCAAGATTAATAGTAAGACGGAAAAAGGATTAAAGGTATATAGCCTGGAAGGGCCGCTTTATTTTGGGGCTACAGAGCTTATAACGAAGACAATCAGTTCGGATAGCAATCCTGATATAGTTATAGATATAGAAAAAGTAACGGTTGTTGATGCTTCAGGTGCACTGCTCCTGCTGCAGCTTAAGGATCAGTTGAAAGAGCGGGGCCAGAACCTTTATCTTGTCGGCAACGACCTTGACCTCGGCGGGATTTTGCGGAAGATGAATATATTCCATGAATTCGGTACTGCCGGACACTTTGAAACCCTGGAAGAACTGATCACTTATTTAAAGTTTAATAATAAAATAGTTCACGGTGCCTGAGTAAAATCAGGCACCATTTATTTTTTTACAATACTATTGCCAAAATTTTCTTTAAAAGGTACAATATGAAAGTACTTAAATAACCTAAGGAGGCAGTCGAAATGATTGATTGTAATCAAGCAACTACATCAACTTCATATGTTTTACCTTCGGCCTGCCTGTATTGTGTGTAGTAGCGCTTATTTTTGTCATGTTAAAATAACTGCGTAACCACAGACTGGGATGTCTGTGGTTTTTTTGTGCCTAAAAATCGAATGTATGTTCTTGGAGAGTGATAATGTGATTACAGTTGAGAATTTGAAGAAGGAATATAAATTGGTGAAGCGGGACCCTGGTCTCAAGGGGGCAATCAAGTCGCTTTTTAACCGTAAGTATGAGACAAAGCATGCCGTGAAGGGGATAAATTTTACGATTGAGCAGGGAGAGACTGTTGGCTATATCGGCGCGAATGGTGCCGGGAAGTCGACGACGATCAAGATGCTGACGGGAATCCTGACACCGACTTCGGGGAAGGTGACGGTGAATGGGCTGGTACCGTATGAAAACCGTCAGAAGAATGCAGTCAACATCGGGGCGGTCTTCGGGCAGCGGACACAGCTGTTTTGGGATATCCCGGTTCGTGAATCTTATAATCTGTTAAAACATATTTACGAGATTCCCGAGCAAGAGTATCAGGAAACGGTCGCCATGTTTACGGAGGTGTTAAACCTGGAGCCATTGCTCGGCATTCCGGTCAGACAGCTTTCGCTAGGGCAAAAAATGCGCTGTGAACTGGCTGCGGCCTTTCTTCACAGGCCTAAGGTTGTTTACCTGGATGAGCCGACAATCGGTCTGGATATTGCGGTAAAAGTAAAAATCAGAAAGTTTATTAAGGAAATGAATCAGCGCTGGGGCACAACAGTGCTGTTGACTACACATGACATGCAGGACATCGAGGAAATCTGCGACCGGATCATCATTATTGATGGCGGTACGATTTTATACGATGGTGGGCTTGAGCAGATTAAAAAGCAATTTGGCCAGCAGCGCGTCATCCATTTTGAGCTGGCAGATAAGGAAAAGTTCGTACTGCCTGCGTCGCTCACTGATCAGGTAGAAGTTTTACCGAATGAAGAGGAAACAAAGGTCAGCCTATCGTTTGACCATGAGACTGTGAAAAGCTCGTTTGTCATTTCGGAAATGATGAGCATGTATGAAATTGGCGATTTGAATATAGCGGATCCTAAGATCGAGACGATCGTTGAGGAGCTGTACAACAAGCAGGAACAGGGGGGAGAGCATGAGGAAATATTGGCAAATAGCTAAAGGGCGGATGCAGGAGAACACGGCCTATTCGGCCTGGTACTGGGCCGGGACCGTTTCGGCGGTAATGAGGCTGTTGATTATTTACTTCTTCTGGCAGGCAGTCTACGCCAACCAGACGACAATCCAAAATATTAATCTTGAAACGATGCTGACGTATATCGTGATTGCGATGCTGCTTCAGGGATTTGTCGGAGGCGTCGGCAATGAGCTTGCGGAGAATATAAAGGAAGGTCAGGTTGCAATCGAACTGATGCGTCCTTACGATATGATTTTTAAAATGTTCGCGGTGGATATTGGGGAGAAAATCATGTACCTAATCCAGGGGACGCTGCCGATGGTGCTGATTGCTTACTTCTTCATGGATTTAAGCTTCCCGAAATCACCTGAGACGATTTTGCTATTCATAGTGAGTGCGCTGGTGGGAATCTGGATCGGTACGTTCTTCGATTTTCTTGTTGGCGTTCTTGCGTTCTGGACTGTCAATGTATGGGGAGTAAGAGTTTTGAAGGAATCACTGATTACATTTTTCTCAGGGGCTTTAGTGCCAATCACGCTTTTTCCGGATTGGCTAAGAACGATTACAGAGTTTCTTCCGTTTCAGGCAATGGTATATCTGCCTGTATCAATTTATTCCGGATTAATCACCGGAACGGATGCATATTTGGCACTTGGAGTCCAGTTGTTCTGGCTCATTTCATTATATGTTTTGGTAAGGGTAATCTGGTCACAGGCGATTAAACAGATTACGATTTTTGGAGGATAGGAGGCGATATCATGCGTCGTTATACGAGATTATATTGGGAGTTTGCGAAGAGCCATATGAAGGTGATGATGGAGTACCGGATCGACTTCTTGATCGGTGTCGCCTCAGTCATGCTTGAGCAGTTCGCTTCAATCTTTTTTGTAAAAGTAGTGTTCGACCACATTGAGCAGATCAATGGCTGGTCGTTTTATGAGATATTGTTCATATATGGTATCGCGGCAACTGGCCGTTCAATCCACCAGATTTTCTTCGATAATCTATGGACGCTTGGCTGGCAGTATATCAGGCCGGGCAAACTGGATCGTTTGCTGATCAGGCCGGTCAACCCATTGTTCCATGTCGTAGCAGACAGACTTCATCAGGATGGCTTTGGTCAGCTGATCATCGGCTTGATCATTCTGGGAACAGCGATTCCACAGCTTGACCTCGTTTGGGGAGCAGCGGAAATTGCCATGCTGGTTGTCATGATCATTTCATCCGGATTGATTTTCGTGGCGATTAACTTATTTTTCGCGACGTTCAGTTTCTGGATGATCGACAGCCTGCCGATTGTCTGGGCAGTCTTTAACTTGAGTGATTTTGCGAGATACCCGCTGACCATCTATCACAAAGGAATCCGCATGTTCCTGACATGGATCATCCCTTACGGTTTCACAGCATTCTATCCGGCAGCCTATTTTATCGACAAGTCCGGCTACAAGGAATTCGCGCTCTGGACCCCTGTTGCAGCGATTGTTTGCTGTGTCCTTGCCTATGCATTTTGGAACAGAGGCTTGAAGGCTTTCGCAAGTACGGGCAGCTAAGCTAAAAGCAACCCGACGAATATAGGGAATTATCAGATAATACGTCCATTTTCGGATTGCCCAATAGGACTTCCGTCGGGTATGATGGAAATAAATAGGTTGATAGAGGTGACGAGGATGT
Source organism: Bacillus sp. ISL-55 (assembly GCF_018613155.1). Taxonomy (GTDB): domain Bacteria; phylum Bacillota; class Bacilli; order Bacillales; family Cytobacillaceae; genus Mesobacillus. The sequence continues at coordinate 12,163 of NZ_JAGGQU010000011.1, read as the reverse complement.
TGGAAAATAAGTCGGTCAGAGAAGTCTGGCAGGAAATCGAAAAGGTCATGAAAGAAAGACCAGAGCCGATTCACGGCATGAATGTTGTTTATCAGTATGATATCACAGGCGACGACACCGGGACGTTCCAACTTTTTATATCCGACGGAACTGCCCGAGTGGTCGAAGGAACTGAAGGGACCCCAAACTGTACCATGAAGCTCTCAGATAAAAACTTCAAAAAGATGATCATGGGCAAACTGAACGGAACAGCAGCTTTCATGACAGGAAAGCTGAAAATCCAGGGCAGCATGGGACTCGCACTCAAGCTCGAAGGAATCCTCAACGAATACAACCTAAGCGAAACAGCATAAGAAAATGGATCAGGCACATCATCGCCTGATCCATTTTTCCTTCCATAAAAAATTCCTTTCCACCCATAAAAAACATTTATTAAAAATTCATTGCACAATGAGACAAAATGTAACAAGAAGTGACACATCCTGATATAATAAGGCTATCAATGTGCGAAATTTAAGGAGATTCCCTTTATGGACCAATTAAGAAAAAATACGGCTTTATTATATGAGGAAGTAAAAGCGGTTAAGTACTTTCTCACGATATTCTATCTCATTCTATTACCTTATGATTTTACCTATTATTATTTAATTCCATATTTTAATAAAACGGAGACTGGCCTTCCTGCTCAGGGCATGGGTTTTATCTTTCATATTATTCTCTTTGCATTATTACCTATAGCTATATACCTGGTAAAAAACGGTAATCCTGAAAAAGTAAAGTATCTATATTTCTTTGCTTTTATGTTTGTGGACTTTATAAATAACTTCTTAATTTATTGGGGTACGGATCATGAGTTTAAAAGTGGGCATATACTAGAAATATACTTTATCCTTTTTTCTCCAATTTTTGTAAGCAATAGATTCTTCTGGACTATGACACTTGGTTTCTTTGTTAAATACATGATTATGGGAGTGATCTTTCAATCTCCTAAAGTACTCATTCCTATGGCCTTAATCATTTTTATTGCAATCATTGCATGGATATTGTTAACACGGTTTCAATCATACTTAAATGCGATTAAATCTGTTTATGAAGATCTGAGGCAGAAAGAAAAACTGGCTGTCATTGGTCAGATGGCAACGGCTGTAGCACACGAAATTAAAAATCCATTATCAGCACTTAAAGGCTTTACCCAGCTTCAGCAGGAAAAGGATAAAGAAGACGATCAGTATTATCCGATAATGTTAAATGAAATTGATAGAATTAACGGTATTGTCAATGATCTTTTAATTTTAGGAAAACCTAATACAGCAATAAAGAAACCAAAAAAAGTTGAAGAGATTATTCAATACGTAATATCCGTAATTGATCCACACGCCCAGAGAAAGGATATCGATATAATTCTTGATACGAAAGATACTCCAGTCCTTTTATGTGATGAAAACCAACTAAAGCAAGTGTTTATCAATCTAATAAAAAATGCAATGGAAGCAATGCCCGAAGGTGGTACTGTTACCATTCGAACAAAAACAAAAGATAATAAGGTTGAAGTCTCCATCATCGATGAAGGGTGTGGGATTGAACCAGACAAACTGGCTAAGTTGGGAGAACCTTTCTATACAACTAAACAAAGTGGAAACGGGTTAGGGTTAATGGTTAGTAAAAAAATTATTGAAGAACATGGTGGAGGTTTAGTTATCGGTAGTGAGCTTGGTAAAGGAACGCAGGTCACTATAAATATACCAGCCTAATAACTATATCTATATAATGAAAATATATCCAATAAATAAACCAAAAGGACTATTTTAATAAATAGTCCTTTTGGTTTATAATAAAGAAAATTGTCGAAAGTTGGCAAAATTATAAAATAGGTAAAATGATTCATTTTTTTCTTATTTCAATAAAACTATTAAACTAGAAAAAAATGTTGGCGATATGAATGTAAACAATGATTCAATTAATTGACAGAAAACGCGGGGTACTCTCATGCATTCAACAGTGAAAAGTTCTAGCTTAAACCATGAAGAAAAAAGGGCTATTACTTGGTTTTTAGCGCTATTCTACAGTATTTCCATTACATATGATTTTTTTTATTACTACATATATAAAAAGTTCATTGTTCATATTGAGCCTGGTTTACCGGGTGCCTTTGGCTATTGGTATTATATTTTTATGATTGGTCTAATTCCAATAGCTCATTATTTAAATAAAACAAACAGAACATCATCGATAAAATATATTTTTGTCATGTGTTTCGTCCTTCTTTCAATTGTTAATGACGGTGTTACATATTGGGGAAATTCAATGGAGTATGCGAGCGGAAATGTAGTTGAAGTCTTTCTAATCTTATTTTCGCCAATCTTTGTGAATAAACGATTTTTCATGGTTGTTTTTAACGGCATGCTTTTTAAATACCTTTTTATTGGCATTTTGCTTAGGACAAATGAGGTGCTTTTCCCATTAATTCTAGTTTTAGTATTGGCTGGTATTGCTTACGTTGTTTTGAAGAGATTCATGGGTTATGTCGATGCAATAAAAACATCATATGATACGCAACTCGAAGGTATTGTAAAAGGGGTTATTGCCACTATTGAACTAAAAGATCCATATACCAAAGGACATAGTGAGCGTGTTGCGCGCTATGCTCATATGCTAGCTATCGCCACTGGAAAATACTCCAAGGAAGAATTGAACGCTTTCTATTATGCGTGCTTGTTGCATGATATTGGAAAGGTGAATATCCCTGACCATATACTTATGAAACCTGGAAAGTTGACAAAGGAAGAGTATGAGATTATCAAAACCCACCCTGAGGTTGGTGCTGAGGCAATCATGAAAGTGAATGGAATAGGGGATAGCATCGACATTATAAAATCACATCATGAAAGATGGGATGGAAAAGGATATCCTGAGCAGTTAAGTGGTCAAGAAATTCCGTATCTAGCAAGGGTTGTTTCTATTGCTGATGCCTTTGATGCAATGACTTCTTCAAGATCATATCGATCTGCCATGCCAGTAGGTGAGGCATATGACCGGATATTAGCTGGAGCAGGGACTCAATTTGATCCTCATTTGGTTGAAGTTTTTAAAGAGATCTTTTCAACATGGGTTGAATTTCACGATAAATATCAAAGATCTATGGATATACCAGCAAATTTATTTGATACGTCTGTAAAAAAGGAGGTGACAATATGAAAATCCGTAAATTAAATAAAGTGAAAACTACTTGCTGGTGGTGTAACTATCTTCCGATCATTCCATAATGGAAGGGATGCTTTTTTAAAGCATCCTTATTTAATTGCATAAAATGTGCAGTAAGAGGTGGGTTTTTCATGGGAATTACCTATAATAGCCAGCTTAAACTTCATCAATTAGTCTTTCGTGAAGAAAAGCAGAACTATATTGTAGAAGATACTATTACTAACGAATTCTATGAAATGCCAAAAGTATGTATTGAAGCTATTAAATTGATACAGGGTAATGTGCCTTTAAATGAGATCGAAAATAATCTTAAAAAACAATACGCAGATGAAGAAATCGATATCCTTGAATTTGTTCATCAATTGATAGAACTGGAAATTGTGTGCGAACTAGATGGTGAAAAAGTAGCAATTATTATTGAAAATAAAAAAGATACAGGTTTTCAGTGGGTTCCTGAAAGGCTGGGCCAAATACTCTTCAACGATACTACCACAAAAATCTATGTCGGTATGCTTATTGCAAGTATAATGATGTTTATTTTTGACCCTAGTTTGATTCCACATTATAAGGATATATTTATTTTTGAATTAATGATTGGAAATGTTGCAGCCATAATTTTAATAACTTTGATTTTAGTCTTACTCCATGAGTTTGGACATATTCTTGCGATTAGAGGAGAAGGTTTGAATGCTAAGCTTGAACTGGGTCATAGACTATTTTTTGCTGTACTTGAGACAGACCTGACTCAGGCTTGGAAGTTACCGCCACAAAAAAGAAATAAGTTATTGTATGCTGGTATGTATATAGATATTGTAGTGATTTTTACCTCATTAATTCTGTTACTCGTAAGTACAGACTGGCTTTTTTCAGGTATTTTAGGTATTGTGGTTTTTAATACTCTAATAAGACTTATCTATCAACTTTGCGTTTTTATGAAAACAGACTTTTATTATATTATTGAAAACCTCACTGGTTGTTATAATTTAATGGAAAACGGCCAGCACTATCTGAGTAAAAGGATTCCATTTATAAAAATAAGCCATGCAACTGTGTCATTTTCTGGAGAAGAGAAGGTGATAAGAAGATATGCTTGTTTCTATCTAATAGGCATCCTACTCACCCTGATCATCACCGCCTACTACTACATCCCTCAAATGTTTTTCGCTGTAAATGAAATCATGTTGCCGGGATTCTTTGAACCAATTACGAGCATCCGTTTTTGGGATTCGGTTGTCTTTTTGCTGCAAATATTGTTAATTTCGGGTTTATTGCTTTACTCATGGACAAAGAAATATCGTTTAAGCAGTTAAAAAGACAGCCGGGTGGCTGTCTTTTAGTTTTAGCTTTAATATGTTTTAACGAAATCTATTAAAATATCTTTATACTTTTCAAGCGATTCCAGCTCGACAAATTCGTCATCTCCGTGCCAGTTCGCTCCTGAAGGCCCGAACTCGATTGCCGGGATTCCATGTGCTGCGAAATACTGGGTGTCGGCTGCTCCGTGCTGGCCAAATATCACTGCTTCACCAGCAATATGCTTTTCCAAAACTGGTTTCAACTGAGTGATAAATGAATCATCCCGCTTTGTCGCCACAGGGATTCCTTTAAGACTGACGGTAACTTTACCATCCGAGATGCTTTCGATCTGCTGCACAATCGAATCGGAATCTTGTCCAGGTAGGTAACGGATATCAAGGGACATGACGCAATGATCAGGTACCTTGTTAAAAACCTCGCCGCCCGAGATGATGGCTAGATTAATAGAGGGTGATTGATAGAAATCCGAGCTTTCCTTTGTAAAAGGCAATTGAAGCAGTTTTTCATATATTTGATAGGCCTTTACGATTGCGTTTTCGCCTTCCCAAGGCCTGCTGCCGTGAGCAGACTTTCCGGTAACCTCGACTTCGACTCTCAAAACCCCTTTTGCCTGCAGAGCAACCCCTAGCTGTGTCGGCTCAGAACAGATAACAAAATCCCCGCGATATTCATTTTCCACAAGGTAGCCGGTACAATTCATCCCGCCAATCTCTTCGTCCGAAACAATCTGCAGCTGGATTTTCACTCCGAGTTTTTGATTCTGCAATTCTTTCATCGCGACCATCATCGCAGCAACGCCGGCTTTCATATCAGCCGCGCCTCTTGCATAGATTCTGCCATCTTTTTCAACGGGCACGAACTGCTCCTTTTTACCGCTGACCACATCAACATGTCCGTTGAATACGATCGTTTTATCTCCCTCACCAATCTCGCAGACCAGCATTTTATAACCATTGTTTTCAATCAAATTTGGCTGTAATTCATGCTCAATGAGCCATTGTTTGCAAAACTCCACCGCCTGATTGGCACCTTCCTTTGTGGAGCTGTCAATCAGAATCAATTCTTTTAATAATTCCTTCATAGTTCAAACACTCCTTGAAAAAGGGTCTATAATACATTACCACGCTAGTAAAGTTTCAATCTTATATATCGATGGTAGTACTTTTTGCGGAAAAATGATAATTAAAATATTCGCAAAAACAGACAGCTTTCGAGGGGTACCTACAATTATCAGGAATTAAGTCCTGGCTATTTACACTCTCTTAACAAAAAGTTAAGAAAATTCAGGTCTATCAGTCCATTTCCTTATTCGTCAATCCTACTATAATTAAACACGTATTCTACCAATTTACTCATTAAGGAGATGGATTTCTTGAAGAAGCCTTTGCGCAAGATAGGAAAAACCGTTGTTGCCACAACAATGGCGTTATCTGTATTAGCAGGTCCAGTTTATTACACAACATTTGCAGCTGGAAAGCCGAGCCATGCAGGAAAGCCTGCTCAAGCAGGAAAGCACGAAGTACAGCTTCGCATTATGGGAACGACAGATATTCATACACATTTATATAACTATGATTATTATAAAGATGCTACATCTCATGAATTCGGACTTGCAAAGACCGCTACATTAATCAAGCAGGCTAGAGCCGAAGAAGAAGGCAAGAACAATCTGCTTTTTGATAATGGTGACCTGATTCAGGGAAATCCGCTTGGCGACTATAAAGCGAAGGTCGATGTGCTGGAAGATGGCGAAATGCATCCAGTCTTTGAAGCTATGGAACTACTGGACTATGATGCTGCTACAGTCGGCAACCACGAGTTCAACTATGGACTGGAATACCTCGATGAAGTGCTTGATGACGCACCGATGCCGTATGTGAACGCGAATGTCTTCAAGGATGATGGTGACGATAATCCAGACAATGATGAAAACTACTTCAAACCATATAAAGTTTTTAATAAAAAGGTAACAGATGAAAATGGCAAAACACATATCCTCAAAGTTGGCGTTGTTGGTGCTGTAACACCGCAAATCATGCAATGGGATAAAGCGAATCTTGACGGGAAAGTAATTACAAAAGATATCGTAAAATCAGTCGAGGCCCAGATTCCTAAGATGAAGGAAGAAGGCGCTGACATCATCATCGCACTATCCCACTCAGGTATTGGCGATGAGAAGGTTGTAGAGATGGAAGAAAACGCAGCATACGACTTATCGCTTGTTGATGGAATCGATGCTATCATCACTGGACACAATCATTTAACATTCCCGGGCGACTTCAAGGACCTTCCTGGCGTAGATGCTGACAATGGAACGATCAATGGCGTCCCTGTTGTCATGTCGGGAAACTGGGGTAACCAGCTTGGCGTAATGGACTTGACGATCGCAAAGGAAAAAGGCAAGTGGAATGTAAAGAGCTCGAAGTCTGAACTAAGAGCAGTTTGGGATAAGGTAGCCAAGAAACCTTTAGTTGATGCAGATAAAGATATTTTAGAAGCGGTAAAAGAAGATCACGAAGGTACTGTAAAATATGTCAACCAGCCTGTTGGAGAAACAGAGGCTGACATCCACAGTTATTTCGCATTGGTTCAAGACGATCCATCCATCCAAATCGTGACAAATGCACAGAAATGGTATGTAGAGAAACAAGTCGCAGGAACGCCTGATGAAAATCTGCCAATCCTGTCTGCAGGTGCACCATTTAAGTCTGGACGAGGCGGAGCGAGTGATTACACTTATATTCCTGAAGGTACAATCGCCATCAAAAACGTAGCGGACCTGTACTTGTATCCTAACACTGTCGCAACTATTAAAATTAACGGCAGCGATGTAAAAGAATGGCTGGAAATGTCTGCTGGGCAGTTCAATCAGATTGATGAAAATAGCAGTGAAGAACAGTCGCTTATCAATCCAAATTACCCAGTATACAACTATGATGTCATCGATGGCGTAACATATGAAATCGATGTAACTGAACCGGCAAAATATGATCCGAAGGGCAACCTGGTAAACGAAGAGGCTAATCGCATCAAGAACTTGCAATTTAATGGCCAGCCAATCGACCTAGAGCAGGAGTTCCTTGTTGTTACAAATAACTATCGTGCAACTGGAACCTTCCCAGGTGTTAAAAATATGACAGCTGTAGAGATGTATCCAGATGAAAACCGTCAGGCAATCATCGATTATATCCGTGAAGTGGGAGCAATCGATCCTTCAGCGGACAATAACTGGAGCTTCGCAGGCGTAGACAAAGCGTTAAATGTTACATTCAACTCCACACCAGCTGCACAAAATGCCCTGCCGGAAAGTGGGTTGATTGAATATGCTGAAGACCTGGACAGTGGTTTTGCAAAGTTCAAACTGCACTTGCCAATCGGCCTCCAGCTTTTAGGAATCAATGACTTCCATGGCCAGTTGGACACGTATAATTCAAAAATCAATGCAGGCGGGGTGGATTATCTTGCTGCATATTTAAAAGAACGTGAAGCGACAAATCCTAATACCTTAATGCTTCATGCGGGTGATGCTGTCGGAGCTAGCTCGCCGGTATCTGCTTTGCTTCAGGACGAGCCAACGATCAAGATTCTGAATGAGCTTGGTTTTGATGCTGGTACTGTAGGCAACCACGAGTTTGATGAAGGCGTGGAAGAAATGCTCCGCTTAATCGATGGCGGAATCCACCCGAAAACAGAGAGTAAGTATGGCGAATTCGAAGGTGCAGACTTTCCTTATGTCGCAGCTAACCTTATATACAAAGCGACAGGTGAGAATGTTTTAAATCCATACACTGTTTTAGATGTAAACGGAATTCCTGTTGGAGTGATCGGTGTAGCTCTATCTGACACACCAGGCATTGTTATTCCAAGTGCAGTTCAAGATGTTCAATTCACAGACGAAACAGAAGCCATCAACCGCTACACTGAGGAATTAAAGGAGCAGGGTGTTGAAACAATCGTTGTTTTAGCGCATAACCCATCTTTTTCAAAAATGGATGGATCTGAAGCAGGTGAAGAGCTTGTTGAAATCGCTCAAAATGTAGATGATGAAGTGGACGTGTTATTAGGCGGACATAATCACGCTTATACCAACACGAAAGTGGATGGAAAAATTGTCGTTCAGTCTTATTCCTCTGGTACTGCTTTTTCTGATGTAGATTTATTGATCAACCCTGTAACGAAAGATGTCATGGTTGGCAAGGCCGAAATTGTAACAACGTACCGTGATCAAATTGAGCCTGATGCAGAAATTAAAGCGATGCTGGACAGCTATGTAGCAGATGTCGCGCCGATCCTGAATGAAGTAATCGGAACAACTCCTTCTTACATCAGCCGTGACACAAGTGCTGCTGGTGAATCTGCAATGGGTAACCTGGTGGCTGACGCAATGCGCTGGCAGACAGGCACTGATTTTGCCTTCATGAATTCAGGTGGAGTCCGTGCTGACATCGACGCAGGCGAAATTACGTGGAAAGAAGCTTTCACTGTACAGCCGTTCGGAAACGATCTTGTGAAAATGAATGTGACTGGTGAAGTCATTAAGACTCTGCTAGAACAGCAATGGGGCAGTAAAGTCCGTATCATGCCTATTTCCGGTCTGAAGGTATCTTATGATGACTCAAGACCTGCTGGAGATCGTATAGTTTCAATTACTGATAACGATGGTAATGCAATTAATATGAATGAAACTTACTCAATCACAGTCAATAACTATATGGCTGGAGGCGGGGATGGATACGCAATCCTTGCAACGATTACAGATAAGACAATCGATGTAGTAGATTTGGATGCGTTGGTTAACTATATCAAGGAAAAAGATGTAGTTAATCCACAAATCGAGGGACGCGTAACAAAATTAAATTAATAGTTTAGAAGGAGAGTGCAGATCACTGTGCTCTCTTTTTTTGCAAAAAAGTTCTAGTTCCTTCGAATCAAATTTAGTGACACGAAGAAAATTTCCCAATATTAAACTTTATTAAAATAGTTTTATTTACACTTATATTTGAGATGAAAACAGGAAGAATGATGGAGTTTTATTTTGAAATTAAGTTTTTCAGGCAAAAAATGGCTGACTTTATAGATATATATTACTATATTTTAAAAATTTACAATATTTCAAAACCTTGCTACAATTCCAATCAGAGTCTTCAGAAAATATGAAAATTCGAAACTTGGAAACTAGCAGGGGGTTATCTTTTTGAAGAAGAAAAGTTCGTTAAAGGTTCTTTCTAGCGTGGCGGCAAGTGCTGTTTTCGCTTCGACATTATTTGCGGGATCATTTGCAGGTTCACCAGTTGCAACTAAATCTGTTGAAGCTGCAACAGCTCCTGTATCAGCGCCAATCGATCTGAACATCGTTGATCAGGATCGCCTGGCAAAAGCCTTACAGGAGCGCGGCCTAATTGCGAAAGGCTCTTCACAGGAAGAAGTCAACAAAGCGGTAACAGAATATATCAAGAAGAAGCAGGGCACTAAAGCGGGCAAGACAGACAAGCACACAGCTGAAGATGAAATGACAAAGAAGTCCAAGGACTTTTTGACAAAGCAAAAAGACAAGCTGACGAAGCAGCTTGACAAAGGGCATGACAATTTTAAAAAGGGCAAGCCGACAGGATACGCTAAAGTGGATCCTGCAAAGCAGGCTCCTTATAACGGTGAAGTACGAGAAGACAAAGTACTTGTCCTCTTAGCAGAATTCGCAGACTTCAAGCACAATAACATCGAACAAGAAGAAGGCTATATGTATTCAGATGACTTCAGCCGAGAGCATTATGAAAAAATGCTGTTCGGTGACGAAGAGTTCACATTATTCAATGGGGAAAAGGTCCAGACATTTAAGCAATATTACGAAGAGCAGTCTGGCGGCAGCTACACAGTTGACGGCCATGTAACTGATTGGGTAACCGTACCTGGCAATGCTGCTGACTATGGTGATGACAATCCTGAAGGCGGGCATGACAATAATGGTGAAAAAGGACCGCGTGACTTCGTTAAAGACGCATTAGCAGCTGCGGTAGCTAATGGTACAGATCTTTCTGAGTTCGACCAGTTCGACCTGTATGATTTAGATGCAGACGGCAACCAAAACGAGCCGGACGGCCTTGTTGACCACTTGATGGTCCTTCACGCTGGTGTCGGCCAGGAAGCTGGCGGCGGTGCATTAGGTGACGATGCAATCTGGTCACATCGCTGGGTACTTGACGGAGTGTACGATGTTCCTGGAACAGAAGGCACAGCGGCGGTTCCTTATTGGGGCGGTTCAATGGCTGCCTTCGATTACACAATCGAGCCTGAAGATGGAGCGGTTGGTGTATTCGCACACGAATTCGGACATGACTTAGGTCTTCCAGATGAGTACGACACACAGTACACTGGACAAGGCGAGCCAGTTGCATCATGGTCCATCATGAGCGGCGGCAGCTGGAATGGAGCAGTAGCAGGTACAGAACCTACAAGCTTCTCTCCACAGAACAAGGAGTATTTCCAGAAAATCATGGGCGGCAACTGGGCTAACATTACAGAAGTAGATTATGAAGACATTGACGAAAATGGTTTGACTGCAGTCATCGACCAGAGTGTGACGAAGTCAAAGAATAACGGCATTGTAAAAGTGAACCTTCCTAAGAAAAAGGTAGAAGGCATCAAGCCAGCTTTCGGTGAGAAGTACTACTACAGTACAAAAGGGGATGACCTGCATACTGCATTGGAAACACCTGTATTCGACCTGGCAGATGCAACAACAGCTACTTTCGATTACAAAGCATGGTACGAAGTAGAATTCGATTATGACTATGTATATGTAAAAGCAGTGACTGAAGATGGCACAAAAACAACGTTGGACGTTATTGGTGATGAAAATACGGCTGGCGGCATGGAAACAACTCAAGGCGAATGGGAAGATAAGTCTTATGACTTAAGCCAGTTCGCAGGCCAGAAAGTTCAGCTTGTGTTTGAATATGTAACAGACGGGGGCCTTGCTCCTGAAGGTTTCGCAATCGACAACCTTAGCCTGACTGTTGACGGAACAGAAGTTTTTGCAGATGATGCAGAAGGCACTGAGCAAGTGACTCTTGATGGTTTTATCTCAACAAATGGTTTGTTTGACAAAGACCATTACTACTACCTTGAGTGGAGAAACTACGCTGGTTCTGACAAAGGCTTGAATACTGGCCGCGGCGTGAAGTACAACACTGGTTTGGTTGTTTGGTACGGTGACGACAGCTTCACAGACAACTGGGTTGGCGTCCACCCTGGCGAAGGCTTCATCGGTGTGGTTGACTCACATCCAGAAGCAATCGTTGGCAAACTTAAAGGGCAGGATACTGTAAAGGGCAGCACACGTTATCAAATCGCTGACGCAGCATTCTCACTGGACAAGGCACCTGCCTGGACAGTGGATTCTCCATCACGCGGATTGTACGAATATGAAGGACTTCCAGGTGTGACAACGTTTGATGACTCTAACAAATACATCAACGGACTGATCCCGGATGCTGGCAAAAAGCTACCTGAACTAGGATTGAAGTTCCAGGTCATCGGCGAAGCGAAGGATAACTCTGCTGGTGCAGTGTGGATCCGTAAATAAGTTTGAAATTGAAGACATCGGGCGGTAATTCGCCCGGTGTTTTTTTGTGTGCGCCCAGCATGG
>NZ_JAGGQU010000010.1 GCF_018613155.1 Bacillus sp. ISL-55 | reverse complement strand
ACTTTTACGCAACGCTAGTGTTGCCGCCATGAACCCATGTCCCTGTGGATACCTGGGTTCTGACACCCACTATTGCACTTGTTCGGAAAAACAGATAAAGGCTTATAAGAACAGGGTGTCAGGCCCTGTTTTAGACAGGATTGATATCCTTCTTTCCTTAAAACCTGTCAATCTTAAGGGTTATGATTTTATCAAAAATGAGTCCTCCGAAGTTTTCAGAAGAAGAGTTACAGAAGCCAGGGAAAGACAATACGACCGTTACGGGATGGAGATCTGCAATAGCAGTGTCCCGTTTGAGCAGCTTATAGGAAATCGGCCGCTGACGGAGTGCCAGCAAAGCCAGCTGCAGGACTTATCCATGAAGCATGGTCTCAGCAACAGGGTCCAAATCAAGCTCATTCGCCTGGCCCGGACGATTTCCGACATGAGAGGCGACCAATTTATTTCTGATGTTGCGATTGAAGAAGCATTGAAATTGCGCAGGATTGGAAAGTGAGGTGGCAGGGATGCCTCGGGAAGCGCGAAGGAAAAGTGAAAGCGGCGTTTACCATGTGATGCTGCGGGGAGCGAACCGGCAGGAAATTTTCCATGATGACGAAGACCGGATGAAGTTCCTTGATATCTTGAAAAAGTACAAAAGGATAGCTGAGTTCACTATGTATGCCTGGTGCCTGATGGGCAACCATGTGCATTTGCTTTTAAGGGAAGGGCAAGAGGAACTGGCCATAACAATGAAGCGAATTGGGGTGAGTTACGCAACTTTTTACAATTGGAAATACGCCACGACAGGGCATCTATTCCAGGACCGGTTCAAAAGTGAAAACGTCGAAACGGAGGAATACTTTCTCACTGTTGTTCGGTATATCCACCAGAATCCCGTCAAGGCAGGTATCTGTTCACGGGTGGAAGACTGGGAATGGAGCAGCTGTGCCGGATATTATGGCGAAAAGTATTTTCCAGGAGGGTTGTTGGATCGGCATGCGGTTCTGAATATGTTTGGAGAAGATCGTCCAATGGCAGTAGAGCGATTCAAAGAATTCAATGAGCGGTCCAATCAAGATAAGTGCCTTGAAGACATTTATTTTAGACGAAAATTGACAGATGAACAGGCGCGGGAAGAAATCAAACAACTGCTCGGCGTGATGGGCATTGCCCAGGTAAAAAGCCTGCCCGGATGTCAGAGAGATCACTATCTCATGCAAGTCAAAACGATTGAAGGCATCACCCTCCGACAGGCAGCAAGGATCTTGGGCGTATCCAAGGATCTAGTGCATAGGGCAGGTGGAGTATAGGGATGGTTCTCGTTTTAACTGTAAAGTAAAAACTACCTTAATATTTGGACGACGAGAACCAATTCCTTCATAGCTCCTAATACATACCTTTTATCAGTGGTGGATAAATCAGTCTGTCTAACCTTTCCTTTTTTTGACAGGAATTCATATGCCTGGTTAAAATCTTCTTTTCTTATTTTTGCAATTCTTGTCTGCTCTTGATGTTGAAACTCTAAGTATATGGTTTCTCCCTTAATTTTATGTAGAGTCGCTTTAGCCCTGCCTCTTGTTGTTGATACGGTCTTATTTTTATGAATCATTTCAACTATATCATTCCAAACCTTTTCTTTTGTTTACGCAACCTGGCTCATTCTTTCAACCCCTTTTCTTTGATGGGATTATACCCCATAGAACCCCTGACCCTTATATAGAAAACTTTAATGAACACGAAGGGATTTCTTGGATTTTTGGAACATCGCCGCTCGCTAAAGGTTTACCGCCTTTAAATGCTGTAGAACGGTCATGTAAGTTTTGTTTGGAATCATATAATTGTTTCCGTAACAACTTTTTAACACGTGGTCAGGATCACTTGGGGCTGGCAGCATGATTGTTTCAAACGGCAACTTTATGATTCGGCTGAATGTTTTATCCAATTCATAATAAGGTCCTGGTTTTAATGGCTTATAAAGATAACTAGGAGAATATGAAATTAGCTGCTTGTTCTTAGGAAGCTTGCTATAAAAAGTTTCTAAGAGAAGGTAGAATTTTTTTAAAGCCATTAACTTTAGCTTGCCTTTAAACGTAACATCCATTCTGGTAAGGATCTTGTATACGGGCAGCATCACTGCGAGCCGGAAAAGTTTATCTACGGCTGTATATTTAAGGCTATAGTCTAATGTATACACATCAATGAAAATTCCTTTTTTCTTGAAATTAGTACTGGCGTTATAGAGTTTCTCGAGTACTTCTGTGCCTTCCATGCGAATTCGGAACTTCGGCATTACGGGGGAGTAATAAGGGTCATCGATAAAGCTTTGAATAGAATAATTTGGCGACAGGTTTTCTTTCATCACAGAATAAAAGTCGTTTAAATCTTCATATTTTATAGCAATATCAATGTCATCATCCCACGGTATAAATCCTTTGTGTCTGACAGCACCTAACAATGATCCGCCATCAAGGACATACTTCATTCCGTGTTTATTGCAAATAGTATCAACATCTTTCATCATATGCAGAAGCTTTGTCTGAAGATCTCCAATTTTATAATCTCTTTGCTGATCAATTGCATAGAGTGGAATCTCATTTGCATGTATCGGCGATTTTATATCTTCCCCAAAAATGTCATCCTTGAACTTGTAAAGAAAAGATTTATATTCATTGTTTTCACCAAGTAATTTATCCCTGATAAACCTGGGAGTAATAATATCATTTGAACGAATAGAAAAAATCTTATCTTGAAGCATCCTTAAGTAGATTAGATCGAAGTCTTCTTTGTTCACATCCTCTCGCAGCTGTCCAAGGATTTTCAAATAATCCTTTTGAATCACGGAAGATTTGTAGGTTACTTTAAAAATTAAGGTGAAAATAGTAAATGAAGGAATGATGACATCAAAGAAAATTTGTTCTATATTTACCATAAAAATAAATAAAGCGAAAAGAACCATTAACAAGGCCGAACTAATGCCGATCAGCAAATTATTTAATTTTCTATAAAGAAAAGCGGCATAGGAAATATTATCTGCCTGACAAACGAGAACATTCCGGTTATGGTTGCTGGAAAATCTCTCCCCGTACCAAACCTGGTACAACTCCGACTCCCTCCAATTTCTCGCGTGGTGAGCAATTTCTTGCTCCTGCCGTTCATAGGCAATGTAATTATTAAAAGGAAGAGAAAAGACACGGCAATCATACATTTCCCTGAAATCATTCGAGATTAATTTATACAATCGTACCTTTTCTGATAAAAAGAGAGTAGTTGAATAAACAAGTCCTGAGAGAATCGTGCCCATAATCCTCTCGTTAAGAAAATCATCCAAATGCAAGTATGTTGTAAGTCTGAAGCCCGTTATATTTGATATGATCGAATAAAAAATAGGAATAATAGCCAGCATTATAACCAGCCACGTCAGTTTTCTGGCCTGGTGGTAACTACGATCTCTTGCCTTAAGAAGAGTTATATTTTTGAAATCACGAGTCTTTTTTAGAATTTCCATAAGTATGCTCCTGTTTTCTTCCTTGGATTGATAGCCCAATTTTACCATCCGATTTAAATGTTGTCATGGGAGGGTGGATTATGCCATATCAATTATAAAAGAGAAACTCAAATACATTGATTTTGGGTGCCATTGGTGCGATTATGTTTGGAATCGTTATAATCACAGGTTAAAACTAATAATGTCAATGATATAATAATCCAATAGTTATATTCTAGGGCTGCATAAATATTATGCAGCCCTTATCAAATAAATAAGAAAGCAGCGTGATAGTAATGGATTCCATAAGGCAGTTTATGGAGGGCCATTTGCAAGAGATTTTAGATGATATCAAATTTCTGGTCGAATGTGATTCTCCATCATTGAATAAAAAACTCGTCGATCAGTGTGGAGGGAGGGTCCAGGAGCTTTTATATCGCTACTTTGGTAAACGGGCAGAAGTGATGGAAGAAGAGAACTACGGAAATCATCTGAAATTTGAATACGGGGCAGGAGACGAAACAATTTTAATCCTTTCCCATTTTGATACAGTATGGGAGCCTGGAGATTTAGAGTTTAAAATCGAAGGCGATCGTGCATACGGGCCTGGCATCCTGGATATGAAGGGCGGTCTTGTACAGGCGATTTGGGCAATAAAAGGTATTAAGGATTTGAAGATTCCGTTGTCTAAGAAAATTGTGTTCCTTTTTACCAGTGATGAAGAGGTTAGCAGTCCGACATCACGCTATGTCATTGAAGAGTTAGCGAAGGATTGTGATTATGCATTAGTTACGGAACCACCCGTTGTACGGACCGGAGCATTAAAAACGGCAAGAAAAGGGTCGGCGCGTTATTATATTGATATTACAGGCAAGGCGGCCCACGCTGGCAACAACCATCATGAAGGAGCTAGTGCCATTCAAGAGGCTGCCAAGGTCATCGACTTTTTAGAATCTTTAACAGATTATGAGGTTGGAACCACCGTCAATGTTGGATTTGTTAAAGGTGGAGGCAAGCTCAATGTCGTGGCTGACCATGCAGAGATTGGCATAGATGTCCGCGCGATAACCAGTGAGGAACAAGAAAACATTGATGAAGTAATTTGTGGGCTGACACCTTTCACAGATGGAACAAGTATCGACGTTAGAGGGGGCATCTCCCGTCCGCCGATGGAACGAAATCAAGATACAAAAGAACTATTCCAGACCGCCAAAGAAGCAGCAAAAGAAGAAGGCTTCAAGTTAAAAGAAGCTTCAGTTGGTGGAGGAAGTGATGGAAACCTCACAGCTAATATGGGAATCCCAACCTTGGATGGCCTCGGTACCATTGGAGACGGAATCCATGCAAGGAACGAACACATCATCATCAGCTCAATCCCAGAACGAGCGGCATTTTTTACTAATCTGCTTATTAGTATTGGTGTAAAAGAGGGGGAGTAGGAATGTCGGCGGTGATTTTTTAAATAAAGAAACATAGGGTGCCTATGCCTTCATTTCTTCTATTCAATCCTTTAATAATTGTGATAGGGGCTTCGTATTCAATACTGTCTTTCACTTGAAGCAAAGTCAGGAAATAGCCAAATAGTCGCGAAGTTCCTTCAAGCCCCCTTCGCCAATACCGGCAAATGCTTCTTCAACTTCATCAATCGATAAAACACATGGGCTGACTGCCTCGGATATCTTTAGAGCTCGTCGCATATTGGCTTCACTCTTACCGATATATTTCCCCAACAGTTTACCTCATCTAGCCAAAGGAGCTGAACTTCAAATAATCTCGGGGTTGCTTTAGCTGTTAGGCTCTACCGCAGCCTGGGATGCCGACAATTAAAGTGTCCTTAGGTATATCAACCTCGAACTTAATTGCTTTATCAATCTTTTTGTAAATAAGAGCTTTTTGTTCCAGCCATTCCTTTTTTTAAAAATCGCTATCCTTCAATCTTTTGAATAAATTCACAGGTTTTACAAGCACGTCCAATGGTCTTTTTGGTAATTGGATGCATGTAATAAGTTTCGTTATGATTACAGGAAAGGCATTCTATCTCGTCTATTATCTCTCTATCACCTAACAATAAATCCAATAAACTCTCAAACCTCATGGAATTGGCTCCTCTATCTAGTTTTATATTCGTTATAACATATAAAAAATAAATATCTTGGCGAATGGTAGTATTCTAATTAGAGAAAATTCCTCATGGTTTTTGAATCAGTCGAAACGTTCCGAATTCCAACGAATTAGCAATATAATAGGTTTAAATTTTTCTTTCAAGAATGATTGGCAGGTAGCGAAGTATGCACGTAAGCGTAGTCAGATTCTGCTTAAGCTGAATATCTCTGCTTCTACTCGTTGCCATCATCAGTTTTATTAGATTCACCGCTTTGTTCTTTATTCTCCTGTTGTTCATCCATACTCTCTACATTAACAGGCTCCTCATGTGTATCTGGCAAGTCTATGTATTCATTCTCATCTATTGATTCTGATATTTCTTGGCTATCATCTTTTACAGAAGAATCAATACCTGCAACAGGTTTTTCTTCTATTATATTATTTTCAGTTTTCTCTAGTTCGAGGCGGGCTATTTTGTCATTAGCTTCAACTAGTTGTTTGGTCAAGTTGTCTAGTTCTTCATTTAAAATAGTTATTTCCAGGTTCTTTTGTATTAGCAGATCGTTCGCCATTTCTATCTTAGTAGCGGCTTCGTCATTCAATAAAATGGCTTTGAGTGTGACTGAGTCGATGTTCGATTTAATAGTATCTATGTATTGTCCGCCTGTGTACCCAACTGCAGTTGTGATAATAGAGGCAGATAACATAGAAGATAAGATTTTTCCTGAGATAGTGCCCATCTGGCTTGCCCCCCCATAATAGAAATAGAAAATAAAGGGGAGCAGGTTCTCCCCTTTATTCGGTATATGACAATCAGTCAGTTTTCTTTTTTGTGATGGTTACCATTCCATTTTCTGTTTCTAAATCATAAATAAAAGTATCGGCCCCGGATTTGTTAGAGACATAAATCACGTCTCCTGCTGGAACAGTAAAGCTTTCGCCGTTATGAGTACCTGTAATGGCGACTCCATTTTTATTAACAACTTTGTACTTTTTCACTGTAGTCTGACTGCTTACTAGAGAAATCACTAGTTCGTTTCCTTTCACAATCGAATCACCATCTGTAATTCCTCGAAGGTCAGGTAAAGAATTGACGGTTGCGACTGCATTTGCACTATACGTATTTAGAGCACCCATATCAGCATTTGCTTTTTCTAGTTCAGCGTCTTTTTTATTCAATTCAGTTTGTCCTTTTGCAACTTCTGCATTTGCTTTTTCGAACTCAGCGGCAAGGGTATCATATCCAGCTTCTAAACGATTGATTTCCTTATTCTTTTGATCAACAAACTCGTTGGCAATTTGTGCTTTCGTATATGCCTCATCGTGCATTAATGCTGCTTTTTCTTTCACCGCGTCAATATTTGCTTTAATACCGTCAAGATATTGACCCCCAGAATACGCCACACCTGACACTGTAATTGTTCCTGCTGCAACAACTGCTAATACTTTACCTGAAATAAAACCCATTTCATTTCCTCCTCAAATCAATTTTTTAAGAGTATGTAAATCTCTTACAATTTCGATTATATGTTCTTTAAAAAGAACAAACAAACAGCTAATTTGTTCGTTATTGTTCTTTTTTAATTGTTTTTCGCCAATATACTAGTTTATACTCGTTTATTCTCACTATTTCGTTCTTTATATAATATATTTTCGTTCTTTATTAAATATAAGTAATGTGCCTGCCTATGAACAAACGCAACACTCGTAATACTACGGCATAGGAACTGGCGGTATGATAATTCGAATTAACATAAAAATTATATGTTTTAGGAACAAAAGTACTATTTTAAGCCTGTTTAAAAAAAATATGGACTTTATTGATAGATGGTAGGCGGACGTTAGGGGAAAAAGAACTAAAATTATAGTATTTAATAATACTATAAAACTAGAAAAAAGCATTCTATGTAAAAGAAATTGCGGATGTCGTCGTTTTTTGTTAAAAAAATGGTCAGAATTTCACTTAAATTATGGTAATATAAATGAATTACTGGTTATCAATGGTTGAGTTGGATATCTTTTTCAGTGATTAGCAAGGCTTTTGAACTAATTATATTATCCTATTCATTCACTGTTTATATACAAATCTCTACCGATATATCCAGTTGTGAGGCTGATAGACAAATAGAAGGCCTTTGACAATAAAAAGGGGGACAAACAAATGAGTGAACTACAGACAAAGCTTGGTGGAGGATTGAATATGCTTCAAGGTTCTCTCCAACAAGGGAAACAGAAGCTTCAGGTTGCACAGGAAATCAGCCAGCAGAAGAAGCTGATCAACGAAAATGCAGAGAAAAAGGCTGAGTTGTTACTTAAAATGGGAGAGTTGGTTTACAAGAAAATTAGGACTGCAGAGCTTTCAGATCAACAGCTTGATGTACTGGCCAAAGAAATTATCCAGTTCGATCAGAGAATTTATCAATCACAGCAAACGCTTGTCCAATTGAACTTGAGTTCACAGCAAGGGAAAAATTGTAACGGCTGTGGCGGTCCAATTACAGCAGATGATAAATTCTGTGGTTCATGTGGCCAGAAGGTGGAGCAAGCTCAGGCGGTGGCAAGTGTGGAAACAGCAGCCTGCCCAGTTTGCGAAGCCGAAGTTCCAGCTCAAGCTGCCTTCTGCATATGCT
Organism: Bacillus sp. ISL-55; assembly: GCF_018613155.1. GTDB lineage: Bacteria > Bacillota > Bacilli > Bacillales > Cytobacillaceae > Mesobacillus. Next base: position 42,145 of record NZ_JAGGQU010000010.1, on the reverse strand, counting down.
GCGGAAACCAGAAGGTAGGAGGGGAGCTATAGAATGTACTGTAAAGCATGTGGAGAAAAAAGCATAGATGCAGCGAATTATTGTCCTAATGATGGTACATTGCTGCTCCCGCTAACAGCTGCAAAATTCAATGCTGCAGCAACAAAGCATTTTTGCCCTGATTGCGGAACACCGGGAAAAGGTGATCAAAACTACTGCCAGTCCTGCGGAAGCTCAATGACCCAGTTTTCAAAAGGGAGAAGCGGTGCACAAGTTAGCATTCCCCCAATCAATAAGGAAAGTCTTCAGGCAGACAAGCTGCTAAGTACTGTAAAGCTCCCAAGTATGGACAGTTTTAAGCAAGCCATTATGCCTGTTATTGTTTCTCTATTAGCACTTATTATTATATCTTTTAGCTTACTCACATTTTCTAAGGAAGCTTTCGACACTTTGATGGCTGATGTGGCAGATGAGGCCGATCTTTCCTACATGATAGAAGAAATTGCTGATCAGACAGGAGCAGATATACCAGCTTTAGATAAAATCTTTGGTCTAACCGATATTATCATGGTCTCACACTTTGTGAATCCAGAGTTATATGCCTCTTTCGATGGAGAAATGTATGGCGAGGAAGGGGAAGTAGAGACTTCCGTCGATATGTGGAGCGGTTTAATTATCTATCTTCTGGTTCCTTTCATTGCACTATTCATTGGAGGGGTGGTTGCTGGCTATCGTAACCGGAATACGGATAAAGGGTTATTGGAATCGAATCTGGCAATTTCTGTTCTCTATGGATTGACTTTATCTGTCATCTCGCTTTTTGCAGGCCTGTCCTTCAGCGAGAAGATTCGTGAAGATGCTCTGAATCTTGATATCAAACTGGGCATTGACTATTCCTTTTTTGGTTCTCTCTTCACTGGCTTTATTATGGCATTTGTGTTTGCCGGACTGGGAATGCTTTTTGCGCAGAACTTCCGTAAGTTCACTGGCAACCTATCGGAAATGATTCCATATGGTGAGGCTATACATCAGGCTTTCTCCACAATGGTAAGAGGTGTCATCCTGCTATTTGTCTTTTTCGTCATTTTCATTTCAAGCAAGTTGGATATGGCAAAAGACTGGGCTGCTTATGAACTGGGACTACAAGGTTTAGTCGATAAAATTTACTTATTTGTCGTCACTATAGCAGCCCAGCTAAGTTTGTACGTGTGGAACTTGATTCACTTTGGGAAATTCACTTTTAGTGGCAATGAAAATGGGGATGTTGGTTCCATCTCCTATTCCGTCTGGTCAGGTTTAAGTGCTAATGGTGAAGGGGAACAAGAGCTATTTTTCCTTGAAAAAGGTCTGGAAATGTTGGATATTCCCCTATACCTGAAGCTTGCGTTCATCATACCAATCCTCTTGTTTGTCTGGGCAGGATACAGGATAGCCAGCAAAGGGAACGGAATCGTCGAACTTGCTGTATTCAGTTTCGTTTATGCGATTCTTCTTGCCGGAATTGCGGCTATTACAGACATGGGCTTCACTGCAGAACTCTCTGGTTTTGATTCTGGAAAGATGGAAATGGAATGGGGATTCTCCGGTTTCGGGATGTTCATACGTAGTTTCCTGTTTGCTTTCTTGTTCTCTTATGCTGGATCATGGCTTACCAGACTTCGACAATCATAAAAGGAGCACAGGACAATGTTTTATTGTAATCATTGCGGCACTTCTGTTCCAAAAGGCAAGACCTTTTGTCCCAATTGCGGCGGTAAACTGACAAACACAGAACAGGCTAATCACGCTGTTACTCGTGAGATGAAATCATCAGGCATAAAGTTGTCAAAACCTACTATTCTCCTTTTTACAGGAGCCATTGCCGTTTTAGTCTTTCTAGTGGCTGCACATTTAGTGCTTTCTAATATCTATAAGCCTGAGAAGATTCTTTGGGAATTTGAAAAAGCGGTTGAAACAAAAGATTCGGCCACTATAGCAGAAATTCTTCGGGAAAGTGACACCGATGTAGATTTTGACACTAAAGATGTACAGGAATTCGCTTCCTATCTGACAGAGGAAAATGATTTCGATGGGATCATGAAAGAGCTTACGGACGATTTGAGGAAAGCGAAGAGCGGCCGGAAGACCGACCCTGTTCAAGATTCTAATGGTCACCGTATTTTGCAAGTTGTCGAAAACGGAAAGAAATTCTTATTCTATAAGCAGTATGGAATTCAGGCGGTGCCACTTAAAATCATGGCTGCCTCTAATTATGAAGGCGTATCAGTCCAGGTAGACGGAAATAAGGCAAAGAAGCTGGGAAAGGCAGAGGACTTCACCAAGGTGGGGTTGTTTTTACCAGGAGAATATGAAATTTCCGGAACATATAAAGGTGATTATGCTGAATTAGAATCATTACAATCTGTCTATCCTACTGAGGGTTCCGATAATATCATTGAGGCATATGTGGCCCTGGAGGGTATCCATCTTTCTTTGCGAACTAACCGCGAAGATGCGATTGTCTATATCAATGGCAAAAGCACGGGGAAAACAATCGAAGAAATGGATGGATTTGGTCCCGTAACGGCCGATGGGTCGATGAAGATTTATGCTGTTATTGATGGGTCCTCTGGTAAGGTTAAGAGCAATGTCGTCAGCGTCGAATATGATGAAGCGAAACTATGGTTCAAAGAAGATGAATACGAACCAGAAGAGGTTGTCTCGGACTCGGAGGATTATACAGAAAAAAGCTATTCTGAAGACGAACTATGGACGTTCATGAATGAGTATGTATCCTCTGGTATCGATGCAATCAATGCGCGAGATTTTTCCTATATCGCTGATTACCACCATCCTGATGGAAGTACATATGCGGAATCAAAGGATTATATCAAGTATCTGGAATCGAAGGGAATCACGGAAAAAGTTATTTCTACTAAATTGGTGGATTCGGAGGAAATGAGTGATGGTTATTCAGTCCTTATGGAGGAAGAATACTATATTACTTATAAAGACGGATCGACCAAGCATAAAGTTTTCCAAACACAATATTTGCTAAAGTGGTATCGCGATTCGGAACTAAAAGTGTTTTCCTTGTTGTCTACTAATGAGTTGTCTTCTACTGATATATAAGAAAATGGGGCCTGCGATTGTGGGCCTCGTCTTCTCTTAAGTTAAAATCATGAGGTGAAAAGATGAATTTTTGTAATGAATGTGGATCCAAACTCCAGCCTGGTTCCACTTTTTGTACGAATTGCGGCCATAAATACGTGCCGCCAAAAGCAGTTAATCTTCCTGCTAATGACTATTGCAATACCTGTGGGGAGGCAATCGGAGATGCTCCTCATCATTGTCTTGAAGTGGTCAAACCTCAAAAGAAATCAAGGGGCAAGAGTAAGGCCATCATTGGAGCTGTTGCGGCAGTATTGCTGATTGCAGCCGGTATGGGTGCGTTTTTTTATGCAAAAGCAGAATCCTCTCCTGGTCAAACAGCTAATCTATTAACTGAAAGCATGAAGAAAGGTCACCTTGAGGAAATGTCAGGTTTGATTATCCGCAGTGATAATGAAAAGGCTTTGAACAGAAGTGAGCTTGAACAATTAAATGCCTTGTTTGAAGATAGCGAAGAAGCGCTGATGCAAACGGAAAAGAGCATCAAAGAGCAGGAGACTTACCTGGAAAGCGGTAAGGGGGAAAAAGTAAATCCTGTTATTTTTGAGATTTCCAGAAAGAAAGATAAAAAGTATTTATTGATTGATCAATATGAAGTGCTGGTCCATCCGGTTTCCTTTTCAGTTGAGGTAGATCCAGATGCCCAGTTGTTTATCAATGAGAAAGAGATTAAGAATAGTTCCAAAACGCCTAAGGTAAAAGGAGTCTTGCCTGGAAGTTACGACCTTCTGGCTGTCAAAGATGGAGAATTCGGTGCCTTAGAAAAGAAAACTACCCTGCAACTATGGAGTGATATAACCCAGCCTGTCAGCCTCCTATTTGAAGAGAATTACGTGACAGTAAAGAACCCTTTCGGTGAAGTCGAATTATACTTGGATGGGAAATTACATGTGTCTTCAAGCGAATCAGTCATTAAGGCCGGACCGATTCCTGCGGGTAGAGCTGTGACCATCCAGGCCCGTGTCGATTACCCATGGGGAGAAGCAGCCACAGAAGAATATGTTGCGAATGCGGGAGAAAGCATCTCGCTGGAAATGGAGAATGCAACAGATGAAATCTCCTACTCTGTGTTCAACAGCATCTATAATTATAATCGTTCCTATATCGATTCAATTGTCTACGTAGATCCGACTTACCTTGTGAATGTAAGCGGTAAGAAGCTTGAAAAGATCCTAGATACCATAACTGACCTTAAGTCCCGAAATGTTTCGTATGCGGGCGAACTGAACAACATGACCTTTGATGCTGCATCATTGGAACTGGACAAAAACGGAAACAAATATATTGCCACTGTGAATGTCGCTGAAGAATACCTGAGCGGCTGGAAGCAAAGAGATGCACTGGAAGAGCCAGATTTAAGCGCAAAAACTTACTATTATAAATATATCGTCCAGTACAATCCAGCAGAAAATTCCTGGATTGTCATAGATAATGTCGAACAGGACAGTATTACATTTAACGACCCGGTGGTATTGGGGAACTAGTTGGGACATAGGGAATATTCTTAATAGGACCCAATCGGGAATATTGCAAGAAAAAAGGCACATCGAGAGATTTTCTTCTCTCTGATGTGTCTTTTGTTTTCTTGAATTCCAAGCTATTACTAATTCCTTTTAGTTAATCGGCCAGTGAAACAGTAGGAACAGACCCGGCATTGCTGATTAGGAAAACAATACGCTGTTTCGTATGATTTTCCGCAACTACTGAAGATTGATATCAAACTTTTGAATATTTTTTGAATATTCACTTGATATTTTGTATACGTTTTCATAAAATGGTTTTAAAGATAGTGATGTTTTGTTAAAGGTAATTATGTTACTACAAATATTGGAGGTAATAGTGATGAAGTATTTCTTGGACAGCGCGAAGATTGATGAAATCCGTTATGCATACAAACATTGGGGGATTGATGGGGTTACTACAAACCCGAAACATATCATGAATAGCGGAAAACCGTTGGTTGCTATTTTACAAGAGTTGGCGGATGAGTTTAAAGGGGTGGATAATTTTCCGATTTCAATAGAGATCAATCCGCATCTTGATGATTTTAATGAAATGGTATCCGAAGGCAGGAAGTTTGCGAGCCTTTCAGACAACTTCATTATCAAGATTCCGTGTACAGAACAAGGATTAATCGCAGCGAAAATGCTTGAAGAAGAAGGAATCCGTACAAATGTAACGCTTGTATTCTCACCTTCCCAGGCACTGCAGCCGGCACGTGTCGGAGCTGCTTTTGTTTCTCCGTTCGTTGGCTGGAAAGAGCAAAGCGGAGAAGATACAGGACCATATATTCAAGATATCGTGAACATTTACCGTACATATGGTTATGAAACTGAAATAATCGTAGCTGCCTTGCGAAACGGAAAACAGATTGCTGATGCTGCTAAGGCAGGAGCGGATATTGTCACTTGCGGATTTGATGTGTACAAAGCAAGCTTCCACCACGCATTCACAGACTACGGATTAACTGTATTTCGCGATGCATGGGACAACACGGAAACAGAATGACCTCTTCACTTTAATTGAACTTTAAGGCGATGGCATAACTGCACATTGCCTTGGAGTGGTAAAGGAGACAGTTTTTTTATGACCTCTCGGTTTGATGAGCTGAAAAGTCTGAATACACATTTGAAATTTCACCATATTGAAGGTGAGGCGTTTCGTCCCTTTGGAAAGGTCTTGAAAGGTTATGATGTTTCCTCGCTGATGGACTACGTTAAAGAAAAAACAGGAATCCCGGAAGAAGGAAATGTATATATCGCCAGTGTCCCGGAAATGGAAAGCGATCCCGTCAAAAAGGATTTCCAAAACGACGTATACGGAGAGTTCCCTGTTCAGGTTGGTTATTGCAATGGAAGGAACTCGAATCTGAATGGGCTAGAATTCCATAAAGGCAGTGAAATCAATGTCGCGGTGACTGATATGATCCTTCTTCTCGGCAGTGTGCAGGATATAACAGAAGATAGAACCTATGTTAGCAATAATTTAAGTGCATTTTACCTGCCAGAGGGAACAGTGATCGAGATGTACGGCACCACTCTCCATTTGGCTCCATGTAAAACTTCAGACAATGGTTTTAAGTGCATTGTTGTTTTACCACAAGGTACGAATACTGAACTAGAAGAAGGAAGTCCAAAGGACCCACTTCTTTTAATGAAGAATAAGTGGGTGTTGGCACATCCGGATAACAAACGAATGATAGACAGAGGAGCACATCCAGGGATTCGAGGGGAAAACCTGGAGATCTACTACAGATAGATTATAAGAGTGAATGAAATGAGGGGTATCGATGACAGCCTATGTGAAACTTGGGGCAGGATTCTCTTATGAAAGAAGTGAAAATGAGTTAGTCGTAAAGTGGAATGATGAACCGCTGATTCAGCATTCACTAAACCACCCTTGCTTTTATGTTGGGAATGGAGAAGAGATTGTTGAAATGTACCGCGGAAACTTCAATCTGCAGGATTATCTTGAAGCAAGAGTGCCACTGCGATATGCGGAAATAAAAAAGAAATCGGAAAACCAACTCGAGCTGACATTCTTTACAATGAATGATTTCTCACCACCTTTGTTTGATCTGACATTGACTCATGAAGATAATAAAATCACTATGGATTTTCACCGGCGTGATCCTCGAATCAACCGTTTTTGGTTCCGCCTCAATGCCGAAAAGGAAGAGAAAATCTATGGCTGCGGTGAACAGATGTCGTACTTCAACCTTCGTGGCAAGAACTTTCCATTATGGACCTCAGAACCAGGGGTTGGCAGGAACAAATCCACCTATGTAACCTGGATGGCGGATGTGACAGGCAAAGCCGGCGGTGACTACTATCATACAAACTATCCGCAGACTACTTTCGTTTCAAGTGAAAAATACTACTGCCATGTGGAGACGACGGCTTATGCTGACTTTAACTTCCGCAGGGAAGGCTTCCACGAGCTTCATGTATGGGAACTTCCAAAGCAGATTGTCCTCGAAGGGGCAGAAAGTTATGTAGGTCTGACTGAAAAAATCACGGCGAAGTTCGGCCGCCAGCCGGAACTGCCGGAATGGATCTATGACGGAATCATTCTTGGGATGCAGGGCGGTACCGATCTCGTAGATGAAAAAATCAATAAGGCATTAGACAAAGGAATCAAGGTTTCGGGGGTATGGTGCCAGGATTGGCAAGGAAAAAGGATCACCTCTTTCGGGAAACGATTGATGTGGAACTGGCAATGGAATCCGGAGGAGTATCCGGGTCTCGACCAGAAGCTTAAAGAGTGGAAGGAAAAAGGCATTAAGTTCCTTGGATATATCAATCCTTATTTAGCAGTGGAGGGAAACCTTTTCAAGGAAGCGGAAGAGCATGGTTACTTCGCGCTAGATGCCGAGGGGAAAACATATATTATTGATTTTGGCGAGTTTGACTGCGGTGTCATCGATTTTACAAACGAAGAAGCCTTCAAATGGTATAAAGGTGTCATAAAGAAAAATCTCATTGATTTCGGACTTGATGGCTGGATGGCAGACTTTGGTGAATACCTGCCGACTGACCTTTACTTAAGCAGCGGCGAGCCAGCCATGATGAAGCATAATGAATGGCCTGTACTTTGGGCAAAAGCAAATTATGAAGCTGTCAAGGAAGCAGGAAAACTGGGAGAAGTCGTTTACTTTATGAGAGCCGGCTATGCAGGATTCCAAAAATACTGCACACTTCTTTGGGCAGGAGACCAGTCGGTGGACTGGTCGCTTGATGACGGCCTGGCATCTGTCATCCCGGCTGCACTTTCCGCAGGTATGTCTGGAATGGGACTTCACCACAGTGATATCGGCGGCTACACAAGTTTGCATGGGATCAAGCGTGATAAAGAACTTCTATTAAGGTGGATGGACATGGCTGCCTTCACGCCTGTACTTCGCTCTCATGAAGGAAACCGTCCATATGACTGTGTTCAGTATGATGCAGACGATGAAACGATGGATCACTTCAAGAGGATGACTGATGTCTATTGCGCGCTTGCTCCATATACTAAGAGCCTGGTAAAAGAAAATGCTGAAAAGGGACTGCCGGTGCAGCGTCCGTTATTTATGCACTACGAGGATGACAAAACCGCCTATGACATTAAATATCAGTACTTATATGGAAGGGATATGCTCGTTGCGCCTGTCTATGCAGAAGGCAGAAGCACCTGGGATGTCTACTTGCCAGAAGATAATTGGATCCATCTCTGGTCAGGTGAGGAATTTTCCGGCGGGACCCATACAGTGGCTGCACCTCTTGGAAATACACCCGTTTTCTATCGTAAAGATTCCCAATGGTCGGAGCTATTCAGGAATTTAAGAAACTTATAGATTAGAAGGAGAGTCTTTCATGCTTAATACATCGATACTTTACTTACCGATCGGGAGGAAGACATTCGATTTAGAAACAGCTGAACAATATAGAAAAGATACTGTCCATATGCTCGAGGGAATGGTTAAAGATATATATACATCGGAGAACATCATCACATCTCCGGAAGAACTGAACGCTTTATTGGATCAGTTCAAGGATAAGCAATTTGACAGCATCATTTATCAAAGCACTACATTTGCTGACGGGGAGTTCCCATACGCTGTCATCCAAAAAAGAAAAGAGCCAATCGTTGTCTGGTCGGTAAGGGAGCCGAGTGTTGGCGGACGTCTGCGCCTGAACTCGCTAACCGGAGGGAATGCAACAAGCAACCTCTTGAAAGTTCATAGACACCCATACTCTTTTGTTTTCGGGAATCCTTCGGAAGAAACTCTTCAGCAAAAAATGCTGGTTGAGTTGAAAGTGAACTATATGGTGAACAGCCTGAAGCAGTTAAAAGTGGGAGTCATCGGTGAACACCCTCCAGGATTTTTCTTCTCCGATACGAACGAAGAGAAACTCAAAGAGGAAATTGGAGTCAGCTTAAAGAAGATAGAGCTGCTTAAAGCCTTTGAGGAATGCAAAAAGCTGACGGAAGAAGAGTATTCGTCGGCCCTCGAACTCGCAGAAAAACATGTGATGGGCCTAAACAAAACAGATCAGACAGTACAGAGGTTTGCCCAGTTCTACACGTATGTGGAAAAATATATTGAGTCAGAAGAAATCAAGGCACTTGCCATTCGCTGCTGGCCGGACTTTTTCAATGAACTTGGTGCTGCTGCTTGTTCCACGCTTTCCCAGTTCACTGAATATGGTGTCGTTTCTGCCTGTGAGTCAGACATCAACGGTTCAATCTCCATGTACATTTTACAAGAGCTGAGCAATGGCAGTGCACCCTATCTGGGAGACCTTGTCCATGTCAATGAAGAGAACAACTCGGTCGTATTTTGGCATTGTGGTGCAGGAGCCTATTCACTGGCACGTCCGTCTACTGGTGCACAGGCCGGGGTCCATCCGAACCGCAAGATGGGATTGACGATGGAGTTTGGCTTGAAAGCAGGAGGGGTAACAATATTCAGGCTGAGCGAAGATGCCGACGGATACCGGCTGCTCGTCATGAAAGGTGAGGCTCTTGATGTGGAACAGCCGTTTTCAGGTACTTCAGTTGAAGTTGCACTTCAAGGCGATGTGCAGGAGACGTTATATTCCTTGATGGAAAGTGGATATGAGCCACATTACGCCATTGTCTATGCTGATGTTACCGAGGAATTGCTTTCACTAGGTAAGCGCCTTGGACTACGCACTGAATATTATGGTGCTTAAAAAGAAGGGAACCAAAAGGTATGATGGTTGAAAACGGAATCGATACCAATAAGAATATTGCTCTTTATCAACAGGTGAAGGATATCCTCATCAGAAGAATACAAAATCGGATATGGGAGCCGAATACTCTCATTCCTACTGAGCAGGATTTAATGAAAGAATTCGATGTCAGCCGAACTACAATTAGGCAAGCCATTTCCATGCTTGTACAGGATGGGCTTTTAGAGAAGCGCCAGGGAAAGGGTACCATTGTCAAACCACAACAGCTTGTCGGAAGTCTCGGCAGGCTGAAGGGATTTGCAGAAGAAGTCATGGAAAAAGGTCTGACACCCCATTCCAAATTGATGCGGGTGGAGTTCACAGAAGCCTTATATGAAGAAAAACTGAACTTAGGGGTTCCTGAAGATTCTAGAATACTGATCGTCGACCGTGTACGATTTGCTGATGGTATGCCGATTGCGCTGGAGCGTTCATGCTGGCCTGAACATATCGGGGAGATCCTAATTAAACATGACTTAAACTCTGCTAAATTTTACGAAATTCTTGAACATAACAATATCATTCTGAAGCGGGCGAAGGAGAAAATTTCGGCTATGAACGCCACAATATATGAAGCCGATCTACTTGGCATTCGAGGAGGAGAGGCTTTGCTCGAAATGTCCCGCCTAAGCTTCGGGATTGATGATAAACCAATTGAATACACCCGGACGAAATATCGAAGTGATCAATACCATTATGACATTGAATTAAAACGATAAGAGGAGAGTGAGATGAATGGGAGAAAGCAAAAACTATGAATTGTTCATAAATGGTGAATGGATTGCAACGGAAGAAAAAATGCCTGTCCTTAACAAATATACTAGGGAGCCATTCGCCTCCATAAGTGTGGCTAGTGAAGAACATGTGAACCAGGCAGTAGAAGCAGCAAAAACAGCTTACAAACAAGACTGGGCTCCTTATGATCGTTATCTTGTCTTGAAAAAGGCTGCAGAAACATTAGTTGAAAGAAAAGAAGAATTTGCGAATGCTTTAGCCACTGAAGTAGGAAAGCCACTGGGTGAGTGCCGCGGTGAAGTGGAGAGGTCTGCTCTTACATTGGAAATTTCGGCAGAAGAAGCTAAACGTATTCATGGAGAAGGAGTTCCTGTGGAAAGTGCGCAGGGTTCAGAGAACCGCATGGCTTTTACAGTCCGCGTGCCAGTTGGGGTTGTTGCAGCCATCACTCCGTTCAATGTGCCGTTGAATCTTGTCTGCCATAAAGTAGGTCCTGCTTTGGCTGCCGGTAATGCAGTTGTATTGAAGCCTGCTGAAGTGACGCCTGTATCTGCCGTTCTTTTAACAAAATTATTCGAAGAAGTCGGCTTGCCTAAAGGTCGTTTGAATTTGCTGACCGGTGACGGCCCGCAAATCGGTGATGCCTTATTGGCGAATAAAAATGTCAATATGTTTACCTTTACAGGAAGCCCGCGTGTGGGAGAATTGATCCGTCAGAAAGCAGGCTTGCGAAAAGTGGCCCTCGAGCTTGGAAATAACTCCGCTACGGTTGTCCATTATGATGCCGAGCTGGAAAAGGCTGCGACATTGATTTCGCAAAAGAGCTTTAATAATGCGGGACAGGTCTGCATTTCGGTCCAGCGGGTGTATGTCCATGAGAATGTATATGATGAATTCCTATCAAGCTTAAAGGAGAAAACAGAAGGATTGAAGGTGGGAGATCCGTTTGATCCAGAAACAAATGTCGGGCCGATGATTCGCCTTGAAGAAGCGGAACGTGTGGAAGCATGGGTGAATGAAGCAGTTGAAATGGGGGCTGAGATCCTTGTTGGCGGAAAGCGTGACGGTGCTTTCTACTCACCTACTATTCTTACAAACACTCATTCTGATATGAAAATATGCCGCCAGGAAGTATTCGGTCCGGTTATTTCCATTGAAAAATACTCCAGTGAAGAAGAAGTGATCGAGAAGGTCAACGATTCGGATTATGGCTTGCAAGCAGGTTTGTTCACTACAAATCTTGGATTTGCAATGAAAGCTGCAAAACAGATTGAAGTCGGCGGACTAATCGTGAATGATGCTTCGGCTTACCGTGTTGACCATATGCCATATGGTGGTGTAAAAAGGAGCGGAACTGGAAAAGAGGGTCCTAAGTACGCCATAGAAGAAATGACAGAAGAGCGCATCATAGTCCTAAATCTGTAGTCCTCTGACGAGATAGGGGTTACTCCCGGGGGACAATGATGCAGTGTAGATAGGAAAAGGTGGGAAAGTTGTGGAGTTTGTGCTGGTGCTGCTTCCGGTGTTTAGTATATTCGCGATAGGTTTTGTCGGACAGAAGGTAATAGGGTTTGATCCCAGAAGTTTATCGAAGATGGCTATCTATCTGCTGTCTCCCTTTTTAGCCTTCAGGACTTTCTATGAGAATGAAATCAACCTGAATTATCTCTATTTGACAATCTATGCGCTAGGATTATGCTTCGGCCTGATTTCCATCGTGTATGCAGTATCTTTTATAAAAAAATACTCCCGCACTGAAACGAGTTCCTTGATTTTATCTTCCGCTTTTATGAACAACGGTAATTACGGAACACCGGTGGTGCTATTTGTCTTTGGAGAATCGGGCTTTGACATTGCCGTCATCTTGCTTGTAATCCAGCAGCTGATCATGAGTACAATCGGCGTATATTATGCCGCAAAAGGAAGCGACCAACAAGATGGTATATACACAGCTTTTAAAGCAGTGGCAAAAATGCCAATTGTATATGGGTCTCTGCTCGGTATTGTTTTTCAATTGTTAGAAATAACAATTGATTCCATGTTTTACAAGTCAATTAACTTAGTGGCAGATGCAGCAATCCCGACCATCATGGTCATTCTCGGAATGCAGCTCGCAAAGATTTCCTTGAAAAAACTTGAAGTGGAGAAACTCTCTTATTCTTTGATCATTAAACTCATGGTGGCACCAATACTCGCTCTTATTTTTGCGTCTATTTTGCCAGTTTCAGAAGAGGTAAAAGATATTATGATTCTCCTGGCGGCAATGCCATCGGCAACGAATACAACAATGTATGCACTTCAGTTCAATACTAGGCCGGTTTTTGTATCCACTTGCACGCTGATCAGTACACTCAGCAGCATTATTACACTGCCGGTTATTTTAAATATTATTCTATAGATTAATTTTTTAAAATATTTAAAAAATAGTTGAATTAGCATACAATCATGTGTATATTTTAAGTAGTTTAGTGAAAACGCTGTCATCACCTTAGTAATGGGATTAAAGGTCACGACATATGTATATAAGATAGTGATGTTGTGACCTATTTATTTAAAATAAGGGGGAAATGTACCAAATGAAAAAGAAGCTTTCGGTACTACTAATGTTGGTTCTATTAGTATCCAGTTTCATGGCAGGCTGCTCTTCAAAAGAAAGCAGCGGAGAAGGCGACGGGGGAGATAAGAAAATCAGCTTCATCCATTGGCGTGGAGAAGACTCTGAGGTTTTCAAGGAATTGATTAGCCGATTTGAGAAAGAGAATCCTGGTATTAAAGTTGAAATGACCGCTTATCCATCAGAGCAGTATCAATCAACGGCACAAACATTACTCCGTGATGGTTCTACTGGAGATGTATTCACAGCATTCCCTGGATCTCAGTTTGAAATTATTAAAAAGGCTGGCCTTTTTGAAGATTTGACAGGTGATGATATTGTTGGCAATTTCAACGAGAACCTGATCGCAGCCGGAGAAGCTGATGGCAAGCAGCTCGCACTTCCATTCCAGCTTGTATATAACCAACCGGTCTATAACAAGACTCTTTTTAAAGAGCTTGGCATTGAGCCGCCAGATGACTGGGAAGGTTTCCTGGCAATGAACGAGAAATTAAAGGAAAACGGATATACACCAATCGCTTTCCCAGGTGCTGATATTGGTCCGGGACAATTCATGAACTCCATGATGATGAACAATGCACCGGATGAAGAAATTTTTGCGAAACTGATGAATGGTGAAGCAAAACTTACGGATGAATGGTGGGTCAAGACCCTTACTCAGTTCCAAGAGCTAATGGACAAAGGCTACTTTGGTGCTGATGCACTTGGTACAAAGCATGAGGGGGCAATCGCACAAGTTGCTCAAGGAAAAGCAGCGATGCTTGCGACTGGATCCTATGCGATGGCAAATATTCAAGAATTAAATCCTGACATCGAACTAGGACTGTTGGCTCCAATCACAGTGTCTGCAGACGAGGCGGAGTATGAAGGGATCCATACCACAACATTCATGTTTGGGGTAAACAGCAAATCTAAAAACAAAGAAGAAGCAAAGAAATTCATCAACTTCCTTACTCAGCCTGAAAATGCAGAATACTATGCAAACAAGACAGGCCAATTCCTGACCATACCGGGTGTAAACTATGAGTCTGAAGCATTGAAAGCAGCTGCTGAGTGGAGCGAAAAGAAGACTCGCTTCCAGCCGCGTTACCTGATTCCTAATGCAGACGTAGAGAAAGCGGTAATTGCTTCTATTCAATCTGTACTTGGCGGAGAAGATCCTAAGAAGGCTGCAGAAGCAGCGCAGAAAATCGTCGATCAAAACATCAAGTAAATCATCAAGACGGGAGAGAGGGAGACATTCTCCTTCTCTCTTTTTTTAAAAGCAGGTTGATATCTCAGGGTGTTACTTATGTAAAGAGATAACCTCTTTCTATTAAAATACTTAACTCCAATTCATGAGGAGGGGGTTCTATGAATCTCAAGCAAAATAAGGCGTTATACTTCTTTGTGCTACCAGGCCTGATTCTATATTCAATATTTTTTATTTATCCAACTTTGAGTGCAATCTTCTATTCCCTCACGGATTGGGATGGTTTAACAGCGGACTATAACTTTGTCGGTGTTGAAAACTACATAAATATCTTTACCAATGACTCGATCTTTGTAAAAGCTTTTTCCAATAACATAAAGTTCATGTTATTCGTTGTTATTTTCCAGACAGCATTTTCTTTACTGTTCGCTATTTATTTAGTGAAAAACACAAAGACAAATGTCTTCTTGAGAGCCCTATATTTCTTCCCGACCATCTTGTCATCTGTATCGGTAGCATTCATCTGGTCATTCATTTATGACCCAAATCTGGGAATTCTGAACACCATCTTAGGGAAGCTGAACCTGGAAGTTCTTTCGCAAAACTGGCTGGGAGATCAGGACATTGCCATCTTCTCAATCGCTGTCGTACAAGTGTGGATGCATACAGGTCAAATGTTAATCATTTTCGTAGCCGGCCTGCAAAACATTCCGGAAGATTTATATGAAGTAGCTAAAATTGAAGGTGCTTCCAGATGGCAGAGTTTCCGGTTTGTTACATGGCCTATGGTTGCTCCTGCTGCTACGATCGTAGTGGCTTATACAACCATTCAATCCTTCAAAGCCTTTGACCTGATTTATGCGATGACTCGTGGTGGCCCTAACTATTCAACAGAAATTCTCGCAACATTTATATACTCAACAGCATTCAGAAGCTTTAAGTTTGGCTACGCTTCTGCTGCATCAGTCATTTTTATGATCGTGATTGCCATCATCACCATCATTCAATTCAAAGTTTTGCGCTCAGACAGAGTGAATAACTAGAACTTCCCTAAGTTAGAGGGATATATGAATTAACCAAGAAGGAGGGGGAAGGCCTTGAAGATTACTAAAGGCGGGCTTATTACCATCTATGCATTGCTAATTGCAATACCAATAGTATCAATCTTCTTTACTACATTTAAGTCTTCTGCTGAAATGTACCAGGACGTACTGGGACTTCCTGAAAGCTTTGATTTTGAGAACTATGTTTCACTCTTCATTGAAGAGTCGATGAATACGTATTTCATTAACAGCGTAATTGTCACGTTAATCTCAGTCAGCATGACTCTGTTTTTTGCCAGCCTAATTGCATTTGCCATCACCCGTATGTCAGGCTGGATCGGTAATTCTCTATTTGGTCTGTTTACCTTAGGGATGATGGTTCCAGCGCAGGTAAACATGATTCCATTGTATCAGCTTGTCTTTGACCTGGGTCTGACAAATAGCCTGACAGGTCTTATTGTTGTCAATACCTCAGTTACCTTGCCGGTTGCGGTATTTATATTGACAGGCTTCATGAAATCTCTGCCAAAGTCCCTGTTCGAGGCGAGTACTATAGATGGTGCTTCCAACTGGCAGATGTACACGAGGATTGCAATGCCACTATCCTTGCCATCCCTGTCAGCAACGGCAATATTCCTGTTCGTAATGGTGTGGAATGACTTGCTGTACCCATTGTTATTCATCACCAATAAGGATTATAAAACATTGCCGCTTGCGCTCCTTGAGTTCCAGGGAGAATATATGACCAATTATCCGATGCTGTTTACTGGAGTAATGATTGCATCAGCTCCAATGGTCATCGCCTATATTTTCCTGCAGCGCTATTTCATTGCCGGTATGACGGCAGGATCGGTAAAAGGATAGATAATGAAAAAAGAGGCCTGTTGGCTTCTTTTTTTACTGTAAAAGATGAATCGCTCGTGTCTCATTCCAGTGTAGAAATAAAAAACTGGTAAACTCATTTAGAAGGATGCTTTTCAAGTCGGAATTCTCAGTGGGAATTATATCAGTATGACTTGTTTCATTCGTTATAGTAAAATAATCATTAAAGAAGTATGTCGCAAATACATAGAAGCGTATACAAAACAACAGCTTTTAGAGGTACTTATTTGCTTTTAACAGCGAGTCTTACCCTAAAAGGGCGATCCCACCGCTAATCATAAAAAATGTATCTAGTTATTCGCCTGTAATAGAGGAATCAGAACACTTATTACGATTTCGATAATGCTAGAGTGTTTTTCTTCTTGTTCGGAGTAGCACTGCGTTCATGATTAATGAAGAAGTAGAGTCTTAGTTTAAACAGAAAAGGATAGAAAGGAAGATTGTAATGGTAATGATTCCTAAAGTAGAATGGCTTTCAGATATTCAAGTTTTTGCTGTTAATCGGGTTCCTGCCCATTCAGATCATGAGTACTATGCAACGATCGAGGAGGCGAAAAGTGGGGCACCAATGTCAATGAGGCATATGCTGAATGGTGATTGGAAATTCCATTATTCAATTAATCCGGCTCACCGTCCAGAGCATTTTTATAAAACCGACTTCGATAGTTCTGTGTGGGGAGACATCACGGTTCCTGGGCATATCCAGCTTCAAGGCCATGGGCAACCACAGTATGTGAACACGATGTATCCCTGGGATGGGATCGCCGATATCCGCCCGCCGGAAATACCAGGAGATCACAACCCAGTCGGCAGTTATGTGAAAACGTTTACTCTTCCTGCTAATATGCAGAACCAACCTGTTTATGTTTCTTTCCAGGGTGTGGAATCCGCATTCTACGTTTGGCTAAATGGCGAGTTTGTTGGATATAGCGAGGATTCCTTCACTCCAGCGGATTTTGACCTAACCCCGTATATTACCGAAGGGGAAAACAAGCTGGCCGTTGAGGTGTATCAGCGCAGTACAGGCAGTTGGCTTGAGGACCAGGATTTCTGGCGATTCTCTGGAATCTTCCGGGATGTGTATCTTTACATGGTACCTGAAATCCATGTTTTTGATGCTAATATCCGTGGTGAGCTAGATGAAACCTATAAAAAAGGGACTCTACTCGCTGACCTCACGTTTTTATCAGGTCAGCCTACTCCTGGAAAAGTAACGGCCGAGCTTTTTGATGCAAAGGGAAATCTGGTAGCTTCACAGGATGGAGAAATAAATGAAGGTGCTTCGTCAATCTCTTTCGTTGTCGATCAACCACAACTCTGGAGTGCTGAAAACCCATATCTTTATCAATTATTGATTCGCGTTTATAACGAAAGTGGAAGCTTAGTAGAGGTCATCCCGCAACAGGTTGGCTTCAGGCGTTTTGAAATGATCGATAAAATCATGCATCTGAACGGGGAGCGAATTGTTTTTAAAGGTGTTAACCGCCATGAATTCAATTGCTACACAGGAAGGACGATTTCCCGGGAAGATATGCTCTGGGATATCAAGACGCTCAAGCAGAACAATATCAATGCGGTAAGGACTTCTCATTACCCGAATCAGAGCTATTGGTATCAGTTATGCGATGAGTATGGCGTCTATGTCATTGATGAAATGAATCTTGAAACACATGGTTCATGGCAGAAAATGGGCCAGGTAGAGCCTTTGTGGAACATTCCGGGCAACAAACCGGAGTGGGAAGACATTGTCATGGACCGAGCGATATCGATGTACGAACGTGATAAGAACCACCCATCCATCCTGATTTGGTCGTGTGGAAACGAGTCTTATGGCGGCGAAGTGATTCTGAATGTTTCCCGTTATTTTAAAAAGGTAGATCCAGGACGCCTCGTTCATTATGAAGGGGTATTCTGGACTCCTGATTACCGTGAAACGAGTGATATGGAAAGCCGAATGTACGCGAAGCCGGCAGATATTGAAAAATACCTGGATGAAAATCCTGATAAGCCATATATCAGCTGTGAGTATATGCATGCGATGGGCAACTCGCTTGGCGGCATGCATAAATACACGGAGCTGGAACAGAAATACCCGATGTATCAGGGCGGCTTTATTTGGGATTATATTGACCAGTCGCTGATCAAAAAGGACCGCTATGGGAAAGAGTTTTTAGCTTACGGCGGTGACTTTGAGGACAGGCCAACAGATTATGGATTCTGTACAAATGGGATTGTGTATGCCAATCGTGAGCTTTCACCTAAAATGCAGGAAGTTAAATTCCTGTATCAGAATATCAAGCTTGTACCGGACTTTGACGGTGTAAGTATAATCAATGAAAATCTTTTTGTTGATACTACGGATTATGTACTTGAATATAGTTTGCTGCTTGAAGGGATAGAGATTTACCTTAATCAGCTTGAGGTGAATGTAAAACCGCAAAGCGAGGGAAGAGCAGAGTTCAATTTTCCTGCTGATATTGTGGCTTCTCCTGGAGAGTATTCCATTCAAACTGCTTTCAAATTGAAAGAGAAGACAGTTTGGGCGGATGCAGGCCATGAGGTTGCTTTCGGGCAATATGTTTTTGAGGTAAAAGCTGAGGAAAGGCCGGCTGTTGAAGGTGAACTTCGTGTCGTACATGGAGATGTCAATATTGGCGTTCACGGCCGTGATTTCTCCGCGATTTTCTCTAAGCAAGTTGGAAGCCTGGTATCATTGAACTTTGCTGGCAGAGAAATGATTGCCCAGCCGCCAGCTCCGTTATTTTGGAGGGCCACGACAGATAATGACCGGGGCTTTTCTCAAGGCTTTGAGTCGGGACTCTGGTTTGCCGCAAGCCTAGCTCGTAAATGTGTGGGAATTGACGTTAAGGAAGAGAGATATCAGGTTAGCATAGGCTTTACTTATAAGTTTTCGATCAGTTCAGAGGTCGAGGTAAAGGTGACATACACTGTTTTAGGTGATGGAAGTGTCCATGTTAAATCTGCGTACCACGGTGCGCAAAACCTTCCGCAAATGCCGATTTTTGCGCTGTCATTCAAGACATCTGCTGACTATGACCAGTTAGAATGGTATGCAATGGGTCCTGGAGAGAACTATTCCGACCGGTCAAAGGGTGCTAGGCTTGGAATCTTCAAAAACCAGGTAATTGATAATCTTTCAGGCTATGTCATGCCTCAGGAGTCAGGTAACCGGACTGGAGTTCGCAGACTGAGCGTCTTGAATAAGAAGGGTCAGGGAATCAGGATTTCTTCTGTAAGCGAGCCTCTCGAGTGCAATGTATCACCGTACACAGCCTTCGAGCTGGAAAATGCCCAGCATGTTTATGAGCTTCCGCCTGTTCACTATAGTGTAATTACAGTGGCAGGTAAGCAAATGGGTGTTGGCGGAGATGACAGCTGGGGTGCTCCTGTACACGATGAATATCTAATTCCAGCTGATCAGGATCTGGAGTTTGAGTTCCGGGTTGAGAGGATTTAACGTGTATTGGGACGGTTCTCCTGTCCCGTTCAAGAATTAAATATAGGGAGTGAAGTAGGTCTCCCGCATTTGGCTTGTGGATGCCAGTCTTTTGACTGTTTCCGCAAGCTTTTTTTATGATAATAAATCTCTTAATTATTGGATACACCAAAAGGGGTTTCCTAAAATTACAAGTCTAAAATAGACTAAGGACAGTTAGATTTTCCCTGGTGCCTTTATTTTGGGCACCAGAGATTACCTTTACTACAATATGCCAGTTTTGGTTAGCGATAATAAAAGAGAATAATGAAGAATGTGTAAAAAAATATAAACATTTCCAATTTAATGACGATAAGAAAGTAGGTATTATATACTATTTTTTAGGGGGTTACTATGAAAAGTACAGGTTTAGCAACGGTATTATCATTCTTTTGGACTGGTGTTGGGCAGATTTACAATGGGCAAATTGGTAAAGGTTTAGGGATGATAGCTCTTCAAGTCATAAACGTCCTTTTAATGTTTGTCATCATTGGATTCATTACGTATCCGATCGTTTGGATATGGGGTATGATTGACGCTAATAAAACAGCGAGTAGATTGAACGAAGAATTTATGGCGAGGTATGGAAATCAGGGAATCCAGCACCCAACTGTCTAAGTTCGCTATGAGGACATAAGGTATCTCCTATGGGTACTGCAAATATTTTGGAATAAAAAAAGGAAGTACCGTACTGGTGCTTCCTTAATCTTTTAGTTTTTTCAGTAGAGTGGAGCGTTAAGATGAAGAACATTTATTTAGACTATAACTCAATTGCATTAAGGATTGAGGGAATGGCAGAGGGTCTTAAACAACATAATTTCAATTCAATTGTAATTGTGCTGCGCGGGGGAAGTTTCGCGGGTATGCACTTATCTTTTCTTACGGGTTTGCCATGCTTTTTTTTAACATATGACCGTAAAAATAATAGAGTCGATTGGCATGGTTCGATACCTGCCAAAGGAAAGGTCTTATTAGTTGAAGACTTTGCAGGGCTTGGCAGGACGCTGATTGACTGTAGGAATTTCTTGTTGAACACAGGGTTTGATGTCAAGACTTTCGTCATTTGCAAAGACTTAAAATCAGCTTCTATTCCAGATTTTCATTGTTTTAATACGATGGAAAGGGATACGAGGTTTATTTTACCGTGGGAAAGATATCGAATTAACAAGCAGAGTTCAGGCATAAGCAAAAAAGATCATGAGTTTGAACGTTCAATTTATGATTTTAGCATTGATAAGCTGTTGCAGAATGAAGATGACGCCTACATAGAATTCTCCAATAACTTTTTATGCGTATACAATAAAAAAACTGAAATATTATACATTAATGAAGTGGGTAATTTGGAGAAACGTGAAGAAAGAGCACGCATAAAAGGAAAAACGGCGATCCATTTAGGGTATACACATATCTTTTTAGAAGATGTAAAGGAAGCGATATATATCGCAGAATTATTTCCTGAGCTCAGGGTAATTTGGTGGGATGGCGGAGCTAGACACCATATACAATCCACTATGAAAAATTCCGAAAAAGTCTTAAAAGAAAATATTTAATTATAAGGGAGAAAAAATGAAAAAGATTGTTGTATTACTATTATTCTTATTAATGATGTCTCTCGTTGGTTGCACCTCAAAAGAAACAGATACAACCAACGATTCTTTGGAAAGCGGAAAAGAAGTCAAGATAAAGAAAATAGCACCTGATGAAGTATTGAATCTTTATTATGAAGCTCTAGAAAACCCTGAAAGTGAGAATGTAGCAGATGAGACACGAGAAGAAATCAAACAACTTCTCAAACGTTCGCAAGAAACACTTGGAGAAGAAGGTCCTCCGAATGAGTTGCTTCCTGAAGTAAGATTAAAAGTGGTTGATAATGCAATGTTTGGGAAGAAAGTAGAAGTCCTGGAGTTTGCGAATGAATCATATAAAACAGGACGCACATTAATCTTAAAGGCTATTTATGACCAGAAACTTGAGAAATGGATACTGGAAGATATAGAAATATTAAAAGCATCTGATAAGCCTTTCCTTTTAACTTGGAAAGAAGTTGAAAAATTTGCATCGCTTAAAGGTTTGGAAATCCTCAAATCTGAGCATCAGCAAGATCCTCAATTCTTTCAATTCACTGTTATAAATGATAATCAGATGTATGTAAAAGACAGCATTCTTCAAATAAATAGAGAAAATGGTTTAGTTAGCTTTGTCAAAATTCCTGAGGAAAACGAAAGCGACGAAGAAACTCCTGCCACTGATGTTAGTCCTGATGAAGACTCAGTAAGCAGTACCACCCCTATGAAGACTAACTATTCTAATTTAAAAGATTATGAAGGAAAGTGGCAAGACTCTAAAGGGATTTATTATTTAAATGTTAAAAATATATCAGGAAATTCAGCTGACATATCATTCGACATCTGTTCGAATAATTGTGTACAAATCAAATCGGTTGGACCGGTTACACTTACCTTTTCAAACAATACGGTATCTCATCACTATGAAGATGACGGGTGGGGGAATAGTGGTGATTTTACTCTTACCTTGCAGCCAGACGGAATTATTGTCAACGTTAATGGTAAAGAAATAGCTCTTTCTCAATAAATATTACCAAAGTGGATCTATTTGTCAGTTGAGAGACGAAGTGGGATGGGAAAAATTAAAGAGCTGACAAGGAGTACTAATCAATTTGCTAATTCAAGCAAAAAGGGGACGATGACTATTTTAGTTAGCTCATCGCCCCTATTTGCATTTTTGATTTAAATAAATATTTTGAGCGCTGAGAAAAGGGAGAAAGTGTTCAATGCTATTTCTTTTTACCTAGAATATATTACAAAATTCCAACTAATTCTTCAAAATCCCCCAAATTATTCCCTCATTTGTATATAATAGAAACTGTTATTCTACTTTATTGTGTAAATTGGAGTAGGAAAAACATCATGGAAGGGAGGTGCAGCAAAGAATGAAAGGTATAAAAATACTGCTACTTACTAGTTTAATTGTATTTCTGAGCGCTTGTGGTGCGAATAATGATACCCCAATGGAAGCTGCTAAGACATTCATGAAGAGCCTTGTTGAGGGAGATCTAGAACTTAACACAGAAGTGAACCATTCTGACTTGTTAAGTTATCCCCCATTTCATATGATCGATATTGCAAATGACAGGAACTTAGTAGGGAAAAGTCTTGGTGATTTTACATTTGCAGAGACCGATGATCCTAAAGTTATTCTTGTAACATGGGAAGAAGAAGGCGAAACAAAAGAGTGGAAGCTAAAGTTTAATCAGGAAAAAGAAGGATACTTTTTCGTAGACAAGGATTAATTAGAAGTATCAAAAGATATCTTGATACTTGACTACATACCTTTTACTCGGGAATTCTACGTTTTACACTATACCCATAGTAGTATTTTGATTATTTGGGGAATAACGCTCTACATTACTTAGGAGGGATTAGATGAGGATTAAGTTCTACTCTTTTGCTACTATTTTTTCACTATTGTTTTTATTTATGGCGAGCAACACGTCTGCGGAAACAAATGAATTAAGGATTTCAGGTAAGAATCGATTTGACACCGCAGTTCAAATCTCACAGACAGGCTTCGATAAATCAGAAACAGTTATACTTTCTACGGCGTATAATTTCCCGGATGCCCTTGCTGGAGGTCCGCTTGCTTATAAGTATGATGCTCCTATTTTGTTAACCTCAAAGGATACTCTGGGAGAAGCAACAAAAAGTGAGATACTGCGTCTTAAAGCCAAAAAAGCAATCATACTAGGCAGCAAAGGAGTTATTTCTCAATAAGTTGAGGAAGAGCTTAAATATATTGGTGTAACAGTAGAAAGGGTTGGCGGAGTCAACCGTTTTGAAACCGCGAAGTTAATTGCGAATAAATTGGATGCAACAGATACAGCTATTATTACATATGGATATAACTTTCCTGATGCATTGGCAATTGCGCCGTATGCAGCAAAGAATGGATATCCAATCTTACTAGTTCAAAAAGATTCAATACCAGCAGCTACAAAAGAATATTTAAAAAATATAAAAAAGACGATTGTCATTGGTGGTACTGGTATTATCAGTGCAGATGTTGAGTCCCAATTACCAGATCCAACAAGAATTTCAGGCAAAGACCGATTCCAAACTAACGCAAAAATCATTCAAAACCTACAAATGGATGCATTTAATGCATATGTATCAACTGGATATAACTTTGCAGATGCCTTGACCGGTTCTATTCTGGCAGCAAAAGAAAATGCGGCTCTTTTATTAGTAAATCCAACTGCGCTGCCTCAGCCAATTCACTATGTGCTGAATGAGAAGAAATTTTCTGAAACGATACCTTTAGGCGGTAAGGCTGTTGTTTCTGATCAAGTAATTCAGCAAATGACCGATTTAGCAGTAAATGATACTGCAGAAAAAGCAATCCCTATTAAAGAAGGAACATATACTTCGCATCTAATTTCCTCAAAGGATAAGGATTACTACAAAATCAAAATGGAACAGCCTGGCCAGCTAACTTTTAGTATGGACAGAAAAAGCGAAGATGATTGGCACCTAACACTTTACAATAAAGAAGGAAAAGAAATTGGCTATTCTAAAATTGAAACAGGGATTGGTACGTTCTCGGTTCAATATGGATTGCCAGCAGGGGAATTCTTTATCAAGCTTACAGATCTTACTGGATATGGACATCATTACGACGACAATGAGCGCTATACATTTACTATAAAGATTGATACTGAACATTCTTATGAACAGGAACTTAATAATACGATTGCTAGCGCAACTGCTATAGAACTAAATACAAAGGCAGAGGGAGCTATTCAACGTAACAGTTCAGGTACTGATGTTGATTATTACAGCTTTAATGTACAACAACCAGGAAAAGTAGAATTTAAGTTCCAAGAAGCTGCAGAATCTGATTGGAATGTCTATGTTTACGGTGAAAATGGTGATTTATTAGGATCTGATACGGTCAATAGTGGTGCAGGAACCGTTAATTTAAGCTTTGGATTGCCAATTGGAAAATACTATATTAAGGTCGCAGATGAGACAGGATACGGAAATTATTATGATTACGATGAAAACTATTCTTTCCAGGTAAATCTTACGGTAAGCGACCGTTATGAACAAGAATTTAATGAGAGTATTGAAACTGCCACATTAGTAAAATTAGATGGCAACGCCAATTACGGTATAATGCAAGGAAAGCCAAGGACAACCGATGATGTGGACTTTTATAAATTTGATGTAACTACACCAGGAATGGTTACTTTTTCAATGCCTAAAGGTGAACATGATGACTGGAATGTTAGAGTCTACGACAGTAATGGAATTGAATTGGGATACACCCTTGTTAGACCAGGAACGGATACGGCTGTATTAACTTTCGGACTTCAAGTAGGAACATACTATATTAAGGTTACCGAGTATCTTGGATACCCAGACAACAAGGAGTTCTTTGAAGAATATTCGTTTACCTTAGCAATAGAGACTGGCAATCAATTTGAAAAAGAATATAATGATAAGCATGTTAATAGTACCTTAATAGACTTTAATTCTACTTATACCGGAATTATTCAAGGAAGAAAATCAACTGGTGACGTAGACTATTATAAATTTTCTCTTTCCCAAGACGATGTAATCTCATTTGAAATGAAGGAAGAAGAGAATTCTGACTGGCAATATGTTATTTTAGATGAAAACTTAAATGCTTTAGATAGTGATAGGGTGAAATTTGGATTATCCACATACAAAAAAGATTTTAGTTTAACAGCAGGTGTATATTACATTGCGATTAGTGATGGACTTTATAATGATATATTCAAGAAATATACCTTTAAAATAACCAATTAATCTATTTGACTGTATTCATAACTGTAGCCCTGACTGCCAAGCGCAATGAACGGTCGGGGTTACAGTTTTTTCTAACCTAGAATACTAAATATCACTCTTGTATAAGTTTCCTATATACCTAAAATAAAAGTAATAGGAGGATCGTATGTTCCGACACCAAACTGGTTCTTACTTAATCTTTATTTTATTTTTAATCTTTCTTATTTATCCTATGGAGCATTTTAGTGCATCGGAGGTTTCATCGATTAAAGTTACTGATATTGCTGAAAGCTACATAAAGGGAACAGCCACAGAAGATGGTCAGCTCGTGATTTTTCAGAACGGTAATCGTGTGGGAAAAGGGACAGCAATTAACCAAACCTTTCACATCAAATTCTCTAAAAAATTAAAGCCTTCCGAGTTGAACATAAAGTTTTTCGGAGAAAGTACATATGAAAATCTGGATGTAAACTATCAGCCTGTTTTAAAAATTGATCCAATCAGTGATAGTGAGAGAGTTATAAAGGGGCATGCCCATCCAGGATCAAAAGTTTCTGCCTATGGGAACGGCCAGGCTTTCGCTTTGAGTAAGTCCGATTCGCATACGGGAGCTTTTGAATTTAATCTGAGCAGTTACTTGAAGGCTGGAATGCTAATAACTGTTACTTCTGAAATAAATGGAGTAAAAAGTTATAAGGAAGTAAAAGTGTACAAAGGTTTGCCTCCGGTTAAACCGAAATTAAATCAGATTTCTAATCTTGATACAGTTATTACTGGACAAGCTGAAAAGGGCACAACCGTTTATATTAAAGTTAGCAATCAGAAAACCTATACTTTTGCTGTAAATGATTCAAACTCATTTAGAATCTCCCTGGATGGGGGCAAAGCACTAGCAGAGGGAACAAAAGTTACTGCATATGCTGAAAATGGAGTGGGAAGGCGCAGTGAGTCAACAACTCTTACTGTAATTGATAAAATTCCGCCTCCTGCTCCTAAATTGAATTCAGTAACAGATAAATCTTTTTCGCTTAGCGGAAATTCAGAACCAGGGACGACTCTATATATCAACAAAAATGCAGTACATTATAAAACTATTAAAGCCAATTCTTATGGGCATTTTTCTTTGCCGATCCCATTGCAAAGCAGTGGTACCTATTTTGATGTATACACATATGACCAAAATAAAAACAAGAGCCCGGTAAGCAGAGTGGTTGTCTCTTCGCAGACCAGGACAAGCTCCAAGCTACTGTTTGCGCCGATTGTAAGCCAGATGCCTGAGCTGAATCGTGGATGTGAAGTTACCAGCTTAAGCATGCTCTTGGGATCAGCAGGAATAAGCTCGAATAAAATGACATTGGCTCTACAAGTGAAGAAGGATTCTACACCTTACAGAAGAGTAGGTGGCAAAATATATTTTGGGAATCCAAATTATGGTTTCGTAGGAGATATTTATTCTTTTAGCAATCCTGGTTTTGGTGTTTTCAATGGGCCTATTGAAGAACTCGCAACTCAGTATCTTCCAGGCAGAATAGAAAATCTTAGCGGACAATCTTTTGATTCGATACTTAACTATGTTTCTGCTGGCCATCCTGTTTGGGTGATAACGACAAGCTGGTTTAAACATGTTCCAAGTCAATATTGGCAGACATGGCATACTCCTCAAGGTACGATTAGTATAACCATGAAGGAACACTCCGTCTTGATTACAGGGTATGATTCCAAGTATGTCTATTTCAATGACCCTCTTGACGGCAAAAAAAAATAAAGCAAAGCCTATGAAGGAATTCATAGAAGGGTGGAAGCAATATGGATCACAAGCCATCAGCTATTACTAAGTCATACTTAAGGAGGAGGAAAATGCCGAAATATCTGTACATTGTGCTTGCCTTCATTCTTATATTCACTTTCGCTTTGAAGCTCCCGCTCGCAGAAGCGGAGACCTTCATGACTGATTCCAATCTGGAAAAAGCAATAAAGAATCAGCTCGGAATTTCCGAAACCAAAGGATTAACGATCGAAAATGTTTCAGCAATGGGTTCATTGGCTGCACAGGGAAATCATATCTCTAACCTTAAAGGATTAGAGTACGCTTCGAGACTTACTGAGTTAAACATATCTGATAATGAAGTAACGGATTTAAGTTATTTAAAAAATAGCAGTTCACTTGAAACCATGATAGCGAATGGAAATGAAATAGAATCTGTAGCTGCGCTCATTAATATGTTTAAATTAAAGTGGGTCGACCTTGGTGATAATCGTATTGCAGATTTGACAGCTTTTAGAAATCTATCAACCCTGGAATCATTGTCACTGTATAACAATAAAATTTCCGACATAAATTCATTGCAGGGATTAACTACTCTAAAATACCTTGATTTAGAAGGAAATAAAATCAATGACCTTTCAGCTCTCAGCAACTTGAATGAATTGACGACTTTGTTAGTTAGCGGGAATGAACTGACTAGCCTAGATTCATTAGGGGATTTAGAGAAACTTTCCTATATATACGCCTCTAACAATCAAATAGCAGATTTATCTCCGCTTTCAAGTCTTTCGTTAGAAAAAGGGGAAGTAAATCTTTCATCAAACAAGATAACAGATTTAGATCCATTGAGACATATAGAAGTGAGTAACAGTCTGCAGTTGGATGTTAGCAACAATCAAGTCATCAGCTTAGAGCCATTGAAAGGACTTACAGGCCTGACTGGTTTGAATGCAAGCAATAACCAAATCAATACTGTTGAACATCTAAGTAACCTTCAGAACTTAACATCGTTAGACTTAAGTAACAATCAATTAAAAAACTTATCGGGTTTAAACTTAAAAAGTAATACCCTTTATACACTTGATTTTACAGGGAATGAGCTCGCCGATATAAGAGCATTAACCCCTATTTCAGCAGGAAGTTTAGATTTGAGTGATAATAAGATTTCTGATATTAGTGCCCTAAAGAATCTTACTTCTGGTTATGTGAATTTAAAAGGAAATCCATTATCGAGAGAGTCTATGAAAATAGTAGACATACTGCGGCAAAAAGGCGTAGAAGTTAAATTCGAAGGCAGTACAGAGCGTTTCGGAGGAGCTAACCGGTATGATACTGCAGCTGAGATTGTCCGAAGAGGTTGGGAAACGGCTGAGACAGTATTCATTGCCCCTGGGTCTGACTTTCCCGATGCACTGGCGGGAGCGCCACTTGCTTATCGTATGGACGCTCCGATCTTATTGACTACTAAGGAAACCCTCCCAAGACCAATTATGCAGGTAATCAGTGAACTAACACCGCGAAAGGCCGTCATCTTGGGTGGTGTCGGAGTAATCTCTCGTGAGGTGGAGAATCAATTGAAGGCATTGGGTATATCGGAAGTTGAACGGCTAGGCGGCAAAAATAGGTATGGTACAGCTAAGCTTATTTTTGAGAAGCTTAAAGCATTGAACGGCTCTCCAAAGACGGCTGTCATTGCTTATGGAAGAGACTTTCCTGATGCATTATCTGTGGCGTCAGCAGCCGCCCAGAATGGATATCCAATCCTTCTTACGGAAAAGGCTGTTATCCCTACGGAGACGATGTCCAGTCTTTCTTCCATTCAAGAAACAATAGTGGTAGGCGGAGAAGGCGTAATCAGTAAATCAGTGTTCTCCAAACTGCCTAATGCTAAAAGAATCAGCGGACCGAATCGCTTTGCAACTGCTTTAAAAATATCTCAGCAGCTGGGACAATCCCACAACATATTCTATATTGCTAATGGAAGAGGTTTTGCAGATGCACTGGCTGGTTCAGTTGTTGCCGCAAAAGAACAAGCTCAGTTGTTGTTAGTGGAGAAAACAAAAATTGATCCTGAAGTCAGTCAGTTGCTAAAAGACCAACCATCTTCGGATTTAGTCATTTTAGGAGGAGAAGGAGTTGTAGCGAAGTCGGTTGCTGAACAACTACAATAATAGGCGAAGTTTTAAAAGCTGCTGACCAGATGGTTAGCAGCTTTTAACTTGGAGAAGGTTACTGAAATAGCTTGATTGTATAAGGAAGTTGCTCATTGTAATTCATTCTGCTTGGCTCATTAGGTTGCACAATTACATAGTATCTTCCTTTTGGTAAATTAACTGTTGTATCTTTTTGATTGGTAATCCAACCGTCGTGACCGGTTGTGCCAAGTAATTGCAAAGGGACTTGGCCCAACATAGTAATTATGAAATGTGTTTGAGGAACTTAAGAGTAGGTAACAAGCAAAAAGCTGCTAACGAGATGTTAGCAGCTTTTTGTATTGTGTCTATTTTTAATAGATTTGTCTACTAACCAGTTGCACAACGTCTAATAAAATAGTAGAGTTTATTCCTCCACCAATCTGATGAACATGCTTTGCTTCTTTTTGGCCTACTACGACTTTCTGTTGCTGATTAAGTCCTGACTGGGAAGCTAGGACGACTGGGACTTGAAGTTTCGCTGCAAGTGGTCCAGCGGTTAAAGCGTCCACAAGTGCATCTGTTGCTGATTTTGCGATCATCACTGTGGCTAATTCTCTTTGTTTATAGAAGTATTGAATAATCTGTGCGTTTGTGTCATGTCGGTTAACACCACTGATCCGATTGTTAGCAACATTATGGCTTGTAATTTCATCTAATTGCTCTATTACATTGTCACCTAGTACCTTAGAGCCCCCAATAAAATAGGCATTCGTTAAGCTCTCATTTTTAAGCCAGCTATACGTCTCTGTAGGTACTCCAGTTTTGTCGGACAGGATGATTGGCTGCTTTTGTTGGCCGGCTTGTGCCGCAATCGACAGTGCATCTGGTTCTCCTCTTCCATACGCCATGAAAACAGTATGAACATCGACAATTTCATCAAGCTTCGCGGCTATTAACAGTGAAGTATCATACCTGTTTTTGCCTCCGATCCTTTCTACATTATAACCGGCAACCATTAACTGTCTTTTCACTTCCCCTGAAATTACACCTGTTCCGCCTATCAAATATATTTCTTTTACTTCAAGGCGTTTCAACTCCTCTAGGGTTTCCTTTGGTAATGAATCCTTCGTAGTGAGTAGAAGTGGCGCGTTTTTAGCTGAAGCGAATGGGGTAGCCGCAAGACCATCAACAATCGCGGCACCGTTCGCGATAAGAGCGGTTTCTGACTTTTTCCATCCTTCTTTGGATATTTCCACTGCTGTAGAATACCTGTTGCGTCCAATTAATTTGATTAACTTTTCGGTCACCGTCGTTTGTGCAGTTTCACCAATGTTTCCGTGTTGGTCCACGCTAAAAACCTCGATTATGCTGCCCGCAGGCTGAGGTGTAATTGTGATAGTAAATTTCTCGTCGTCCTGAACAACCGAAGAACCGATCTCATTTCCGTTTATCTTCGCAATAACTGTTGAACCTTTTTCAGCTGATCCTGACAGTTTACTTTCATACTCGGTAACCTCATTGATAACAGGTTTAATAGGAGCTGTCCTGTCCAATACTGTCAGTTCTGCTGGTTCACTCTCATTGCCAGCCCCATCTATAGCATAGACTTTTATTTGTGTTCCTGCAGTCTGGGTATTGATTAGAATGCTGAATTGGCTGTCGGGAGAGACTTCGCCCTGGCCTAAAAGACTATTACCTTTTATTACCATTATTGTTGCCCCAGCTTCAGAGCTACCTGTTATCTCTGCTGTCTGATCCGTTAGCTCATTTACATTGGGACTGGCAGGTGCAGTTTTATCGATAACTGTAACCTCTGTATTCTGACCAGTGTTCCCAACATTATCAACTGCATAGACAGTTAATTTATTCCCTGCAGTCTGAGTGGGGATGTCAATGTTGAATTTACCGTCATCACCAGCTAATGTCTGGCCTATAATTTGATCTTCATTTTTAACATAAACAGTTGCTCCAGCTTCAGCAAAACCAGTAATGAATGTATCCTTGTCTGATACGGGAGTTACAGTTGGCTGGGCAGGAGGTGTGATATCTGTTGCCATTTTCTTGCTGGTTGTTATCAGTGTGTTTTCTTTTGAATACACACTAAAGGTATATAATGTGTGTTCTTCAATTCCAGTAACAGATAGATTGAAATGACCGTATTCATCTGCCCTTGCAGAACCTATCTCGGAATCTGCGTCTTCGATTTTTACAATGCTGTCTGGATGAGTTTTTCCGGTAATGCTTGACGAAATCTTTGTGAAATCATCAATATGGATTTCAGAAATTGGAAAGTTGTAGGAGTGTATCAGACCATAGGGGTCAGTAATTTTCACATCCAATGTTTCCGTTCCAGTTACACTGAAACCATCCATTCTGAATGTCCCGTTACTCTTAAGACTGACTGATTGATCATTAATCCTCAAGCTGACAAATGGCAGTGTAGCTCCAGTCATGTTGATCGTGCCATCCTTGCTTATGAGTGGAGTATCGTATAGAACGAATGGAACCTCTGACAAAATCCGGTTAGTAGCGGTCAGGTTCGAAACAGAGTTTGATCCTGAGAGAACAGCCTGGCCATTTGATGGAGTATAATAACCCCAATAAATTCTGTTTGCAGTCAGTTTGCCTGCCACTGTTAAGCCGCCGTAGCTTCTAAGTCCTCCAAGAACGTAAATATTTCCGTTAATTGTGACATTTCCATTGATGGTTAAGACTGCACCTTGCTCAATATAAACATCTGAATTAACCGTTTTATTTGACCAATTCTCATGAGAGCTGACAATATAATTTTTCAACGGTTGAACAGACTGGATAATTTCAAATCCACCGGAACTGAGATCCGTTTTGCTGCCTTTTACAATCAATGTATTTTCGTTTGTATCTTTTATTTCAATTGAGTCGACAATCCAATTTCCGACCTCATCATCAATAGTAATGAGCAGATTTCCAGTCAGCACATTCTCACTACTATTAAAAGACAAAGGTACCTTCTTGGTAGAACCGGAAGGGGACAATAGATTGACTGTGCTTGCCTGCAAGTTTGTATCGTCGCTTGCTTCTACACGGAAATTCAAGTTATCGCTCGCTTCAGCTACCTTTTTGCTGACGTTTATACTGTTGAAAAGGGGTGGGTTACTTTCTGTGATAACACTAAAGTTTCCTCCAGCAAGTTTCAGGGAATCATAAGAGCTGTAAATTGTCGTTCTATTATCAGCAGTATCATAAATATCGACCCATCGCACCTTAAACAGTCCTGGCTCAGTACTGTTCGAGATAGATATTACCCCTTCATAAGTATCTGTAAAATTATTGTAGTTGATGGTAACAGTCTGAGTTTTGTTTGTGATAGGGGTTGTATAAGCTAAATATATTTTCTTTATAGCCACATCATCTGAAGCTTTTATGGAGACTTTGACATTGTCACCAAAGGTTGCGATTTGCTTATCCACAGTAATCTTCTCGAAGGTTGGTTTAGTTATATCCGCTCCAGTAGTTCCCGTAACGGTAAACTGTCCTCCGGATAATTTCTGTGGATCATCCGACCCATATATAGTAACCCTATTGTCAGATGTATCATATATATCAACCCATCGGACATTATATAGTCCTGACTCAGTAGTGTTTTGAATTTGAAAATAACCCTCATAACTATCGGATGTACTGTTGTAATTCATAGTGATAGACTGGGTTTTGTTGGTAGTAGGCGTAGTATAGGCCAAATACACTTTTTTAATAGCCACATCATCTGATACCTTTACCGAAACTTTTAAGGTGTCACCAACGGTTACATCAGCCTTGTCTATACTAATGCTTTCAAAGGACGGTTTTGTAACATCTGCCCCGTTGGTTCCCGATACGGTGAAATTTCCCCCTGAAACCCTCTGTGGATCATCCGACCCATATATAGTAACTCTGTTGTCAGATGTATCATATATATCAACCCAGCGAACCTGATGTAGTCCCGATTCTGTACTATCTAGTACTGGAATATTTCCTACGTAAGCTTTGATTTCATGATTGTAGCTTATTGAAACGGACTCGGTTTTGTTTGTAATTGGTGTGGTATAAGCTAAATAAATTCTTTTGATTCCACCATCATCCGAAGCTTTGATAATAACTTTTATAGTATCACCTGCGGTAGCCTCTGTTTTGTCCACACTGATGCTTTCAAAAACCGGCTTGGTTACATCAGCATCTGCCAGAGCTATACCAGGCAGCAAGACATTGATCAATAAAATAAAAGTTATAACCATTGAATTAAGTTTCTTCATAATCCTCCTGCTTTCTCTTTATGCTTTGTATGTACTATAACTATGCAGTCTTTCAAGAAACATGTACTCATTTAAGAGCTTAAAATTCATTACCATATATCAAATTGTGCAAGCTAGGAGAATCCTAGAAAGATTTCTATATAAAAAGAATCATAATAGTACAATCATAATCTTAACGTGTAATATTGTTGAAATAGAAGCTGAATTTATTTCCAATTTAATTGTCTATACAGAAAAAATAGGGCTGCGCCTAATGAGAGAGATACCTTTGGAGAGGAAAGACCGGTGTTAATTAATAGCTTCTTTAATTTTAGCCTTAGTTAAAGCTTAATGTTGATTTTTAACATCCTATTGTTTGCAGTGGGATACGTGTAGACCCATGCAGGCTTAGCGCTTGGAACGAAAATCAACTTCAAATTTAACCGTAATAACATTGCTCTTTAATATAGAATGACCCAAGCAGTCTGCTTGGGTCACTTCTCGTTTATTTCATATTCAAATGCTCTTTTAGTTCATTCTGCACTCTTTGCTTTTCTTCTTCTGGAACGATTTGATAATAGATTTTGTTGATGGTCGTTCCAGCACCTTGAAGCTGGAGTTGCTGTACGTCTTTACCGGCACTCTTGTAATGCTTTTGGATGTCCACCATTTCATCAAAGGTAATATTAGTTTTTACATTTTTGCCTAAAGCAGCAAAAATATCATCGAATTTTGTAAGTGAGCTAAAGCTTGCTCCTTTTCTGATGACCCCTTGGATGACCTGTCTTTGTCTTTGCTGGCGTCCAAAATCGCCATTCGGGTCTTGTTTTCTCATTCTTACATAAGATAGAGCTTCTTTTCCATTAAGGACAAGTTCTCCTTCAGGGAAGTTATGTGCTCCTTCTTTAAAGGCGAAATTGTTATTCACAGTAACTCCGCCTACAGCATTGACAATATCTTCAAAACCTTCCATATTAACCTGCATGTAATAATCAATCGGGATATCGAGGAAGTTTTCTACAGTATCCATTGACATTTCAACTCCACCGAAGGCATATGCATGGTTGATTTTATCGTCAAACCCTCTACCAACGATTTGTGTTCGCGTATCTCGTGGGATACTTAGCATTTTAATAGAGTTTAATTCTGGATTAACAGTCAATACGATCATTGTGTCTGATCGTCCTCTATCTCCTGGTCTTGCATCTACACCCAGCATAAGAACAGAAAAGGGGTCTTTCTTTTCGAAGGTTACCTCACTAGGACGTTTGTCTGATTTATCTCTTTCGATCGGTTGGTGCATTGTATCTACAGCCTTGGTTAGGGAAGAATAGACATTGTACACGTAGGCGCCTACCCCAATGACCAGCAAAAGAAAAATAACTCCTACAACCCGGAGCCACGTTCTTTTCTTCTTACCTTTATGTTGATCGGATCTCATTTGTTGCCCTCCATAACATGACAAAATAATTAAACATCTGACAAATAGAATACCAAAAAAATCTCTTTTTGGATATCCCTGTTTTTGTAAAATTAAGTATTTCTTCCTTCACCAGTTTTAAAGAAGTGCTTAAGTTAGTTTTGTAAAGAAATTTACAAATATTTTGCGAAAAAAGAATACTCTTACTAGGTAAATAGGTTTATAATGAATTTGCTGCAAAATTTATCGAAAGGTGGAAATTATGTGAAAAAAGGTCTGAAAAGGAAGATTAGCAAGATCGCTGTCTCAGGTTTAGCCTTAGGAATGCTAACCTCTTCGTTAGGTGTTAATTATGCCTCTGCAGAGACAACGCCTAAGAATGTTTTGTCGAACGAGGCGTATGTAAAGCTTAAAATCATGGAAACTACTGATGTACATGGTAGTTTAATGGATTACGATTATTACACAGGTACTAAATATGCAGAAGGAAAAGAAAAAGGATTAGTAAGAGTAGCGACATTAATCAAAGAAGAGCGCGCTGAAAATCCTAACAACCTACTATTTGATAACGGAGATATGCTGCAAGGAAATCCATTCACTGATTATATCGCAAATGTCAACCCGTTAACATTTGTTGACCGTTTATCAGGAAAAAATCGTTATGAAACAGCTGTAGAAGTATCCCAAAAAGGTTGGGACAAAGCTGATACCGTATTGATCGCACGTGGCGATGATTTCGCTGATGCTTTAGCAGCTGCACCTTTAGCCTATAAATACGATGCTCCGATTCTGTTAACTGAAACAAAGAAGTTAACGGCTGCTACAAAAGAAGAGATCAAGAGACTTGGTGCTTCAAGAGTCATCATCCTTGGTGGTACTGGAGCAGTATCTGACACAGTACAGAAGGAATTATCGAAGGATCTTAAAGTATGGGTAAAAAGGATTTCTGGCCAGAATCGTTTTGAAACCGCTTCCCAAGTTGCTTCTGAACTAGGCGGAAATTCAGATACAGCTATTATTACATATGGATTTAACTATCCGGATGCTATTGCGATTGCACCTTATGCAGCAAAAAATGGGATTCCTATCCTGTTAACTCAGAAGGATTCTATACCGGCAGCTACAAGCGCCGCCCTAGCAAACAAGGCGAACACAATCATTGCCGGTGGAACAGGCGTAGTTAGCGCTGAAGTAGAAAAGAATTTGAAAAATCCAACAAGAATTTCAGGTAAGAATCGTTTTGAAACATCATTAAAGATTGCTACAGAGCTTGATGAAGTAAAAGACAAAGTCTTTGTTTCAACTGGATATGGCTTTGCTGATGCTTTAACTGGATCTGTTTTAGCAGCTAAGAACGACGCTCCAGTATTACTTGTACAGCAGGATGCATTGCCAGCAGGAACGGAAGAGCTTGTTGACGGTAAGTACGTTTCTGTTCTTGGTGGAAAGAATGCAGTTTCTGAAGACGTAGTCAAAAATGAAACTCATCCTATCTATGAAGCTATGAATCTTCTTGACTACGATGCGGCAACTCTAGGTAACCATGAGTTCAACTATGGTCTGGACTTCCTAACAAACAGCATCAAAGGCGCAGAATTCCCTTATGTATCTGCTAACGTATACAAGGATGACCATGATAATGACCCATCAAATGACAAGAACCTTGTTAAGCCGTATAAAATTGTCGAAAAGAAAGTAAAAGACGAAAATGGCAATGAACAAACTGTAAAAGTTGGGGTTATTGGATTTGTTGCTCCACAAATCATGACATGGGATAAAGTGAACCTAGAAGGCAAGGTTGTAACTGAAGATGTTGTCGCGTCTGCAGAAAAATGGGTTCCTAAGATGAAGGAAGATGGAGCAGAAATCGTTGTTGCGCTTTCACACTCCGGATTCGACAAAGATAAGACCAATAAAGAAAACACTGTGTTTGCGTTAAGTGAAGTGCCTGGAATCGACGCTATTCTGTTTGGCCACACTCATAAGTCGTTCCCTAGTGATTCATCTTACAATAATATCGAGGGAGTAAATAATGAGAAGGGTACGATCAATGGCGTAGCTGCTGTCCAGGCGAACGTAGACGGAAGCAACCTGGGAGTTATTGACCTGACACTTGAAAAAGTCGATGGAAAGTGGACAGTGAAAGATTCTCAGTCTGAAGTTCTTAAAACTGGCGGAGTAACTCCAGATGCAGAAATGGTTAAGACTCTTAAGAATGTTCATGAGGAAACTGTCGAATATATCAACAGCCCTGTTGGGGAAACAACATCTCCAATCCACAGCTATTTCGCAAGGGTTCAGGATGATCCATCTGTGCAAATTGTAAGCAATGCTCAAAAGGAATATGTTGAAAATGCATTAGCTGGTACAGAGTACGAAGGTATTCCGGTACTATCGTCTGCTGCTCCATTCAAAGCAGGTCGTAATGGTGCTTCTGATTTCACAGAAATTCCGACAGGAACAGTTACAATCAAAAACGTTGCGGACCTTTATAAATATCCAAACACTGTAACAGCTTTGAAGCTGAATGGTGAGGAAGTCAAGGAATATTTAGAGTGGACAACTGGAAACTTCAATCAGATTAATCCAGATTCAACAGAAGAACAAGAATTGATCAATCCAGATTTCCCTGCTTATAACTTCGATACTCTTGATGGTGTAACGTATGAAATAGATGTTACTCAACCAGCAAAGTACGATTCTGATGG
Organism: Bacillus sp. ISL-55; assembly: GCF_018613155.1. Classification (GTDB taxonomy): domain Bacteria; phylum Bacillota; class Bacilli; order Bacillales; family Cytobacillaceae; genus Mesobacillus. Next base: position 4,211 of record NZ_JAGGQU010000010.1, on the reverse strand, counting down.
AAATACTCTTGATGCAAATGCAAGCCGTATCAAGAACCTGATGTTCAATGGTCAGCCAGTTACAGCTGATCAAGAATTCATCGTTGCAACAAATAACTACCGCGCTGGATCCAAAATTGCTAATCCAGGTGGAGACAAGGTAGTCTATACCTCAGCTGATGAAAATCGTCAAGTTGTGATGAACTATATCATCAAGAACAAGACAATCAATCCGTCTGCTGATAATAACTGGAGAATCACACCTATTGCCGGAGATGTAAAGGTTACATTTGAATCTGCAGCAGGTGGTAAGGATTATGCTGCTGACTCTGCTACAGTAGATTACATTGGTGCAAGTGGAGATGATTTCCATAAGTTCGCTTATAAGTTTGGCAATATCAAGGGTCAGCTATTAGGGATTAACGATCTCCATGGCCAGCTTGATACATTCAATGCGAAAATCAATGCTGGGGGAGCAGAGTATTTAGCTGCTTATCTAAAAAAAGCAGAAAGTGAAAATCCTGATAACACGCTAATGCTTCACGCTGGTGATGCTGTCGGTGCGAGTTCACCGGTTTCTGCATTGCTGCAGGATGAGCCAACTATTAAAATTTTGAATGAGCTTGGATTTGATCTTGGTACTGTTGGTAACCACGAATTTGATGAAGGCGTTGAAGAAATGCTGCGTCTTATCAATGGTGGTTCTCATGAAAAAACTGCTGAAAAGTACGGTGAATTCGAAGGTGCTTCATTCCCATACATCGCAGCAAACGTAGTTGATGAAGTAACTAAAGAACCAATCCTTGACCCTTATGTCATTAAGGAAGTAGGAGGAGTTCCTGTAGGATTTATTGGTGTGGCTTACTCTGATACACCGTCTATCGTAACTCCAAGCGGAGTTGCAGGTGTAGAATTCACCGATGAAGCAGAAGCAATTAACAAGTATGCTGCTGAATTGAAAGAGCAGGGAATCAAAGCGATTGTTGTTGTTTCCCATAATCCAGTCAAGTCAAACACTGATGGAACAGGTGCTGAACTCGAATTAGCTGAGATTGCCGCAGCTGTTGATGATGAAGTTGATATCATGTTCGGCGGCCACAATCACGCATATGCAAATGCGATTGTTGACGGTAAATTATTGGCTCAATCATTTTCTTACGGAACTGCCTATTCCGATGTAGACTTTGAAATTGACCCAGTAACTATGGATATTGTTAAGAAAGAAGCTGAAATTGTCACTGCTTATCGTGATGGCATCACTCCTGATGCTGGAGTCAAAGAAATTCTTGACACATATCTTGAAGATGTTGCCCCGATTTTGAATGAAGTAATCGGAAAGACAACGAATGGTATCAGCCGTGAAGAGAATGCTGATGGAGAATCTGCAATGGGCAACCTGATTGCTGATTCTATGAGAGAACAGACAGGTACAGACTTTGCGTTTATGAATCCTGGTGGAATCCGTGCTGAAATCGATGCAGGAGAAATCACTTGGAAAGAGGCATTTACTGTACAGCCTTTCGGTAACGACTTGGTAACAATGGATCTGACAGGTGCTCAGATTAAGACATTGTTTGAACAGCAGTGGGGTTCAAAAGAAAGAATCCTGAAAATCTCTGGATTAAAGGTGACTTTCGATTCAAGTAAGCCTGTTGGACAACGCATGGTCTCTATCAAGACAGCCGATGGAAATGACCTTGTAAACACTCAAGTGTATTCTGTTACAGTCAACAACTTCATGGCTGATGGAGGCGATGAATTGGCCGTTCTCAAAGAAGGCACAAATCGTGTTGTTGATGTAGTGGATCTTGATGCATTAGTCAGTTACATCGAAAAGTATGAAACGGTTGACCCTGAAATTGAAGGCCGTATTACTAGATTGAATGAAGTAACAGAATAATAATATCAAATCAAAACCCCCTTCCAGTATTGGAGGGGGTTTTGTTATTTCTATTTCTTTGAGAATTGTAAGTTCATTGCTTTTTTAGAGAATTGGAATGAACTGGTTGAAGAATATGATTGATTATACCAATCTCTAAAGAGAATATGATCGATTTTAAATACTGTTTCTGGAGAGACTGCGGCTTTCCCCCCAAGAACCAACATATCAAGATATTCTGGCCTGCTGTTATTAACCTGTTGCTGGATATAGGCCTGTGTTGGCGCAGGAATTGTGTTCGAATCTGTAAGAACAAGTGGATAATTATTTTTCGCTGCTAGTACCCCTCCAGCAAGTGCATCCGGAAAGTTGTATCCCGTAGCAAACATTAATCCAACAGGTGTTGTTTCGGCATTGAAATGGTTTATTACCTTGATATTGGTTTCAAATCTATTTTTTCCAGACAGCCTGATTGGGTTCGGGAATTTTTTCATCACGGAGTCCGAAATGACTCCAGTACCTCCAATAATAATGGACTTTGAGAATCCATACTTGTCAATAAAGTCCCTGGTTTCTTGTGGAATCCGATCCTTTTCTGCAAAAACAATCGGTATTTGGTTGCTTGCTGCAAAGGCTGAAACTGATAATGCATCTGGGAAATTAAGTCCATTAGCGATAATCACTTCTCCACCTTGCTTCGCAATATAATCATTTATCTCCGTAGCTGTTGAGAAACGATTAGTACCTTTAATACGCTCGGCATTAAATCCGCTTTTATTTAAAGAGGAGATAACTGAATCAGATATAGCCCCTTTTCCACCTAGGACCAATACATTCTGTACATTTAATTGGTTCAAAGTATCAACTGTTGATGTGCTAAGCTGATTAGGACTGCTCAACAATATCGGCGCATCAAGTTTATTTGCCAGCGCGTTTGCTGCTAGACTGTCCGGAAAACTCTTGCTGCTTGCTAGAATCGCGAAGGTACCTTCCTCGGATAAAGCATCTTCGTTTAATTCTGGCTCATATGTTTCTAAATAAGTATATGGAGGTAATTGTTCACTCCAGCCTGCAGCGGCAATTTCGTTAGAAGTATCTACAGATGTTTTCCCGAACAAACGAGGGTATTCATTGTAATATTTTAATGCGTTATCAGCATTGATTCGCCCGTTAGTATGGTACTCTGCTCCGTAATAATCCTCACTTGAAACCTCCATGAGCCACCTAATCTGATTGTGTGTTAAAGCAGGTGCATGATTTTTGAGCAAAGCTGCTAATGAGGCAACCATTGGGGAAGCCATGCTTGTGCCATCCATATATTCATAACCCGATGGAGTGGTTTTATCTAGTACAGAAGGGTAGGTGCTAAAAATATCTACACCAGGTGCGGCAATGGAGACCCAGTCACCATAATTGGAGAAATCCGCTAGACTATCGGTATATGCATCCACTGCAGCTACCCCAATAACACTATTAAAAGCTGCAGGGTATTGTTGGAATGGCATACCGCTGTTCCCGGCAGCAGCAATTACTAATACACCTTTTTCATACGCGTAGTCAACTGCATCCTCGACATATTCACTATAACGGCCGCCAATGCTTAAGTTGATGATATTGGCGCCCTGATTCACTGCATAATAAATTCCTTCTGCAATATCAATGCTGCTAATGCCATTTGTGCTGCCTACCTTAACAGGCATAATTTTAGCACCCTTTGATAGGGAAGCTATTCCTGTGCTGTTGTTTGTCTGTGCGCCAACAATCCCGGCAACATGAGTTCCATGCCCTAGTTCATCATTGACATTCGTCGAGTTATCCATCGTATTGAGAGGCTTATAGATCATATTTTTAAGATCCGCACTAGAACTGTCTATCCCAGAGTCCAAAACGGCGACTATCGGAGCCTTCTTCGGTGAAAATAGATCCCAAGCATCAGGAGCTCCAATTAAGGAAAAGTCTTTAAACTGGTAGGAATTGTAGTGTGAATCATTTACAGTACCGAAGTATTCATACATAATTTCCTCTTCAGCATACTCAACATTTGGGTCCGAATTGAGTTCTTTTAACACATTTTTCACTTCACTTGTTGGGACATCAAGTGTATATGTGTCAGCTGGTTTTTCAGAATTCTTTTTGTTTGAAAATTGATTTTCTTGTTTTTTAACAATGATTTTTTTAGTGGATTGTGATTCAGCAAGAGACTGTGAACTAAATGAACCGAATACACACATACAAGCAGCAGTTAACAGAAGGAACTTTTTCCTCAAAACTTAACCCCCATTTTTTAAAATATAAATCAATAATCCTATCTTATTACGAAAATATGTAAATAACTTGAGTCTTGCAAAAAACA
>NZ_JAGGQU010000009.1 GCF_018613155.1 Bacillus sp. ISL-55 | reverse complement strand
AGGCGCTTGCGCTTTTTGTTAGTCTAAAGAAACTATCGGTATTCTTCATCGGGCATTCATACAGCATATAGAATAATCATTCTATAAACCCTTTTCTACTCCAAAATCTCCTTGACACGGCCAACCTGCCCGTCCTCAAGCCTCACTTTAATGCCATGAGGATGGGTGCTGGAATTGGTAAGGAGATCTTTTACGATGCCTTGAGTAAGTTTTCCTGTTTTCTGGTCAGCTTTAAGGACAATATTTACCTTCAAGCCGGGTTTGATTTCATTTCGATTTCTTCCATTGGTCATAAATAACCCTCCACAAATTTATTTGGTTTTATTAATCCAGCTCCAGCGCTTGCGCTTTTTGTTCCTCTTTTAAATAATATAAAGCGATCGATGAGTATTCAATTCTACCATTTTTTACATTATTATAAAGTAGGGCTTCTTTCATGAGCATGATGCCCTGCTATCCTCAAAACTAATATTCATTTATCAGTATTTGATTTGCTATGCGGATCTGGTGGTACGACCAGCAGTATACACAGAAAAAGCTTATATGAAAAGGCGAGGGATACACTTGAAGTTTTGGAAATTGGCATTACTCATCATTATCATTGTGCTTTTAGTTGGCGGATTATTTTATTTTCAAAAGAAACAGGAAGAAAAATATCACGGACTTCCCATTATACCAGAACAGACTACTGATATTCCTCTTTATAGTGGTTTGAAACCAGCCAGTCCGGTTTATATTACAGAGGGTGATCATTGGGAAGAGATCTTTAATTTTTATGAAAAGGAGCTTCCGAAAAATGGATGGAGTTTAAGAATGTCGCAAGCTTCATCTGATACTAATGAGGATGGTGCTGGTTTTATTTCTTATTGGGAAAAAGATAACACACTCTGGGAATTATCAATAAGCGCTGCATACTTCAAGAATACGAATCAAACAGAAGTTGTTTTTGGTAAAAACGAGAGATTGAATGCTGCCTCTTGGATCGATACAGAAGTTTCGGAAATTTGTATTAACGAACAGCCGGATCGAAGCGATGATTGCCTCAGAATGACAGATAGCCAAGCAATTGAACAGATAGTCAGTTTGATTAATGGAGCTATTGAAGCCGATTCGAAACAAGCTTATTATAACGGAAAAAGTGTTATTGATTTTGGAAGCATAACAATTGATGTATACTACGACTTGGAGAAAGGAATTTATTTTGTTTCTGATAAAGGGGCAAAATGGATGAAACCAGAAAAAGAATTCTTCGAGTTGACGAGAATATCCAAGGAATATTGATTTTGTGGATAGTCTTTCTCCCGGTCTTGGATTATTAAAGAGCACAGGAGTATTATTTACCTAGGACAACTTGATTATTTGCATGTAATTACAGGTTTTAAGAAGATTATTTATTGTTAAAGGTGTATCCTATCATTAAATAATTTAAGTTTTTTACGAACAGACAGTGAAACAATCCTTGAGCATTTTGAGTGAAATTTCGGAAAGAACATAAGTAAAAAGAAAAAGGGATGTGACCTTTGTGAATCCAACTTCAGCAGTAGCAAATGAACTACAACAAAATTCCGAAACAATCGCAAAGGAAATAGTAAATTCCATACTGGATTTAATTGGTGTGGAGATACCAAAGCAGGAAATTGACCAGGCAATTGTTGTTTATACTGAGTACCTTAAATTCCTCGGTGACTCTATTATGAATAAAGATGAAACAACTTCTCAGGGCCTTCTTGAATGGAGCCAGCAAAACGGAGAACGCGAAGCAGCTAAAGGCGGCAGGATTTCTGACATCCTACTCAGGTATCCTCCTACAAGAATTGTTTTCATTGATAAAATGGCAGAAATTAGTTTGAAACATGACGTTAACACGGAAGATTTGATTTGGATCAATAAAAGAGTGAACAATATGCTTGATATAAGTATTAATGAAACCGTATTTGCTTTTGAGCGGCAAACCACAAAACTTATGAAGGAAGTCCAGGATGAAGTGGATTTATTATCGACTCCAGTCGTCCCGGTACAGGAAAATGTGTCGGTGCTGCCATTAGTAGGGAAAATGGACTATGATCGGGCAAGGTTGATTATGGAAAGGGCAATCCCTTTGGTAGCAAAGCAGAAAGTACAGTGTTTAATCATTGATTTTTCAGGAATTGTCACAATAGATGCAACGATTGCCAAACACATTTTTGATATTCACAATGTTTTGCGGCTGTTAGGGGTGGATTCTATTGCCACTGGAATGAGGCCAGAGCTCGCCCAGGCTGCAGTTGAGGGTGGGGTAGACTTTTCAAATATCAATACCTTCGCTACCGTAAAACAGGCCATTGATAGTATTAATATAGAAATGTAAAGCTATTAGGAGGATAAAGTTGATTAATAATAAGCCAGATATCAAACTAATTGCATTGGATATGGATGGAACGCTCCTGGATGAGCGGCACGAGGTTTCTGAGGAAAATAGACTAGCAATCAAAGCAGCAGAAAAAAGAGGGGTAAGTGTTGTATTAAGTACCGGACGCAGTCTGAAAACAGCAAGGGATTATGTAATCTCTCTGGAGCTGTCGTCTTATCTGGTTACGGTCAATGGTGGAGAAATCTGGGGACCAAATGGGGAATTGGTACAAAGAAGTATGGTAGATACAGAACACATCCAATGGATGTATGAACTATCACAAAAGCACCAGACAGGTTTTTGGGCAACAAGCAGTAAAAACGTCTGGCGCAATGATATGCCGGAGGATCTGTTCTCCGAAGAATGGATTAAATTTGGCTTCCACATTGAAGCAGATGAAATAAGAGAGAGTGTTCTTAAAGAGTTAAAGGCAAAGGGATTATTCGAAATTAGCAACTCAAGCCTAAAAAATATTGAAGTCAATGCACTGGGGATCAATAAGGCCAGAGGATTGCAGAAGGTTTGTGATTTATTGGATATTTCAATGGTAAATGTCATGGCGGTGGGAGACAGCCTTAACGACATTGCCATGATTACTGAGGCGGGTCTTGGAATAGCAATGGGCAATGCCCAGGAAACTGTAAAGGAAGCTGCTGACGATATTACAGGTACAAATGAAGAGAGTGGAGTTGCCCAGGCAATCCAAAAATGGGTCCTCTCGTAACGAAGGAAGCAGCTTGCACTGCTTCCTTTTTGTTATATTTGCCGTTGTCCCATAACCACCTGTTTGAATCCTTTTGAATGAACTTCTTTCACCACGGCTTTATTTTCTGCAAGTTCGATCACAGACTGTCCATTTACAGCTTCTGCATATACCTTTTCAACTGATGCTACAGAGACTCCTTTACCTATTTGAATTGCCTTAGGTGCGGAATGTTTTGCAAGCACGTTTCGGATTTTAACATTATCAGCGCGATTGCTGCCGCCAAAAACCTTTATATCGGACCCTGCATTTGTAAACCCGCTCAATTCCACATTCTTTAAAATTATATTTCTGGAACGATACTGTATGGCGATCGCTGGTTCACCTCCATAGTCATAAGAAGGATCTCCGATAGCCGTAAAATGATTTACAGCTACATTTTTGTATGCTGATACAACCATTGCCCTTGGCGAAGAATTTGCATATAGCTCGGTATGAACCGGCTTGTACGAGATAATATTTGCAGCTCGAATGTTGATTGCTGTTTTAGACTCAGGATCATTTTCCTTGTGATGGCCAATATGCCTGAAATTATAAGAACGATTGTCATTTACAGATAGATGGCCTATGATGACTACATTATTTGCTGCTGAAGAAGTATGATGAGCTTTGATTTCTACTCCGCCAAAGCATCTTGCAGTAGAATTATTTAATAGCCATACATTTCGAGAGCCATCATCGATTTCGATTCCATTTGAATTTGAAAAGCCTTTTTTATGTGTTTTCCCGCTTGGGTCGCTCATATGGCAATTTGATATAAAAATATTATCGCTATGGTGAGTTGTAATGCCATCATCGCCGAAACCATAGCCATTAACATTATCAATCCAGATAAACTCACTTCCGCCGCGGGCCCGATAGCCATCGCCATAATAATTATAAAGAGGAGATGAAATATCAATGCAGTGAAGCCCTGGATTAACACCTTCGACATCCTTCACCCAGCCATATTTTACATTGGCATACAGCAGGCAGCTGGAATGATTTCCCCATGTACTGGTTTTTTCAACATTCCCCAAACGTTCAACATTCCAATCCAGCGTCATTCCCGTCACTTTTACATTTCGATTTCCGGTACGATGGTTTTTATTCGTTATAAGTCTCCTGCCTTTGGGGGCTGAGTCGTGAAGTTTGATGACCGTTTTCTTTTTTTCGGCACCAGCCAAATAGGTAAAGGAAGGCAGCTTTATCTCTTTTACCACATATACACCTTCAGGAATATATACTTTCACACGGCCTTTTCCGAGAGCCATTCTAAAAGCCTCTGTGCAGTCGGTCTTCCCGTCACCGATTGCTCCAAAATCTTCAATATTAACCTCCTGATTAATTTCCTTCAGCAGATGTTTATATTCCTCATTTAATTTTTCCATCCACTCGGGAAAGACATTGCTGTTAGGGTCGACCAGGGTCTCATAGTTTCGGCTGTTATCGAAGGCGGATTTAGTCTGAATTATTTTCCTAAGACTTGCACTGAAATTATTGAAAAAAGAAGATAAACCTTGATTGTTTTTCGAGTTTAAAGGTCTGTAATCCTCACTTGCTTCTTTGAATAATTCGTTTGTCTCTATAACCAGGTCATTTATATTTAAATTTTTTCCTGATAACTGTGAAATCAGCTCAGCATTTCTTTTAGGATCATGATTTCTATCAATCATTACCATATTGTTCCCACCTTTTTTAAAAGCTGCTTGAATATTATTTCCCGTCTAAGTGGGAGGATAATCTTTTCTCACCTTAATATACTATTCTTTAATCGTTCAGTATCATTGATATGTTTTATTCCAATAAACGAGGTTATGTTAAAATAAAAGCGTTCTCAATAGAGAGTGAGGGGTTTAGATGATTACTTTAGGTCCAAGAGTTTTAAAAACAGGAGTGGCCGTTGCACTTGCTTTATATATAACGGAATGGATTGGATTGGAGCCCCCGGTCTTTGCTGCAATAGCTGCTACCTTTACAATCCAGCCATCGATTTATCGATCATGGAAACAAGTACTAGAGCAATTTCAGGCGAATACACTCGGTGCGATTATCGCGATTGCATCCATTTATTTATTCGGGAACAATCCGTTTGTCATTGGATTTGTTACTGTTGTTGTAATTATCATTAGCTTGAAGCTTAAAATGGAAAGTTCAATATCTTTAACGCTAATCACAGTTTTAATCATGATGAGTTCACATGATTTTAACGGTATTTTAACAGCAGCTAACAAATTTATCATTGTCCTTGTTGGGATGGGGTCTGCTTTTCTTGTCAATTTAATAGTCTCACCACCAAATTTCAATAAGAATTTTATTGAAACAATGAACAATAGCTTTAGAACCATGTCCTTGCTAATCAGGACAGCTATATCCAATGAACTGACAGAAAAAACATTTCAAGATCAATGGAGTCAATTGAGAAAGGACGTAGCCAAGCTTGAAGACCTTTATAAAATACTAGATGAGGAAAGAAAGAAAATTTCAAAGGTAAAACCTCTCGACGTGAGGGAATTGGTGGTGTTTAAGCAAATGCTTGCCTGCCTTCAGCAAGGCTTGAGACTCTTGGATATCGTTGAGGATCATTTTTTTCAAAGCCGGCCTGAACGGGAGGATACAAATGAATTTGATGGACAATTCGAGGAACTGATTCACTACCATGAGATGATCCTCCTAAAATATTCGGGAAAAATCAGAGAGCTGAATATGGAAAGTACTCTTAGACAAAGTGGATTATTCCTGGAATCGATCATGGAGGACCGGTCAATAGATAGGAATGATAGATTGCGGTTAACGATCATTGGTTCAGCGATTTATGACTACGCTTTTCAGCTTGACCGTTTGAATGAGTTGATTGATCAGTATCAAAATAGAAAAGTAGATGCTGAATACAACAGTAAAGGAGGAGTTTTTAAAAGAATAAATCTTCTTAAAAGGAATCGAAACTAAGCGTATCAGTTGATGAAAATATAAAGTATCTAAAGAAGGTAAAAAAAGGTGTTAATTCCTATAAAAAACATCTATTCCAATTAATAAAAATCTCCTATAATCTATATAATTGTGATTAAGGAGACATTGGGAAATGACAGAAGAAACCTTTAACGAGAAAAACCTGCTACATAAAAATGAGAATAAATATTTCTGGATTGTATTAAGTATTAGTATTGCTTCATACATTCTCTTTGCATTATCCATTGCAGGAATATTTATTATTGCAGCATTCCTGATGTTTTCATTGTTGCTTCATGCATTGATGATTGGTCAAATCCGGCTTAACGCAGTGAAAATTAGTGGAAATCAATTTCCGCTTATCCACTCTGCGGTTGAAGATCTATGTGTCAAAATGGGAATAAAGCGCACCCCTGATATTTACGTGATGCAATCTGGCGGCATTATGAACGCATTTGCGACGCGCTTTTTCGGAAGGAATATGATTGTTGTTTACTCCGAAATATTCGACCTTATCGAACAAAATGCTGAGGAGGAACTTCAGTTTGTCCTGGCACATGAGTTGGCTCATATCAAACGCAATCACCTCTGCAAAATGATGTTCATCCTTCCTTCCATGTGGATCCCGGGTATTGCAGAAATGTACCTGCGCGCTTGTGAATATACTTGTGATCGATATGCAGCCTTCTATACAGGTAATCCTGCAGCCGCGAAAAACGGACTTACAATGCTGGCAATTGGGAAAGTCTTATTTAAAAGTGTGAATAAAGCAGAATACCTAGAACAAATCAATCAGGAAAAAGGCTTTTTTGTCTGGCTGGCAGAAATCTTATCCACTCATCCACCGCTTCCAAAAAGAATAAATGAAATCAGTGCTTTCTTTGGTGAAGTTGATTCAATGATAATTCATTCCAAAAAGTCAAAAGGACTGTTGGCTTTTCTGGCTGCGTCAGTTTTGCTTACTGGTTTGGCCGTTGTTGGAGGAGTTATGGTCTTTAAAGAGGTCAGTACCGCATTCCTCGTTGAAGAGGAATATTATGAAGAAGAAATAGAAGGATCGACGTTAATTGATGCAGTTATCAGTGGAGATACGAAGAAGGTTGATAGCTTAATAGAAAATGGGGAAGATATCCACCAAATAGATTATAATGGATACACTGCACTGGACTGGGCTATTATGGATGACGATATCCAGATGGTTCAATTGCTTTTAGATTTAAAAGCCGACCCAAATTTCGAATCTGATTATGGCATGACACCATTCATGACTGCTTCTGAAAAAGGGACTGCGTCAATGATCAAAATGCTGCATGATGCTGGCGGTGACCCAAACTATCAAGAAATGAGTGCGGGCTATACAGCATTGACCTACGCTGTATTCAGTGGAAAAATTGAATCAGTAAAACTATTGATAGAGCTGGGGGCAGACATCCAGCTGAAAGATTATTCGGGTATGACTGCGAGGATGCACGCTTTGCAATCAGGTGAGCAAGAAATCGCAGATTTATTAAAATAAATTAATGAACAACTAGGAGGAAATTTCAATGAACAGACCAGCTGGCTTTTGGGTAAGACTGGGTGCAGCAATTCTAGACGGATTAATTATCGGAGTGCCTCTTGCTATTATAAGTTATTTAATTACAGGTAATGCGGAAGATAATGCTTTTACTTCCTTAGTGAATCTGCTTTACTCCGTGCTTGTTCCTGTAGTGTGGTCAGGATATACAGTAGGCAAGAAAATTGTCGGTGTAAGAATCGCGAAGGTTAACGGGGAAAAACTGGGCTTCGGTACGATGCTTTTGCGCACACTCGTCGGAGGACTTGTTTATGTACTTACATTAGGGCTGGCTGCTATTGTCAGTGCTTTCATGGTAGGTATGCGTCATGATAAAAGAGCGATCCATGATTTCATAGCTGGAACGTATGTTACTTATGAAAAACCAAATGAAATTCAGTATGAACAATAAGAAATAGTATTTTTGGACATCTGGCATGCCAGGTGTCTTTTTTTGTGGAAAAAACTGGTGATAGACCTTCTGTTTATATGTTATATTGTTAAAAAGAATCGAGGAAGAGATTAAGTCCCTTCAAAATAAGAAGGATATTTAATCAGCCAATCGGACATGAAAATGTCTGAATAACATGGTGCTGATTTTTGAAATTGCTAGCTATATAGATTATAAATATAGCCTAATCATAAAGGGGGATTGTGTTAGTGGGACCAATTTTATTAGGCATTTTAGCGGCCTTCTTTTTTGCCTTCACCTTTGTTCTGAATCAATCTATGGAATTATCAGGAGGCAGCTGGATATGGAGTGCCGCACTTAGATACATATTCATGGTTCCATTCCTTTTGGCGATTGTGGCAGCAAGGAGGAATTTAAAGCCAGTAATCCAGAATATCAAACAGAATCCATATCCATGGTTCCTTTGGAGCTTCGTTGGCTTTGTCTTGTTCTATGCACCCCTTACATATGCCGCCGCCTTTTCACCCGGCTGGTTGATTGCCGGTACATGGCAGACCAGGATTATATCAGGTGCTTTGCTCAGTCCCTTATTTTATGAAACCAAAATGACCAATGAAGGTTCAGTAACTGTCAGGGCAAAAATACCTTTTAGAGGACTCGGAATGTCTGTAATCATTTTAGCAGGGATACTGCTTATGCAAATTGAGCACGCAAGGCATATACCAATCGAAATGGTTATTCTCGGAGTCATCCCAGTATTTATTGCATCTTTCGCCTATCCATTGGGAAATAGAAAAATGATGGAAGTAACCAACGGCAATCTTGATGCCTATCAACGTGTCCTGGGAATGACGCTGGCCAGTCTGCCATTCTGGCTACTTTTAGCTTTATTTGGTCTTTTTACGGAGGGTGCTCCTACATTGAACCAGAGCTTCCAGTCCCTTTTAGTCGCCATTACCTCCGGCGTGATAGCGACGGTTTTATTCTTTAAGGCTACAGATTTAGTGAGGGGCAATACGCAGAAGCTTGCTGCCGTTGAAGCAACCCAGGCAGCGGAAGTGCTTTTTGCCTTGGCAGGGGAATTTTTTATCTTAACACTGCCTCTGCCAACTCCATTATCCTGGATCGGAATCAGCCTCGTCATGCTCGGAATGGCACTCCACAGCTATTCAACAATAAGGAGAAAAGAAGGGCAAATGAAAATCAGCGCGTAGAAGTGGTGTGCGCCATCAAGCTCAGATATTAATATAAACTCTATAGAACTATTAAGGGGGGGATAGTATGGAGTTAAAGGATATAAAACTTACGAAACAAATGGCAAAAGCTTTAGCTATAGCAGAACAGGAGTGCAAACAGGCGGGTAGCCCATGCCTGATGCCTGAGCATCTTTTGCTTGGCTGCTTGGATGATGGCTCCTCCCCAATAAAAGAGGCAAAACAAAAAAGCGGTATCGACATTGATGTTATGAAGAAACCATATAACCCGAGTCATGAGAACCTTTCTTTTGAAATCTGCGAACCTTTTAAAATTCCAATTAGTTCATCTACAAATCTAGTGATTGAACAAGCAATCAGCTATATGAGGAACTACAATCAAATTTATCTAAACGAAGGGCATGTCCTGAAAGCATTAATCAAGAGCGGACAAACTGAAAAGCTTTTGACTCATGAACAAAAAGACATTCTTCTAAGTGAAGCTACAGTTTCAAGGGATATGCATTTAGATTTAGCAGGTTACAGTCCACCGAAAAAACTTTACAGGGATATTAAGATGGTTAGTGAAGGCGACGCTGAAAGGCTAATTCAGTTCATAAACAATGAGTTTGGTAACCGTTGGACTCAGTCTATCAAACACGCGTTGAGGAGCAAGCATCCGTCAATTTATATCGTGGAAGACGACTCAGGGGCGATCGTTGGCTTTGCTGCATTTGATATCCATCATCCTGGCTATTTTGGACCGATGGGTGTCGCCCAAAACAGTAGAAGCGAAGGTGTTGGAGAATCATTGCTGCATGTAGCCCTGGAAGGCATGCAAAGAAAAGGTTATAAAGATATTATCATTGATAATGCCGGACCAATCGAATTTTATGAGAAGACTTGTAATGCGAAAGTCATTCCGTTAATTAAATAAAACCAGAATCAGAGACCATTTTCATGGTCTTTTTTTCATATTTATATACCGCTACTAATTCCCTATAAATTACAAAAATAGTAATACTTTGTATTCATTTTTATCTGAATAGTATTAATATTCAATAAATTAAAAGGTTTTTACAAAATTATGCAGTATTTCTTCGGTAATCAAATGATCAGGAGGTGCAAGAAATGGTTAGAAAAAAGAAGGTAAAATTAAGGAAGTTTTCGGCAGTCATGTTAGCGATGCTGATGATTATTTCATCGTTTACTAGCCAGCTTTCTTTCGCGGCTGAACAGAAACCCAAGAGTTTTTCGAAAGAAGAACTCTTACTGGAAAAACAGCGTGAACAGACCGCTGCTTCTGAAAAAGCAGCAGAACAAGAAAGGACATCTGAAGAAAGTAGTGAAATGGCAAAGCTTTTGGATGGATTGGGAATCGATCCTCCACCTTTGAAAGGGGATCAAGCAATAGCTACTGAAATCAAGAAAGAGGCTGCTCTGCTTAAAGCCTTTGAAAAGGAACAAGAACTTGATGTCATCATCAGGATGAAAGATCAACCAGACCTCAGCAAGATTTATCCCCAGGTGAAAGCAAAGAAAAACCGCGTTGAAAAAATCAAAGCCATCCAGGATCACCTCAAAGAAAAAGCGGACAATTCTCAAAAAGGAATCCAGCAGGCACTTTCTGCTTTGGAAACTAAAGGAAAAGCAAAAAAGAAGGATTCACTTTGGATCAAAATGGGATTACTGCTTCAATCACTAAAGAAGCTTTTGAAGAAATAAAGAACCGCGAAGATATAGCGGAAATCTCGCTCGATGAAACTCTTAGTCTTCCTGAGCTGAAAGTGGAAGATAATCCACCGTGACTGCCTCAATGGGGACTTGAAAAAATATATGCCCCTAAGGTATGGGGGCAATACGGATTAAAAGGTGAGGGTATGGTTGTAGGAATCATGGATTCCGGGGTAGATGGAAATCATGAAGCGCTTAAACATAACTACCGCGGACGAGGTGGCAATCATCAATATTCGTGGATTGATTTATCAGGCCAGGGGTATGCCACACCGAATGACGGTCATGGACATGGTACTCACGTGGCCGGCACTGCAGTCGGCGGAGGCACTGGCGAACCAATCGGGGTTGCGCCGGAAGCAGAATGGATTGCTGCTAAAATCTTCAATGATGGCGGCTCTACAACTCTTTCAGCTATCCACCAGGCTTTCCAATGGTTCATGGCTCCAGGCGGTGACCCATCGAAGGCTCCTCATGTAGTCAACAACTCATGGGGGAATTCGAATACTTATAACCTTGAATTCTATGAAGATGTAAAAGCATGGGTGTCAGCAGGAATCTTCCCATCTTTTGCGGCCGGGAATGATGGACCTGGATCACAAACAATCGGTTCTCCGGGAAGCTTCCCTGAAACATTTGCTGTCGGCGCAACTGATGCGTATGACCAAACTGCCTCTTTCTCCAGCCGTGGGCCTGTTTTTTGGAAGGATGAAAACGGCGATGAGCAACGCATCATTAAACCTGATATATCTGCCCCAGGCCACAAGATTTATTCAGCATGGCCAGCAAAACGGAATGAAGGTAAATACAACACGATCAGTGGTACATCAATGGCGACTCCGCATGTCACGGGTGCAGTAGCGCTATTATTGCAGGCTAATCCAAACCTGACAATTGACCAGGTAAAAGAAACTCTTAAGCAGACTTCGAGAGTAGAGCCTCACATGGGAACATTGCCAAATGATTCCTATGGCACGGGTATCATGAATATTTACCAGGCTGTCACCGAAATTGCTTTCGCTGGTGAGCTTACCGGCAAGCTGACAGACAAGGATGGCAAGCCGCTCGCTGGAAAACTTGAAATAAAGGAAGAAGGCCTTGCCTATAATATTGGAAAAGGCGGGGATATAAAATTCAAAATCAGGGAAGGCACCCATAAAATCAAGGTTACATCTTTTGGCTATCAGGATTTCGAAACAATAATTGAGCTAAAAAAAGGCCAAACATTATCAGTGAATTGGGTATTGGAGAACGCACAGGCATATAAGATAACTGGAAAAGTAACTGACAGCTCTGGGACGGCAGTGCCTTATGCATTTATTAGAGTCAAAAACACACCGCTGCCAACTTATCGGACTAATGCTAACGGTACTTTTGAAATTGTAAATCTGCCTGCCGGTCAGTATGTACTTCAGGTTTCGGGTGAAGGGATAAATGGATTGGCAAAAGAATTGGATGTGAGCGCGGAAACTTCCATTGATTTGAAGGTAAATAGTAACCCTGACAATTTAAATAATGAATGGTCTATGGCGAACGGCAACAATCAACGCAATGCTGTTTCCGCAAATGCAATTGACCTGGATGCACTAGATGAAAGCTGGGAGTTCAATACTACAGGTAAAGGCAAGATTCTTTTTTCCACCCCAGCAGCAGCTAATAACAAAGTGGTCCTTGTTACGGACAACGGATATGTTGTAGCGCTAGATTCGTTTACAGGCAAGGAGAAATGGTCTGTAAGAATTGGAAGCACGAACAGATCATCGCCAACAATAAATGCTGATACTGTCTATCTTTCAGGAGGAGAAGACGGAAAGATTTATGCTTTGGATCTCAAATCCGGTAGCATTATATGGACAACTGCGGTTGGGTCAATGGCAGTCTATGAATCTCCATTACTTGTTGATGGAACGTTATTCGTTTCATCGGACCTTTCAGAAGATGCAAAGCTAACCGCGTTGAATGCAGAGACTGGAGAAAAGAAATGGAGTGTCAATCTTGGTGCGCCTACCTATTTCGGTCCTAGTGCTGGAGATGGGATGTTATTTATCGGAAGCTATGATAATCAAAAGCTCAGGGCCCTCAGGATTGAAGATGGAACAGAAGTGTGGAGCAAAACACTCGTAAATGAAGGGGTTGCCTCAAAGCCGGTATTCGATGACGGTACACTATATCTGGCAGGTACCAATTTTAACACTGAAGGCGGCACGCTTTATGCTCTTGATAGCAAAACAGGTGAAGAGAAATGGAAGGCTGAAGGTATCGGTGATACACAGGCTGGTTCTCCAATTGTCTATGAAAATATTGTCGTCATTGGTTCGGCCGTTCAGCCGGTATTACGCGCATTCGACGCAAAGACTGGTCAGGAACTCTGGAACAACCGATCTGTGGGTACGACTTTGAACAGTGGTTCTGTTTCTGCAAATGGACTATTATTTTTTGCAGGTACAAGCGGAAACCTTTCTGTCATTGATGTGTACACTGGTGAAAGAATGAAGGATTTCAGTCTCCCGGTTTATAGTACATCGGGAATCCCTATTCTTCCTGGTCAGGTTATTGTACCTTACCAAACAGGCGTAAAGAGCTACAGTTCACCTGGTAGTGTCAAAGGCATATTAAAGGATAGCGATGGAAATGTTGTTCAAGGTTCTGTCTCTGTGCTGGAAACAGGGGAATCTGTAGACACAAATGAAGATGGAGGCTTCTTGCTTAAGCATGCACCTGGTGACTATACAATCAGAATCTCTTCATATGGTAAAAAGCAAATCACTGAAAATGTAAAGCTTTCTTCAGGATATCAATTTATGAAAGATTATCAACTTGAGGAAGCAGCTAAGGGCTCTTTATCTATCCTTGTAAAAGACCAGCGCACAGGAAATCAAGTTGCCGGGGCTACTGTCCTCCTAAATCAGACACCAGTTGAGGGGAAGACAGACAGTAATGGACTATTTGCAAAGGAAAATATATATGAAGGAACCTACAGGGCAGATATATCATTAAAGGGTTATAAGACCGGCAGCATGAAAATCGTTGTCAAATCCGGCGAAGGTACTGACTTAACCTTCGAATTAAAGCCAATTGACATTGCGGTCCTTAATGATTATAAGAGTGAAATCACGACTTTGTTGAATGTTAATGGTTTTATCGCTGAAGAACGTGGCTGGGATGTTGTCGAGGACATAGGCCGCTATAAAGTGATTTACCTGAATGGCGGATACGGTTCAGATGGCATCAAGCCTACTGAGGACCAGTTCAAAGAATTGGCAGAAAGAGCAAAAGTCCATAATGTCAGCATTATCTTCACAGACCAGTGGGGCTCGAATTATGGATCCATCCACCACTTGAAAGACTTCTATCAGGACCCTAAAGAGCTAGATCATGATTATGATGGCGGGGAAGTAAGGATCCAGGTTGAAGCAGAACATCCTATTTTCAAGGGTTACAAACCTGGAGACAGAATCAATGTTTTAGAGAATAATGCAGATTTTGCCTGGTTCAATCAGTATTCCGGCAGGACAATCGGTAAGATCGGGACCACTGACCTTGGTTTTGTCGGTTCAGGGATAGCTTATAAAGCTGTATCAGAGGACAGTGCCCATTTATTATTGTCGAGCCATGCGACTGTACCTTGGGAGAGTTCCAAGGCCTGGCTGCGCGGACAGCAGCAAATCCTGTTTAACAGTATTGATTACCTGTACAAAGCTGAATACGGAAAAATAACAGGTTCTGTGACCAATGCAGCTGGAGAACCTGTCGAGGCAAACATCGAAGTGCTCGAAACAGGAGTAAAAGTGAAAACTGACGCTAACGGAAACTTCACACTTTTTCATGATGAAGGTACCTACAAACTTGAAGTCAGGTCAAAAGGATTGGGCTCTAAATCAGAAACCGTTACTGTAGCTAAAGAGGCTGCTGCCTCAGTCCAAATCGCTTTAGGTGAGTCAGAAAAAGGACTGCTAACAGGTACTGTTACGGATTCCATATCAGGTATGGAACTTCAAGGTGTCAATATTACAGTTGAAAACTCAGCTGGCGAAACGATTACAGAAGTTCAGACTGCTGCAAACGGACGGTATGAAGTCTCTGGCTTAGAAGAAGAATTGTATGAACTTAAATTAAGTAAGGATGGATACATCGTTCAGACACAAAGTGTCGATGTCGCGCGCCATTCGGGTGAATTGGACATGCAGATGCACACCATGCCATCAGTAGGAGTAGTAGGTGATTACTATTCTTCAGAGAAAAACTTCAAAGCTCTGTTTAATGAAATGGGAGTAAATGTTCTAGATGTGCAGCCCGCTGAATTAGTTCAGAGAATGGCTGAGTTTGATGTCATTTTCTTTAATGACCCAAGCTCATCAGCTATAACCAATGAAATGATGGAAGCGGCAGACAAAGCGCAAACCAGTCTGATTTATGGTGATGCTGTCTGGGGCGGAGGAATTAAGCAGCTGGTGAATTACAGAAAGGATCCGAAAGAACTTAAAACGATAAGGAAGACAACTGAAGCTGCCCAGTATAAGGTAATCGAGGAGCATCCAATATTTAATGGAGCAAAGACTGGGGAAATCGTTGAAATCCTCGCTCCTGCAGCCAGCTATGTTGGTTATTTTAAGGATTACAGCGGCTATCCACTGGCGGAGATCAAGCATGAAGGATCAGATGTCACCCATGGTCTTGGGGTTGCTTATAAGCCGAGGTCTGCCGGAAGTGTTGAATTACTGTTGAGCGGCCACGGTTTTGCTTATTACCATGGTGCCAAGGATTATACAGAGGAGGGAAAACAGCTTCTCATTAATTCGGTGTTATGGGCAGCAAATGTCAAATACCCAATAATCAACGGGACGATCGTCGATGAAGAAGGCAATCCATTAAAGGCAGATATCAAGGTGAAGGGACAGCCGTTCCAAACTCAATCAAGCAGTGAGGATGGCAGTTTTACAATCGCGCTGCTATCTGGAGAATACGAGATTGAAATCAGTTCCTATGGTTATGCCGCCAAAACTATGAAAGTGACGACAGAAATGGACAGTGAGCCGATGGAGATTGGAATGGCAGTAGCAGAAAATGTTGGCTCCATTTCAGGTACCGTGGAAGATTCAAAAGATGGGAATGCGATTGAAGGAGCAAAAGTCACACTCTTAGGAGCACCAAAAGAAGCAATTACAAACGTCCAGGGTCAATATAACCTTTCTAAAGTAGAACCTGGGAACTATACAGCCAGGATTGAAAAGGAAGGCTATGTACGCCAGGATATTGAGCTGAATATCACTGACGGCCAAAAAGCTGCCGTGAACGCAAAATTAAAACCTTCACCAACGGTGGGAATCATCGTTGACTTAACAGCTTCAGGGACGACTTATAAGCAATACCTTGAGGAAAGAGGCTACAAGGTGGTTTATCTGGATTATAAGGATACGGATAAATTGGATGAAGTGGATGTTGTTTTCGCGAATTCTGATTATGCCAGGGATCTTGAACCTTCGAAAGAAGAGTTTTTAGCATTCCAGAAGGCTTTGGATGAAAACAGGAAATCAGTTATCTGGACAGGCCAGGCTGGGGGACGCGGTTCGATTAGATATTTGCAGGAATTCAATAATGATCCGAAAACTATATTCGAACATAACAACAAACCAGGAGCACAGGGATCTGTAGTAGGTGAGCATCCACTTACTGCAGGTTTTAAGACAGGAGACATCGTCGAAATACCTGGAAAGTCAGGGTATTATTATGGTTTTGACGGATATTCGGGTAAAACCATCGTCGATTTTTCACATACAGGAACCGGTGAGAAGGGAAGCATGGTTGCCTACAAAGGCAGGACGGCCGATTCAGTTGAGATTCTTTTAGCAAATATGACAATCAGCCATGTATTCAAGCCGACTGAATCTTTCGACCCGGCGAGAGAACGGCTGTTGAATAACGCGCTGAATTGGGCACTTGATGAGAAAGAGGCTCTGGTCGGTGAACTTCATGGCATGGTCCAAAATGTAAACGGGGCTGTTCAGGGGACAATTACTGTAACTGAAACAGGCAAAACCTATCAAGCAGATGAAAAAGGCAAGTTCTTTGCTGCATTAGAGCAAGGGACATATACCCTGACTGTTGATGCTTTTGGCCACAATTCAAAAGAATTCACAGTCTCGATTAAAAACGGAGAAGCGACAAATGAAGATTTCGTACTTGAAGCTGTTGATTCTGGCATCCTGGCTGGTAAAATTGTCGATGCCACTACGAAAGATGCGATAATTGGTGCAAGGGTAGAAGTAATTGGAACACCAGTGGCAGTCGAGACAATTGAGGATGGAAATTATCAAGCAACACTTCCAGAAGGACAATATGAAGTCAGGGTGATTGCGGCCGGTTATAAGCCGATTTACCAGTCTGTAGAAATTAACACAGGGCAAAAGACAGACTTGAATGTCTCTCTTGTTGTATCGGAAAAGGTTGCCCTTCTTGCGAACCCTTACCAACAGGACAAAATCATACCATTCCTTGAAAACAATGGTTATGACATTGATTTACATCCTTATACAGAATTTGAAACATTGATCGAGAATATACCGAACTATAAATTAATCATCGTCAATGATACATCCTATACAATGAAGGATGATAGATTCAAGGCGATGGTGGAGAAAGCAAATGAAAATGAAGTCAGCATTATCTTCACTGCTTTGTACGGAGGGACAATTGGAGATTTGAGCGATGCATATGGTGATCCTGAAGATTTTGAGTATAGTTTTGTAGATAAGGAATTAAATCTTCGGGTCGATCAGAATCATCCAATCCTCAAGGGATTCAATAAGGGGGATGAACTTCCTCTGCTACTCAATCCTAAAGGCAGTGTACAGTATTCTGTGTTTGATAACTATAGCGGCACGTCTCTTGCCAGCTTGACTAACCCGGATAAAGGAGAACTTGGCAGCTCCATTGCCTATAAGTTCAGTTCATCCAATAGTGTCCATATTCTTCTATCCGCGCTGCAAATTAGCAACTATGGTCATCCGAATGACAGATGGACTGAAAATGCTAAAAAAATATACCTGAATGCGATCAATTACGCCTTGACCGCTAGCCAGGGTGAAATCAAAGGAGAAGTCAAGGACAGTCAGGGAAATCCAATTGTAAATGCCTTTGTCACCATTGAAGGAACAAACCACAAAACAACAACCAACTCAGCTGGGAAGTATAAGTTTGGGATTGGCATTGGTGATTACGAAGTGAAGGTCCAGGCACGAGGCTTTGCTGAACAAACCAAGCCAGCTAAAGTTGCAGAGCTAGGAAGCAGTGTCGATTTGAACTTTACACTGGAAGCTATTGATGGGTCTGATCTGAGTGGTGTAATTACAGGCAAGAAAGACAAAGAACCTGTGGCTGGTGCTAAGTTGACACTAGTTCCAAAAGATGAGCCTGATTTTCAGATGGAAGGCTCCAGCATAGAAGATGGTTCGTATGAATTCAAGAATTTGCTGCCTGGCGAGTACACTTTGTTTGTAATAGCAGAAGGGTATCTGCAGGATGCTTTTGAGGTTGAAATTGTATCCGAAGATAGGGAATTCAACCTTGAACTCAGCGCATTCGAGGCGGCAGTACTGGGAGATGTTAACGGTGCCCTGACAGGTTTATTAAATGAACAGGAACTGTATGCAGAAGAGAAAGGTTGGGACATCCTCGGGAATGTGGGAAATTATGATGTCATCCTAGTCAATACAAATAAAGGAACAAATGAGCAATTTGAACAGCTGATCAGAGAAAGTGACGAACAAAAGACAAGCCTTGTTTTTACAGGCACATGGGGCGTGGCTGAAGGTTCAATCCAAAGATTACAAGAGGTCACGGGAGGTCTGGAAATGGACCAGCAGGGATATAATGAAGGAGCGATATATGTTGAAGGAGCAGATGGACATCCAATGTTCAACGGGATTAAATTGGATGAAAATGAGCGGGTTAAAATCCACACGGCGAAAAGTCCATATGCGACGTTCAAGAATTATATAGGTATAGAAATTTCGAGCCTTTCAGTTGACGGAGAGAGTAAAGGTGATTCAATTGGCTTTGAATTCAGGAGTAAGGAACACATGCATTTGCTGATGTCTTCTTTTGCTGTTACAAATATCATTGGCCCTGACTATGGCTGGACTCAAGATGGGCGACAGTTATTCGTAAATGCTCTTGCCTGGTCAAAGGACAAAGTACAGGAAGTCCCTGAAGCACCAACTTGGGAAGTGGAAGAATTGATGGTCAAGGGTGAGCCGGCTTTAGTAGAAGGCACAGCACCACAGGGAACGACCGTGAATATTTATGAAAAGCATGGCAATGAAGTATTCCTGATAGATTCGGTTAAAACAGGGCAGGATGGCACGTACTCGGTAGAGTTGGATCTTGATAATGGAACGCATACGTTGCATGCAGAAGCAGAGAACTTTGCGGGTAAAACAAAGGCAGTAAAAACAATGAAAGTTATTGTAACAGGGAAACCTGAGAAAAAGAATAAAGCTAGCTAACGAACACGATTACTAGTTGATAGTGGCTTCCCATTTAGGGAAGCCTTTTCTTTAATAGGGGTTAGTTTCAAAGGCCTTTGAGTGGAAAAATAATTAAGGAATACTTACACTTAAACACAGGGATGTTATTGTGGAAATACTTATTCAATATGCTTATCACTTCACAATCTCGGCACTTTTATGATATATTAATATTTAAAATATTCTTACAAGTTTTAGGAAGGTGACAAAATGACATCAGGAATCGAAGTGAACGACAGCAGTTTGCCATTGCGCAGGGATGTGAAAATGCTTGGAAACATCCTTGGAGATATCTTAGTCTACCATGGCGGAGTGGAATTATTTGAAAAAGTAGAAAAAATCCGAGCTATGTGTAAAACGCTTAGAAATGGAGATGACCGCGATACATACCCTGCTTTAAAAGAGGAAATCGCAGGCTTGTCTGTACCAATGAGAAAAAATATCATCCGTGCATTTTCGGTATATTTTCATTTAATCAACGCAGCCGAACAAAATCACCGGATCCGCAGGCGCCGCGACTATCTGCTCAAATCTGATACCAGCTCACAGCCAGGCTCTATTGAAGCAGCCATCCTTTCTTTGAAAGACAATTATATATCCTCAGATATCATCCAGAATGTACTGAATACCATTTCATTGGAATTGATTATTACAGCCCATCCTACGGAAGCTACCAAACGTTCGGTCCTGGAAATCCAGAAAAGGATAGCAGGTATTCTTAAAAGTCTGGACAATCCACTCTTATCCAAGAAAGAGCGTGATAAAATCGAGGAAAGCCTGTTCAATGAGGTTTCAGTTCTTTGGCAGACTGATGAATTGAGGGACCGAAAACCTACTGTCATTGATGAAGTCAGGAACGGACTTTATTATTTTGACCAGACACTATTCGATGTACTTCCTGAAATCCATCAGGAAGTCGAAACTACCCTGAAAGGCCATTATCCTGAACATGAATGGAAAGTACCTCACTTTCTGAGATTTGGTTCATGGATCGGCGGTGACAGGGATGGGAATCCAAATGTTACTCCCGATATTACTTGGGAAACATTGCAAAGACAAAGACGTCTGGTACTTAAAAAGTATAAAGCTGTATTAGTTGATTTGATGAAGCGTTTCAGCCATTCAACAACAAGAGCAGCTGTTAGTGAAGAGTTAATCGCATCAGTCAATAAAGATGAAGAAAAATATTTAACGGATGATCAAAAATGGAATATTGAAGGCGAGGTTTATCGCCGCAAATTTGCTATTATCATTCAAAGGCTTAAGGAAGCTGGAAAATCTGATATTGGTTATAAATCATCAGAGGAAATGCTTGAAGATCTTCTTGTCATAAAACGGAGCATCTATCAGCATCATCCTGTTCATCATGAACTCAAAACATTGCAAAAGTTGATCAGGCAAGTCCAGTTGTTCGGATTCCATCTTGCTACTCTGGATATTCGTAACCATAGCGGTGAACATGAAGCAGCAATCGCAGAAATTCTGAAGAAGGTTGGAATCAATCAGGAGTATGCATCACTATCAGAAGATGAAAAGCAGGAATTACTTGTTAAAATTCTTGAAGATCCACGTCCATTGCTTCTTCTTCATGAGGATTATTCAAAAGAGACGCAGGAAATGCTTCAAGTTTTTGAGATGATCAAACGCGCGCACAATGAATTCGGGAAGCGTTCAATTTCTGTTTATCTAGTGAGTATGACTCAATCCGCTAGCGATTTGCTTGAAGTGCTCGTCCTTGCTAAAGAGGCTGGCATTTACAGACTCCATGCGGATGGTACTTTCGAGACGGATCTGAACGTCGCTCCATTGCTAGAAACAATCGACGATTTAACAGCTGGACCAAAAATTATGGAAACATTATTCAAATTGCCAATTTACCGCAATCATTTGAATAAAATGGGGGACCAGCAGGAAATCATGCTTGGCTACTCAGATGGAAGCAAGGACGGCGGAACATTGACAGCTAACTGGAAGCTCTATAAAGCCCAGCTTGAGATCAATGAAATGGCGAAGCAATATCAAATCGGATTGAAGTTTTTCCATGGCAGAGGTGGTTCACTTGGCCGTGGAGGCGGTCCATTGAACAAGAGCCTGCTATCCCAGCCTGTCGAGACACTTGGTCAAGGAGTCAAAATTACTGAGCAAGGTGAAGTTTTGTCTTCTCGTTATCTGTTGAAGGATATTGCCTATAGAAGTCTTGAACAGGCTACATCTACGATGATGAAGGCGGCAGCGAATGTACTGAAAGAATCTGAGCAGGGTCATTTGCGCGACCAAAGATGGGTGGATGCTATCGAGCAAATTTCTGCTGTTTCCTTAAGAAAATATCAGTCGCTTGTGTTTGAAGATCCGGATTTTATCACATATTTTAACCAAGCTACACCGTTGAAAGAACTAGCTGAACTGAATATCGGTTCACGTCCGATGAGCCGTAAAAACAGTGCCCAATTCGAAAATCTTCGTGCTATACCATGGGTATTCGCATGGACACAAAGCAGACAACTCTTCCCTGCGTGGTATGCGGCTGGAACTGGCTTGCAGAGCTTTGTACAAGAAAGTCCCGATAATTTAAAGGTCTTACAGGAAATGTATGAAGAATGGCCATTCTTCCGAAGTACTGTTGATAATCTGCAAATGGCACTGATGAAAGCGGATATCACCACAGCGCAGGAATACACTTCACTGGTAGAAGATAAAGCAATCGCTGACCGTATCTTTGGCAACATTTTAGAGGAGTATGAACGAACCAAGAACATCCTTCTGCAAATTACAGAGGATGAAGAACTTCTTGACCATACACCAAATATCAAAGACTCTGTCCATAGACGAAATCCATATGTCGATCCTCTTAACTTTATTCAAGTTGAATTGATTAAGGAGCTTCGCAGGGATGAAGACCCGGATGATGAGTTATTGACGCAGGTTTTATTAACGATCAGCGGCGTTGCTGCAGGATTAAGGAATACTGGTTGATCAAAAAGACCCGCCGTTTTGGCGGGTCTCTTTGATTAAAACAGTAGCAATATTTATTTTGGCGAAGTACTTAACAGGAGTGGCTGGTCATTCTTAGAAAGGCAGTTTCATTTGCCTTTCGAAAGTAATATGAGTTAAAATTTCATGGTTAAGTGTTTTGGCCATTTTCATAGTAAGATTCAATATTTTACGAATGCCTTCCTGGTGCCCGTTCTTGATCGCAAGCCCATCGCATTGAATTTCACTTTCTATACTCAGTTGTTGTTCTAGTACCGGATACTCAATATGACCAAGTTCATGCCAGATAATCGCTTCTTTTATATCTTTGTCGACGCAGAAAGCTTGGTAGTCATAGACAACGATGAACCAATCGAATTCAGTTTCATAAGATTTATAAAACAGAGTCAGAATCCGTGAATCAATATCCCATAAATCAAGCCATTTTCCATTCCTAAACCCAAAAATCTTTAATACGGCCTCCTTATTTTCGATGATGGCAATTTTTCCATTGACCCGGTACTTCTCCTGATCCAAAAGTTCACCGATGCATTTCAAAAAATTCCTCCTCAGAGAATGAAGTCCTGTTATTATTGTTAAATATATTAGTTATTGTTAAACAACATGTGTAAAATAAATTGATGCGAAATTGATCAGAAGGGAGGGAGCTGTGAATGCTTTGTTCGCATAGTTACTGGAAAGTGGATCGCAGGATTAAAGATAATGAACAAGTTTATGAAGAAAACGAACAATTCTTAAAAATGTATCATGACAGGATTACCACAGCTTCTGACATTTTTCATCTGCGCGACATATTAGATATTACTTTTAAGGAAATGTCAGGAAGGACAGGCTTTCTTTATCTCCATACAACAAGAGGAGTGTATTCCTACTGTACAGATGAAAAGCCGGATCGGCTCATCGAGATGTATAAAGAAATCAAACATCAAAATTAGCTGTATTTACATATTTAGGAGCAAAAATCACACTCTATATACAAAGGGTGTGATAATATGCTTTTTTCAATGTTGGGTGCAATAGGATCCCAATTGAATGATTATTTGATGATTTTAACGTCCATCTCGCTGCAGGAATTATTAGATGCTGAGGCGAAATATCATAAGGTATTAAGGACATATTGGTATGAAAATAACTTCCTTACTTATAAATGGTGGTTTCTCTTGGTTATTTCCATCGTCCCCGCCATCGTCTGGTGGATACGGGTTGATAAAACAAGGCTAGTCGAAAATACGGCATTTGGTTTATTTTATGGCGTAACAGCCATCTTCCTGGATTCAATTGGAAGCAATGCTATGGTATGGACATATCCAGTAAGACTCACACCATATTTAAATCCGCAGCTATATCCATATGATGTGGGAGTCGTGATAATCCCTTTTATGATGGTCTATCAAAAATTCAGTACGTCATTTAAAAAGTTTTTTATCGCTACTGGTGTGTTATCCCTTTTCCTGGCTTTTATTGCAGAACCATTCATGGTTTACCTGGGGATTTATAAAGAAATTACCTGGAAACATATTTATTCATTTCCGATTTACTGGTTAATAGGAATCATGTGCTGGGCAATCATAAAAAAATTTAAATCTTATTCTTCTAAGTGATAAAAATCCCTGACCTAAGGCCAGGGATTTTTATGATATATTGTTTGGTAGAGGCTCTTTTCTCAAAATTTGTTCTATATTCCTTCTTTATTGAAAAAATAGCATGCAAACATATTTTAATCCTGCAAAATGGGTAATATTACACTAAGTCGGCTTTAGGATTTTAATAACCATCTTTACGAAAAAACCTTTGTTGAAAAGGAAGCGGAATAATGACCAGTTTTTCAAATAACGTAATAAGAATTATACAATCAATCCCATATGGTAAAGTGATGACATATGGACAAATAGCAAGAGCGGCTGGAAGCCCAAGAGCAGCAAGACAAGTTGTCCGAATACTTCATTCGATGTCAGAAAAATATGGTCTTCCATGGCATAGAGTGATTAATTCAAAAGGAGAAATTGGCTTCAGGGATGAAGCAATGTTCATCACACAGAAACTGTTGCTAGAATCCGAGGGAATCCAATTTAATACAGAAAGATCCCTGCCACTTAATAGCTATTTATGGCATATTGATTCTGAAATTTATTAATGGATAGAATCCGTA
Source organism: Bacillus sp. ISL-55 (assembly GCF_018613155.1). GTDB lineage: Bacteria > Bacillota > Bacilli > Bacillales > Cytobacillaceae > Mesobacillus. The sequence goes on along the minus strand of NZ_JAGGQU010000009.1, from coordinate 191,180 downwards.
AAAAAACACCCACTGGGTGCTTTTTTTATTCACTATTTTTTTGAAAGATTTTGTCTGTCAACTGATAATGGTGGCTGTTCGAGCCATCCATTTGCAACCATAATATTGATCCCGTCTTCGGAATACTTGAGGATTTCTGCGTTCAATCGCGAATAATCGATCACAAGGTCGCTTCTTTGACTCTCGGAAATGGCAATTCCATAATTGCCTATACCAGCATAAATCATCACGCTGAAATGAAACATCATTAATTTATCAGTGAAAACAGGTAAGGTCGATTCAGTGACTTCTTGTTCAATACCGGCAGGGGCAGGCAGGGAGTCCTTCTCTAGATAATCCCTAAAAACATTAATATGTTTTAGCGCGATTTCCTTTCCTCTAATAAAATAATTCCGTGCCTTCTTGTTTTGGGCTGTCTGACTGAAACCAGTTGAAATCGCCGCACCTAACTGATTTGTTTCAATATTAAAGTGAAGGTGAGTTACTTCAGTTCCAGATAAAGCTGCTCTTCGGCCCAGACCCTCGAGGAAAAAAGATTGTTTTTGGATGAATTCCACCTTATCGGGATAAGGAATGAAGGGGGGACGTGTAGCAAGCCCTTTTTCCAATAGAAGTAAGGTCGCTTCATGTTCCAGCTCCATTGAGGAAGTCAATGCTTTCATGTAAAAGCTCTTTATATCTTCACGATATATATTTGGAAGCATCCTGCTGTAACCGAGTAAACCGCCGCCAGCCATGTTTTTTATGTATTTCAGGTAAAAAATATCAGAAAACAATCTCTCTGCTTTAAGATTTACATCCTGATCAGTAAATCCCTGAGGAACCGCTATTCGCTCATGAACGAACAATTCATTGATTATCTCCACATGCTGATACGACAAATCAAGCGCATGTTTAACAAGTGCTTTGATATCAGAATTGTCTATATGCTGAAGGAAATATTTAAATACGCATATAGACATCGTATCTGACAGATAGGTTGTCCAAAGGTAAGAAATCTCAGCAGCTGTCATCTTGATGGAATTATGAGTGCTATTCAAGATATGTCCCCCTTTACTTTCTGATAATATGCCCGAAGCAAGCTTTAAATATAACGATAAACCTTTATTGATTTATACATAAATCTGAAGTTTAGTTCTAAATTAAGCACGAGGTATTCATGGTTTTGCCAGTATTCGATTAGGGAATAGATAAAGAGGATTAAATTGCATAGTGAGGTATATTATGGAAGTAGCGATGCTTGAAAAAGAAATCAGTGGATACATTGGGAAGTTATTAAGAGAGAATTTTGGCCGTGGACCAGGTAATGTGTTTTGTAACGTCTCGAAGCCTTTCGTAACAATCTATATTACCAACTTTTTGTCCACGATGGAGAATACTCTAATAACTAATCAGCAAAGCGTCTATGTTCAAAAGACCAGAGATCTGATGATGGACACGCTTGAAGAAGAAATCAAATCCTATATCGAATTAAATACAAAAGATAAGATAAAAGAATTTTACTATGACTGGAATCTAGATGAAAAATCTGGAATGTTATTATTCATTTTTGAAAAAGACCTGCCATATAATTTTAACGCATATAACAATAAAAACCTTGTAGAACAGGAAACCATAGAATTAAGCATGGAAATTCAGAAAGCTCCAGAAGAAACCTACTCTAAGTTACTTAATGAGCGGACGCTTATGATCGTACGCCACGGCATATTAATAAGCCTTGAAAAAGAATTTATTCAATTAGGGTTTCAAGAAACGCTGAAGATTGCAAAAAGAAAGCTGGAAAAGAAAGTGATTAATCAGCATAGAAGTTCCTATGAAAAGTACTTAAATGCCAAAATAACGGATTACTTTGTGGACTGGAATTTTGATAAGGACAAAAGTTACACTTTGTTTATTCTAAAGCCTTGACAGAAGTTCCTATTGATTTATTTATGACACAATGTTACTATACTAAATAGGGTAAAGGTTAAAACTCTTAACCTTGCTTATTTGAAAAAGAAAAGAACATACCTTATAGTGACTTAACCGTGAATAACTAAATATACTAATCTGATAGCAATGAATGGGCATAGAACCAGATCATAAGTCAGAAAAGGATTAAAGCGTATTGATCCTTTTCTGACTTTTTTTATTGTAAATTATTGGGTAATTTGATTGGAAAGGAATGATCCTTCATTAATATGAGTATAAACAACCATGAAATAGGTTCATATATTGATACTTTTGTGCAAGAGAAGCAAAAATTACTTTCGGAAACTCCTATTACAATTAAGAAGAATGAAATCGAGTCATATTTAGAAGAATATGTCGTAGAACATGGAGTTGATTTCGATAAAAAATCGGAATCCACCAAAACTATTTACACACTTACCGTCGAAGGAAGAGAGACGATTGTAGAATTCTTCTATAGATATAGCCATTACTATACAAGACATTCAATAACTCCTAAATAATTCCGCTGTTCCTTTGGGAGCAGCTTTTGTTTGTTTATTAAGATTATTTCGCTGGTTTCCTCCAAACCTGTCAGAAGGTGGTTCTACTTCGGACAACTTTTTGTTGGTTTGCTCCAAACCTGTCTGAAGATGCCTCTACTTCGGACAACTTTTTGTTGGTTTGCTCCAAACCTGTCTGAAGATGGCTCTACTTCGGACAACTTTTCGCTGGTTTCCTCCAAACCTGTCTGAAGGTGGCTCTACTTCGGACAACTTTCCGTTGATTTCATTCAAACCTGTCAGAAGGTGGCTCTACTTCGGACAACTTTTTGCTGGTTTCCTTCAAACCTGTCAGAAGGTGGCTCTACTTCGGACAGCTTTTCGTTGGTTTGCACCAAACCTGTCTGAAGATGCGCCTACTTCGGACAGCTTTTCGTTTGTTTCCTCCAAACCTGTCTGAAGGTGCACCAACTTCGGACAACTTTTCGTTTGTTTCCTCCAAACCTGTCAGAAGGTGGCTCTACTTCGGACAACTTTTTGCTGGTTTCCTTCAAACCTGTCTGAAGATGGCTCTACTTCGGACAACTTTCCGTTGATTTTCTCCAAATCTGTCTGAACATGCACCTGCTTCGGACAACTTTCCGTTGATTTTCTCCAAACCTGTCTGAAGATGCACCTGCTTCGGACAACTTTCCGTTGATTTTCTCCAAACCTGTCTGAAGATGGCTCTACTTCGGACAGCTTTTCGCTGATTTGCTCCAAACCTGTCTGAAGATGCAGGTCCGTTTGTCTACCCGGTATTATTGGCGTACCTTCTGAATGAAGTGTTCGGTCCGCGCATTAAAGTGAAAGAACAACTTCACCGGTCGTTTTTGTTCTTCTATGCATTCGGAGGTATTGAAAGCATCATTATATTATAGGATAATTTTGTCATTGTTGTTAAGGGCTCTTTTTTCAAATTTTTACCTATGACTTTGGCTGGAAGCTTATTAGGAGTTACATAGAGTCTGGAATTCCTGTCAACCAATTTGAGTAGACAATGGCCTGTAAAATGCTTAATGTATACAAAGGGGGGATACACGATGAACATCGCAGTTAAGGCTTTACTAATCACTATCGGTACACTTTCAATCGCCCTTGGAATGATCGGAATCGTGGTTCCTCTTTTGCCGACCACACCGCTGATTCTACTAGGTGCAGCCTGTTATGTGAAGGCTTCAGATGAACTTTACCAAAAGCTGATCAGAAATAAATGGTTAGGCGGGTATATAAGGGATTTCCGCGAGAAAAATGGTATTACCTTAAAAAATAAAGTGTTAAGTCTTAGTCTTATGTGGATTTCAATAATGGGATCGATATTATTTTTTGTATCCAATTTTTGGCTTGCTGCTGTACTGATTGTTATTGCTGTTACGGTGAGCGCCTATATTTTATCTTTTGATACTATTTGAAGCAGATAGAAACACTCTTTTATACGAGAAATTCAGGTATTTAAACTTATTTGCTTCAATCGTATAGATAAAACAGTAAAATATGAATCGGTGGCAAGCCTGCTTAATATGCGAATCTTGACATAAACAACTTTAAATTATACAATTATCTCGAATTCGAGATAATTGCAAAAAAAGGATTAGCGGAGTATACAGAAGGCAGGTGCACAACAGGATGAAGAAACAAACAGCTGGTATCCATCATATTTCGGCAATCGTAGGGAACCCCCAAGAAAATGTTGATTTTTATGCAGGTGTACTGGGCCTGCGTTTAGTGAAAAAAACAATGAATTTTGATGACCCTGAGACCTATCATTTATATTTTGGAAATGAGGAAGGAACACCAGGCACTATCATTACTTTTTTTCCATGGTCAGGTTCATATAAAGGGAGAATCGGGGATGGCCAGGTTGGGGTCACGACCTATGTAGTACCGGAAGGAGCTTTTCGCTTCTGGGAGAACAGGTTATCAGCCTTCGGTATTGATTGGGTAAGAACGGCTCGTTTTGGTGAGCAGTACTTGAGTTTCGATGACCCACACGGCCTTAAACTTGAATTTGTAGAACGAGAAGAAGGAAAAATGAATACATGGGAGTTTGGCGGAGTTTCAAAAACGGAAGCGATCAAGGGATTTGGAGGCGCTGTACTTTTTTCTTCAAATCCACCGCAAACAGCTGCATTGTTGGAAAATATCATGGGCTTTGACCGAATTGATGAAGATCGGGACTTCATCAGGTTTAAATCCCAAGGAGAAATTGGGAATATCATTGACTTGAAAACAACTCAAGGTATTAGTGGTTTGATGGGAATAGGTACAGTCCACCATATTGCCTGGAGAGCAGTGGACGATCGTGATCAGCTTGATTGGAAAAGACATATAGATGCAAATGGGTTTAAAGTAACCCCGGTTCAGGATAGGAATTATTTCAATGCGATTTATTTCAGGGAGCATGGCGAAATCTTATTTGAAATAGCAACTGACCCTCCAGGCTTTGCCATTGATGAATCTCATGATAGGATGGGTGAAAGGCTCATGCTTCCGCAACAGTATGAGAAATATCGAGCTGAACTGGAAGAATCTTTAGAATCAATTGAAGTAAAAGAGTTAGATATATAGCTTTTTAAAAATGATAGGAGAGTTAATATGGAACATATTTATAAAAAAGGAACAAATACATCCAAACCAACTTTATTATTGCTGCATGGTACAGGTGGAAATGAAAATGATCTGCTCCCTTTAGCAAACATGATTGACCAGGAAGCTTCTTTATTAAGTGTTCGCGGGAATATCCTTGAAAATGGAATGCCGCGTTTTTTCAGAAGGCTTGCTGAGGGTGTCTTTGATGAAAAAGATTTGATTTTCCGCACGCAGGAGTTGCATGATTTCCTTGATGAAGCATCGGAAAAATACGGTTTTAGCCGCGATCACATAGTAGCGATTGGTTACTCAAATGGTGCCAATATTGCTGCTAGTCTGCTTTTTCATTTTAAGAATGCCCTTAAAGGAGCAATCCTCCACCACCCAATGGTGCCTAGAAGAGGGATTGACCTTCCGGAATTGTCAGGTACAGAGGTTTTCTTAGCTGCTGGAAAAAATGACCCGATCTGTCCGGCACATGAGTCGGAGGAATTGAAATCATTGTTGTCCAGCGCTCATGCCAGTGTAGAAATGCATTGGGAGAACAGCGGACATCAATTGACACTAAGTGAGGTTGAGGCAGCCCGGGATTGGTATATAAACAGATTTTAATTTTAATCAATGCTTCTAGACTGTAAACAACCTCTTGAAAATGGAGCTTGTTTACAGTTTTTTTATAAATACAATATACTTGAATAGAGGTTTTAATCATTTAAAAAGGCTTATCTGATCATGGGAGTTTAATCAAAGGAGAGGTTAATTTGAAAACGATTGGAATGATCGGCGGTATGAGCTGGGAATCCTCAGCTGAATATTACAGGCTGATCAATGAGGGTGTAAAAAGGCAGCTTGGAGGCCTGCATTCTGCAAAAGTGATTTTATTCAGTGTTAATTTTGATGAAATTGAAAAATGCCAATCAGAGGGAAGATGGGATGAAGCGGGACAGATATTAGGTCAGGCCGCTTATTCATTGGAAAAGGCAGGGGCTGATTTTCTTGTGATTTGCACCAATACGATGCATAAAGTAATTAACCAAATATCTCAGAGGACAAGTCTGCAAATTCTTCATATAGCAGATGAGACTGCAGCGCAAATCAAGAAGATAGGTATTAAGAAAATCGGTTTGCTTGGCACCAAGTATACAATGGAGCAGGATTTTTATAAATCAAGATTACAATCACAAAATATTGATGTGTTAATACCGAATGAAAATGACCGGGATTTAATTAATAGTGTGATCTTCAATGAATTGTGCCATGGATCTATACAGCAGTCCTCAAGAGAATATTTTAAGAGAATAATTGAAACTCTCATAGCAGAAGGTGTCGAAGGAATCATACTGGGATGTACAGAAATTGGACTGTTGATAAAGCAGGAGGATACACCGATTCCTTTATTTGACACCACGGAAATACATGCTCATGGAGCAGTAGAAAAGGCGCTCAATAAATAGAGAAAAATGGGTCAGAGTTTCTGGCCCATTTTTCGTTGCTCTAAAAAATTGAAAGCCGCTTATTAGATGAATAAGTAAGCAAGAAAGAAAGTTACAGCACATGAAGGGTGCCATCTGACTATTTTTTATAAATAGACAACATTGGAGAAATAAAGGGATTTAGGGGCATGGGACGTAAATAAATATTTATGGAACGAGGCATAAGGTAATCATCTTGTGCTTGCTTAAAGCAATTATACATGGCTTTACCCCCGGTTGAGTTTGCGGAATGTATCGTGATTCGATTGGCAAATAGCTGTTTCTCGACCATTATATTTACAAGCATCAACCCATTCCTCGTATAGCTTGCAAGGTCATGGTCTAACGACAAGTGGTCGATTTCATAGTTTTTCAATAGAATGAGACATTCATCTATAGTTTCTGCCAAAACATAACCTTCTGGCGCCTGACGGTAGTCATCTAGGAAAACACTGATTTCATTCATTTCTAGCTCTCCTTCCCAAAAGGGGGGTGACTAAGAAAAGTCGAACAACCCTAGATATTTATCATTCTCTCAAGCCTAACACACTTTTTAACATAAAGGGCCAAATATCACTTGGGAAATTCTTCTAAGAAGTATAATTATTTTATTTCGATCTTCAGCCTATATAATACAATCCGGTGTACAGTGCCCCCGTTTCCTCTAAGAATGCCTAAGCAAGTACAGGTTTGGAAAACGACAAAATTTTAGCGAACCATTCAACAAAATGCAGGGTTGTAAATGGTTTTGACTCACTTACAAATATTAGAAAAATGAAAAACCCCCGATATGGTCATCGAAGGTTTAGTTGGTGTTATTTAATATTTTTTTAATAACTTAGTAAGAATAACGGGATGAGCAAGTCTGATTGGATGCGATTTTAGATGTAGCACCTGAATGAAACGGCTGTAAACATGTTCATCATCAGAGCATGCCGCCACGACTCTTTTTACAAACCATTGCAAAATGGGAAGGCCTATTGGTTTTCTTCCGCTCGTTGTTCGAAACCGAAAGTCTTCTGTTAAAGCAATCAACCAGGGAATATCGAGAATCCTGCTAACTTTTTTATGAAAGCTTTTTGTTAGTTGTTTCTTGTTTAAGCCCTTCTTTAATAGTTCTCTTAAAGCCTGGACCTCCATAGAAGCGAGGCTCATCCCCTGTGCAAAAACAGGGTCGACCCGGCAAAAAGCGTCGCCAATGACCAACAAACCGGATGGAAAATTTCTTAGTTTTTCAAAGTGATAACGACGGAGGGAAGGGAACCTGTATATTTGTACATCCTTAGAGAGTGGTAATTCATTTTTAATTGCATCATAAAATTCGGGTTGCTCAACTGACGCTGCATATTCCAGGAAGCTATCTATATCTTTAGGTAATTCTTTCGTACCGTAGCCAATCAGGGTAACCAGCATACGATTCCCTTCGATAGGGGAAATCATGCCGCCACGCTGGACTTCTGGTGGATTGGGATAGACGAGAAGACTGTGCCAATTAATAGATTCATGAGACAGTTTCTTAAAGACCATGCTGGCATAAAATAAATCCACTTTGATTTCTGTTTTGGTCGGAATCGCATATCCGGATTCCCTTAGCCACTGGTTATGCAGTGCTGCTGCACCCGATGCATCAATTACAATATCCGCTAAAAGTTCTGTTACGACCCCGTTCTTGTCCTCGGTGACAATGGTGTTCATTTCATCGTTATTGAATTGAATACTCTGCACCTTGCATTCGAATCGAAAATGGATATTTTGTATTTTTTCCAGTCTTTGCTGGATCTGCCATTCAAGTAGAGGCCTGCTTTGCTGGCTAATGAACACGTTCGAATCAAATCGGATCTTTTGGGTACCGTGATGTGACCATAAGAGATCTCCCGCGAAGTCCGTTTTCATGGCTCCATTTTGGGATAATTCCTGAATGATTCCCGGAAAAAGCTCCTCGATAATCTCTTCTCCGCTCTTCAGCAAAACATGCCCCTGATTCCCTTGCGGAACCCCTTTTCTATTAGTGACATGATCAATTTTTGTATCTTTTTCTATTAATATAACTTCTTTGAAAAACTCAGACAGTACACGTGCAGCCAGCATGCCCGCAATACCGCCACCTACTACTGCAGCTCTATTTCTGTTCATATTTTTCGAAAACATCCTTAGTCCCTATTCTCCTCATATTGATAGATATGTTGAATTATCTGCCTTTAAGTTACAATAAATATATGTATGACAAAAGCATAACAGTGTAATTTTACATAAAGAGGTGGGGAAATGAAAGAGTTACAATCATATACAAGGGATTATCAAAAAGAAATGGGCTGGGAAATCAATTCTGATAACTATGCCAAGAGCAGAGAATCACTCTTGAACAATTATTTACTGCTGACTACGGAAGTAGCAGAAGTGGCTGAGGAATTGAGGAAGGCCTTTAACCTTACTCAAAGCAGAGTAAATGAGGGAATGGATGAAGATGAGGCGTTCCTAATCGCCAAAGATAGCATCAAACAGGATATAGGCAAAGAACTGGCTGATTGCCTTGCATATCTATTGAAGTTCTATAATTACTTTGATATAGATTTGGAAGAAAGCTTTTATGAAAAAATGTTAGAAGTACGGGTTCGGAAAAACAAAGATCTTTAGTCAAGGCCTTTCTTGTGTCTTTGCTGCTAAATCTTAGATTTACTACGGGACCCTTGATGAATGGAGTTCAATTTTATGAATGAGCAACAAATGGATAAATTGCTGAATATCAAAACAACTGGTGAACAAAGAGGGTTCATGACTTCGTTGCATTATCATCGCTATGAACCCACTCCATATAGTGCGCTTGAATTGTTTTTCAACGAATATAATTTGATCGGTCACGATCATATAGTCGACTTTGGATGCGGAAAAGGCCGATTGAATTTCTTTCTTAACCACCATTTCAACGCAAATGTCGTCGGTGTTGAAATGAATGAAACATTCTATATGGAAGCTCTCGAAAATAAACAAAGTTACTTAAAGAACTATCGAAACCGAGCAGATAAAATTAACTTTTATTGCGTTCTGGCAGAAGAGTATGAAATTTCACCTGAGGAAAACAAATTTTATTTCTTTAACCCTTTTACAGTTCAAATCCTGACCAATGTCGTAAAAAACATCATGATCTCTTTCGAAAAATATCAAAGGGAAATCGACCTGATTCTATACTATCCATCTGAAGACTATATATTTTATTTGGAGAAGCAGACACCGTTTGAGCTGGTATATGAAATGAACCTGCCGGAAAACAATCCAAATGAGAGATTTTTGGTTTATCGATTGAATTTGTATAAGTAATCTAAAAGATAGAAGAAGGGTGAGGCAGAGATTCATCTGGTGCCTGCCTGCTTCTTTAAAAGTCTGCATACCAGAAATGCCCCGGCGACATGCCGGGGCATAAAAAAATTATTTTAGACTTTGAGGATGGTTTTCCTCGGCCAGTTGTGCTGCTTTTGCATTGAGTTCCACCTGTTCCGGTGTCTTGCAGCCGGGAATTACTGCAGTGACTGCGGGGTGTCTCAAAACCCATGCTAATGCCCATGATGCCATTGGAACACCTTCGGGAACTTCGTTTTTGTGTATCTCCTCCACCTGCTTGAGCAGGATCGCTGTTTCTTCGCTGTCATTTCTGGAGCGAACATCGTCAGCGCTGAAGGTTACACCTGGTTTATATTTACCGCTTAAATATCCACTTGCAAGCGGGACCCGTGCTAGTACTCCAAGGTTTTGATTTTGGCTAGAAGGGAAGATGTTCTCCTCAGGTTTACGGTCCAGCCGGTTGTAGACGACCTGGATGGCACCTGCGTTCACATCTGAAGCATGGTCAGTCTGGTAACTTTCTTCATTCGAACGCAGTGAGATTCCCAAATTGCGGATTTTTCCTTTTTCAATTTGTTTATCAAGCATTGTCCATAGTTCGTCGTTGTTGAATTCCTCATCTGTGCATGAATGAGCCTGATATAAATCTATGTAATCAGTTCTAAGTGACTTCAATGAAGCATCCAGCTGCTTTAGTACTTCATTTGCACTCCAGTGACGTGTCCTTTCAAAATTACCGTGAAAATGATGACCGAATTTGGTTGCCACGATCCAGTCCTCGCGATTGTTTCGGCTTAAGTAATCTCCAATAAGACTTTCAGATAAGTGATCACCATAACATTCTGCTGTATCGAGGAAGTTAATTCCTTTTTCATTTGCTTTATTCAGTACCGCATCGACCTCATACTGTCCGAAATCCTTTCCCCATTCACCGCCATACTGCCAGGTTCCGATTCCAATTACTGATATATCAAGGTTTGTTTTGCCTAACCGTCTGTACTTCATTCCATCACCCCTAAAATAATTTATGTCAATTTTATCATTTGGACGTTCTAAACAAAACTATGTTGCACAAATAGAGCCATTGTATACACCAAGAAAGGAATTCGTATTATTTTAAAGGAATTCAAACAACAATCGAAGAAAGTATTATAGATACGTATTGACAAGGGGGAGAAATGCAATGGAAGAAAAAGTTTTGAAAGCCATTCAGGATGAATACCCTGAGGACTTCTCGTGGTGCTATGGATGCGGGAGGATGAATGAGCACGGACATCATTTCCGGACAGGTTGGGATGGGGACAAGACAATATCAATCTACAATCCAAAAAAAGAACATATGGCTCTGCCTGGTTTCGTATATGGCGGCGTCATCGGCTCTTTTGTTGATTGCCACGGCACCGGTTCGGCTGCACTTTACCTTCATCGAAAAAATGGATATGAACCAGGAGACGGTGCAGAACCGCCAAGATTTGTAACAGCATCCTTGCATGTCGATTTTATGAAGCCTACTCCTCAGGGAACAGCATTAAAAGCAATAGGGACTGTACATGAAATCCATCCAAAAAAATATCGAGTTGAAACAGAAGTGTATGCTGGGGAAACACTGTGTGCTAAAGGAGAAGTTATTGCTGTTGTCATGCCAGATACATTTACAGCAAATTAATAGTCATTAAAAATAAGACCCTGATATCAGTCAGGGTCTTGATCTTGCTACTTGACAGGTTCAAGCATTGTGGTAGGCAGGTATCCTTCTTCACCGGAATCTTTCATCTTCACCTTCGTTCGTCTAATCTCTCTTTCTAAAATTTCTGCTTCACTGCCTTGTTTGATTTCTTTAACTTTATTATCCTGTACGATCTTGTCTACACCTTCTACATCGTTAATTTCAATCAATTGATAGAGCTCATCATATGCTTCTGGGGTAAGTGCGAGGTAGGCATCTTTTTGTACAGTAGCCTGATCGCCGGCCTGGAGAGTGTTATCTTTAACTTCTTGTTCACTTTCTTTATACGTATCCTTCATGTTCTGGATAATTCCCGGAGCCTCTTCTTTCACTTTATCCACTACTTCTTTTGATTTTTCATCGGTCGCTTGAGCAGCATTCTTTGTTTCCTCTTCTAACTCTTTTGCACCTTGCTCTGCCTCATCGCTGTTGCAGCCAGTTATGAGCAAAACAGCCAATCCTGCAGGTATAAAAAATTTATTTAATGAAAATGACATAAGCATATCCTCCTGATTCAACTGCTTTTATACGTAGGATACCACTGAAGTTGTCCTATAAAACATTCTCAATATTGTCGACAAATTTTGTGTTATAACCAATAATAAATTTTATGTATAATTTAATGGAGGATTTTGCACATGAACATGTATGCTAGATTATCAGCTTTTGAAACAGCGCAAAAGTTAGTGGAGGAGCGCTTCCCGGACTGTGACGCAGCATTGCTGGCCGGTAGTGTAACCAGGGGTGAAGCAACCAAGACATCTGATTTGGATATCGTGATCTTTGATAAGGAAATCCCCTCAGTTTTCAGAGAGTCATTAATTGACTATGGGTGGCCGATTGAAGTTTTCGTCCATAATTTACATTCCTATAAGATTTTCTTTGAGAGTGATGTAAAAAGGGCGCGGCCAAGCTTGCCAAGAATGGTTGCAGAAGGGACTGTTATAAAGAAAAGTGATTACTTGCAGGAATTAATTAAAGAAGCTAAAAGAATAATAGAGTTGGGACCAGAGGTGTGGACCAAGAAAGAAATCGATTTTAAACGATATTTCATTACCGATACGCTGGATGATTTCATTGGGTCCAACAATGAGGCGGAAGAACTCTTCGTTGCAGGGACACTCGCTGACCAGCTTCAGGAATTTGTGTTAAGGACAAACAAGCGGTGGGTCGGTAAATCAAAATGGGTAGTGAGGGAATTAAATGACTATGACCCCGTTTTTTCTGAACAATTTGTAGAAGCATTTTCACAGTATTACAGAACTGGTAACAAAAAAATGGTCATAGAAATGGCCGAAGGGATCTTAGAACCATTCGGTGGAAGGTTATTTGACGGCTTTTCTATAAAGTAGACAAAAGCAGCCTGGATTGAGGCTGCTTTTGTCCTTTACTAATGGTTTTCTTTCCGCTAAGGGCCACTTTAAGTTCATTAATGTGCTCATAAGTAGCGTAACATTCCCCGTTAAGGTCATATTAAGCTCATTAATGTGACGATAAACGGAGCTATGCTCCCGTAAAGGTTACATTAAGTTCATTAATGTGACGATAACCAGAGCTATGCTCTCGTTAAGGTCACATTAAGCTCATTAATGTGACGATAAACGGAGCTATGCTTCCGTCAAGGTCACATTAAGTTCATTAATGTGACGATAACCAGAGCTATGCTCTCGTTAAGGTCATATTAAGCTCATTAATGTGACGATAAACGGAGCTATGCTTCCGTCAAGGTCACATTAAGTTCATTAATGTGACGATAAACGGAGATATGCTCCCGTCAAGGTCACATTAACCCATATAATGTGACGATAACCAGAGATCAGTTCTCGTCAACGTCGCATTAAGTTTAAGCTTGTGACCATAAGGAAAGTTTTCATCCAATTCATTCAATTAATGTGTCCATATCATTCATGCCTTAAAAGAAAATATGAGCAATATAGCAGATATTCCCTGGATACACAGACTGAAAAGGGCAAAGAAGATCATCATTTCTTGTTCTGTAGCAATGGTACCAGGAAGACCGCAAATAGCTGGGTTTTTTACCACCAATCCCAGCATCGTCCCCATAATTGCGCTTATGCCCCCGTTATAAATCCCTGCAATCAATGATTGCGCATTCAGCATTGAGCCAAATAAATAACCGATTGTGATACCAAGTAAAATATTAAGCACAGCAACAATTTCGAAATGGTTTGGGAAAAGTAGTGTGAGATTAAGTGAAGCAACTAGACCCAGTGTACTGCTGGCAAAATAGGAAGCTGTATACCCGAACCTGTCACTAAACAGCAATCTCGATTTATGAAGTACATAATATAGCCAGGCTCCAATTAAAAAATTGATGAAAGTTATGGAGATTAATATGATCTGCATAAGACACCCCTCCAGATTACTGAATCAGGTTTTGTAGGCCGAGGAAGCCGCTATGCAAAAAGAGCTGAGGATGAAAATCTCGATCATGAGTAAGAACATTACCCCTTCATATGCTGCAGCCCCAACCATAGGCGCCATGATTCCCATCATTAGCCCAGTTATATAACCAGACAATAAAGTTTGATAGTCAAAGAGGTTGCCAAACAAGATTCCTGAAATACCACCTATGATCACCGAAAACAAGGTCGCTTCCAAAAAGTAAAAAGGATACAAGTTGATAAAAATAATACCTGTCCCGAGAGCTAAACCCCCAGCAGCCACCATGGTTATGTTCATTCCTAAATGAAAACCGATTTGTTTTCTTCGATTGTATAGAAATATATATAGAACGTATGCGGACAAAAAATTAATTGGGTAAAAAATCACAATCCATTCCGGCATGACACATCACCTCTACTGTTCAATGTATTCATAACTAAACACGAGGTGTTTGAATTTTTTTCCAAATATAATAACAATTATGATATTTGCCTCATAAGATAATGGGAAAATTTGTTCGAAAGGGGGCAAACCATTGCGTACCGGTATGCGTCATTCGGATTATTTAAAAAACCTATTAGAGGACAGAAGGAATGAAGTCAGGAATGTTGATCCTATTCACGAAGTCGGAAATCAAATCACATCTCCACCAAGTGCAACACCACTAGAAGAGAATAAAATCATAGCCGAATACCTGGAACAAAAAAACCTTCACACACTGGCGAATGCTGTTCCTGAATTTAAGAAGACTTTGATTTTAAAGAAATTCTTTAAGATGAAACGGAATCAAGAAGTGGTAGTCTATATTGAACATCAAGGTACCACTTTGGAAACCTCAGGGAAGGTCAATGCGATTGGAAGAGATTTCGTCATACTCACGAATTTAAAGGACCGAACCTGGATCCCATATAAGACAATATTATCAGCAAATTCTCCATCCGGAGTGCCTACCTATGAAAATGCCCACCAAAATTTTATCTATGATAATGACTTAAAACAAAAACTGACTACGAATTTTGGTGAAACAGTTGCCAAACGGGATGTTTTAATTCAGCAATTTTTCGAAGAATCCCTTAGGGGGAACCTTGAGAGATGGAAAGGAGTATGGGTCAAAGCTGTTACTCCTGAAGAAACAGTCTGGGGCAAAATCGTCTCGGTGACTGAAGAAAGTGTGTTATTACAATCTGTTGGATCAAATAGACAAATTGCTTTCAATGATTTATCACACCTCATATCTGCCCGTCTTTTTAATCGGGTCCTTTTAATGGGGAAGAATATGTTACAGTCTCTATTCCGTTAGGTTCCTTATTTCCTTTGAGTTCTGATTTCCGAGAAAGGGTGAAATACATGCATGACTTTCAATTAAAATCATTATCGCCTGTTTCTAATGCCATTAAAGCCAATGACCCTTTATTTGACTTTTTTTACGAGAATATGGGTAAGCAAATGCTGATTATTACGGAATCATCACAAATAAATATATTGGGGCAAACATTCAGGCCGATTTTCTGCGGAAAAATCGCTGAAGTTGAACCTGGCCATTTAACACTATCACCCGTAACAATCAAAATCTTGAATGCACCGTTTCATAAATTCCCAATTCCTATATCCATTCCGTTTGAAAAGATTGCCCATTTTACAACCGATGTCGATTGTTCGATGAGAATACCATTAGTTTAAATAAACAAGTAAGGGAGGCGTTATTTCTTATGTCCGTAGATTATTCAAAAATGACAGATGTAAATGAAATCCATGACTCAGCTATTTTGGAGCACTTCAGAAATGGAATTGGCCACAAAACGCTTGTTATTTCTCCATCCTATCCGTATTTGTTCGTTGGCATCATCAAGGAATTGATTGGTGATACCGTAAAAATCGATGTTGAGACCACTCACTTTGCTCAATTAGAAAACCGCGAATGGTACATTCACATTCATAATATAGAAGTTTTCTATATTGAAAGACCAGGTGCGCCTAAAATTCCAAAGCTCGAGGACTATTAGATACCTATGAAG
Source organism: Bacillus sp. ISL-55 (assembly GCF_018613155.1). GTDB lineage: Bacteria > Bacillota > Bacilli > Bacillales > Cytobacillaceae > Mesobacillus. Next base: position 175,165 of record NZ_JAGGQU010000009.1, on the reverse strand, counting down.
GGGGGAAATACATGTTACGAAAATATCATGTTGTCGGAATTTCAACGAGAATAGTAGTTAATACGTTCGGTGATCACAATCCTAATGGAAGAATTTATGTCTTGAAGGAAAATGAGTCAAAGCTTAAAGACCTCGTTCGAAAGAACCCTTACAAACCAATTGATTTAGTACAACCGTTAGCTATTCGCGCCAACGAAGGGGATATAGTTGAAATACTTTTTGAAAACCAGATTCCTTTTTCAGCAGGAATGCACTTCCAGGAAGCTGATTATAATGTTCTGTCATCCGACGGAGCGGATGCAGGATATAATCCTGATACAACGGTAGAACCAGGCGGGAAGATTGTTTACCGGATTAATGCTACTCAGGAAGGTATCTACTTCTTCACCGACCTGGGCAATGTTTCAAGCACAGAAAAAGGATCAAGTGTCCAGGGATTATTCGGGGCGCTGCTTGTCCAAAAAAGGGGTTCTAGCTGGACTGATCCTGTTACGGGCGGACCAATCAATAGTGGTGTGTATGCTGACATACATCATCCTCTTCTGCCATCTTTCAGGGAGTATGCCTGGTTCTTCAATGATGAAATGGAAATTAAGGATTTAACAGGGAACCGGCCGTTCAACCCAATGACGAACCAGGAAGCTGAATCCTTCCATGGAGTGAATCTTCGCTATGAACCTATGACAAACCGTAAAAGACTGATGGAGGCGGGAGTGGTATGTCCGGATTGTGATTCAGAAGAGGTCCATCATGATTCATGGGTTTTTGGTGATCCGGCCACTCCGATATTAAGGGGGTATGTAGGGGACCCGGCAATCATCAGGCTAATCCATGGCGGCGTAAAGGAAACTCATGTATTTCACTACCATGTCCATCAATGGCTGGGTGATTCCAGCAATATTAATGCGGAAATTCTGGATGCCCAATCCATTAGCCCGCAAACACATTATTCCATTCAGCCGCTTTATGGATTAGGGAGCCTGCATGGTGCCATTGGAGATTCCATAATCCATTGCCACCTGTACCCGCATTTCGGCATAGGCATGTGGGGAATCAACAGGGTTTTTAATACACTACAGGATGGAAGCCAATGTTATCCGAATGGTGTTCGTATTGATGCCCTAAAACCTCTGCCAGACCGTCCTGCACCACCAAAGCCAACCCCTGAAAAGCCAGGATTCCCTAATTTCATACCAGGAAAAGTTGGCTATAAAGCACCAAGGCCGCCATTAGGAATTGTCGGTGGCCGGGAGATGACTGAACTGGAACGGAATGCAGCAATTCCCAATCCCCGTCCGGGTGCAGTTTTTGTTGACCCTTGCCTAGACCAGGACCCAGTGGTAGTCGAATTCAATGTCTCTGCGATTGAGATGCCTGTAGTATATAACAAACAGGGCTGGCATGATCCGAAGGCAAGATTTTATGTGATGGATGAAGATCTGGATGATATCCTTTCGGGAAAAAAAGAGCCAGAGCCGCTAGTCTTCCATGTTCCTGCTGGTACATGTATAAGGATGAATTATACAAATCGTATGCCTCATATTCTTGATGGTGACGCTTTCCAGCTGGTGACAAGGACGTATGAAAATGGTTTTCACATTCACTTTGTAAAATTTGATGTCCTTGCCTGCGATGGAGGAAATGTAGGATGGAATTATGACAGTGCTGTTCTTCCTGGCCAGACCATCCGCTATGAGTGGTATGCGGAAACCGAGTTAAAAGCTTTTTTCTTTCATGATCATCTATTTGCTAACTCGCACCAGCAGCATGGCGTTTTCGGAGCAGGCATCATTCAGCCGCGATTCTCCAGATTTCTAGATTCTAGAACTGGTGATGAGGTGGACCATGGAACCCAGATTTCTGTCGAACACCCGTTAATCCCGGATTATCGTGACCAGACTCTTTTCGTCCATGATTTTGCACTTTTATTCGATAAGAATGGCCGTCCAATCCAGCCGCCAAAGTACCCAGGTTCCGAGGATGATCCGGGTGTTTTTGGTGTCAATTATAAATGTGAACCTTTGAAGTTCAGGCTGGGTGAAGATTGTGATCCTGCCTATTCCTTCAGTTCCTATGTACATGGTGATCCTGTAACACCAATACTAAAAGCCTATGAAGGAGACCCGATCAGAATCAGGCTATTGCAGGGAGCACATGAGGAATCCCACAGTTTCAACATTCATGGTATAAAGTGGAAAGAAGAACGTCCAGATCTTGGCTCATCCATGAAAGCGCAGCAGCATATCGGAATTTCTGAGTCGTTTACTTTTGAGACTGAGATACCCGCCTCCGGTGATTATCTTTGGGCCTTTGAGGATGAGGAAGATGTTTGGCTCGGGACATGGGGTTTAATCCGGGCGTATAGCTCAAAAATGGATGATTTAATCGTATTGGCTGACCGGGAAGCTCTGCCGGAAGGAACCGCTGAAACTCCAAAGCCGACAGGCAAACCGCCTGAAAAAGCAAACCCTCTCGCCAGTCTTCCCCCAGGGGCTTATAAGGGTTCGCCAGTTAAGAAATTCGAGGTAGTCGCCTTCCAGACACCCATCCAATATAACTCATATGGCGATCATGATCCATTTGGTATTATCTTCGCCCTAAAAGAGGATGTAGAAGATATAGTCTCTGGCAAAAAGAATCCGGTGCCATTAATTTTAAGGGCAAATGTCGGTGACCTTGTAGAGGTCAGCTTGACAAGTGAGCTGAAGAAAGAGCTTTTTCCTTTTCAAGATGGAATCCACCCTTACCCGCCGGTAAAAGAACAATCTTTTTATCCTCCTTCACTAAGGATATCACTCCATACTAGCCTGCTGAATTATGATGTAAAGACATCAAGTGGAGATACAGTTGGTTTCAATCCGGACCAGACGGTCGGCCCCGGTGAGACAATCACTTATAGATGGTTTGTTGATGGCCAGTTTGGAATGTGTTCTATGTGGGACATGGCCGATTTGCGAAATCACCGTTCGTTTGGAACATTTGGTGCTTTTATTGCCGAATCCAGGTTTACAACATACCTGGACCCGCACAGCCTGGAAAAAGTAAATACAGGCGAAAATGTGATTCTTCGTCACCCCTTGCTGCCTGCTACAAGAGATTTCGTCCTCATATTACACGATGGTGTAAGACTGGAGGACAAAGCTGGAAAGGTAATCATTGACCCGATGGATGGGGTTATACCAGATACAGAGGTGCTCGAAGAGGTCGATACGTATGATTATGGTTCAAGGGGATTTAACTACCGTAGTGAGAGGTTGATCAATCGTTACAAGGATCACCCGGTAATGCACGAGCTGTTTTCATCAGAAATTTTCGGGGATCCTGCGACACCATTATTCGAAGCTTATCCGGGCGAGGCAGTGGTTATACGGATTACCACTCCAGCAGAAAGGCGAAGATCCCACACTTTCCACCTTCACGGACATTATTGGAAATTCGACAGTAAAGATCTTGATTCCCGTATACAGTCATTTATTGGCCATATGGTTACTGGCCATACTGATGACTTGCGCTTGATTGGTGGCGCAGGAGGAGTTTTCAATTTCCCTGGAGATTACTTGTACCGGTCCGGCAATATCCGCTGGGACATAGAATTGGGTATGTGGGGGATCTTCCGTGTTCATAAGGATACAAAGCAAAATCTGCCACGACTTGAGGAAGTTAAAGGGGAGTGGGACGATGAAAAAAAGGCATAAAATTGAAATCCCAGTTGAGGAGTCTTCAAGCCATGAGCTGATGGAAAGCAGTTCCTCCTCAGCAAACAGCCCAGAAGATGATTACTGTTTTCCTGATGATTGTCCGGAAAGAATCGAAACTCCAAAATTCCCTTCGCCGACATCATGTATGCCTGAAGGTCGGTTGCACGAACTTGAAGAAAAAATCGATGCAGCCAATCGCATGCTATTGGATCTCGGTCTATCAAATGAGCAGTCGGAACTCGGCCGGAGGATTTTATTCGATGGCCTGTCAGGGCAAATGGTGAAGATTAAAATAAACTGTTCAGATTATGATGAGAGCAATACAGAAGCTAGTCCAGCAGATTCAATTGAGGAAGTAATGAACAAGAAGACAGAGAGGAAAAAGCGTTGCAAAAAGAAACGTCTTGCCAAGAAGAAGCTCAAGCATAGGTATAAAAAGAAGAAGCTAAGCAAAAATTTTCTGGAAGGATTTGTACAATTAGTGGGCAGTGACTTTGTCCAGCTCCAGAAAAACAGAAAGACATTCATTATTCCCTTCAATAAAATTTGTCTGGTTTTATCTAAAAAGCCGTATCAACCAACTAGATCCCAACCCCCTTTACTGGATATCGATCCATGTTTCCGGAGGGACCTTACCTTTAGTTTTGGAGAAACAGTAGCTCATGACCCTGAGCTGATCCAAATCTTTTTCAGGATTAAGCTATTTATGTACCTTAAAACATTTACAGATGAAAAAGTAACAATTTATACAAACTCTGAAAAGGTAATAGGTTTATTGGCAGGTCTGGAAAACGGAAACATTAATCTAGTGAGCGATAATGGGGAAATGAAAGAAATTTCCCTTACGTCGTTCTGTTACCTGAAAAAAGCTTGATACACATATAGAATCGCCTGAGCTTTTGCTCAGGCGTTTTTTCCTTCATCCATTTCAAACCAGTTGATTGTATCAAACGGAATCATCCTATACTTCTTTTTTGAATGATTTTCGTTGCCCTTGTTGTTTTCACGGATGACCAGCTCGACGAAATCTGTTCCGACAAAGGAAATACGACCATTGACTTTTTTTACCCTGGAATCACATTCTGACCCAATAATAACCTTGCATCCAAGATAACCTCGCAATACTGCTGCCATTTTGTGCCGCAAACCACCGAGGCGGACGCTGAAATGCCTGCTGCATAACTCTCGATCAGCGAAATTATAGCGACGGTCGAAAATGACCGGGACACAATCATCTTTATAGCTATGGCAATATCCATGACGCGATCCTGATTCCAGCTCATCCAAGTTTGGCCAATCTGTTTGTGAGCCGAAAGAAAAAGCTGACTCAACATCCTGGCAATGTGGATGATCGCAGTCATGGAATTCCTGGGATTTCTGGTCAAAATAATCTCCGCTTTTTGAAAAGTAAGCCCCAATATCCATTTGTATCCTCCTTTTTAGTTTCAGGTAATAGGTGCCTGTATTTATTCTATTCCCGGAATAGATTTTCGAATGAGCAAGATGCCCTGTTGGTAAAGTTCAACATGGAGAGTATTCTATAATATGGAGTAATTGTATTGGTTGGACTAGTTCTAATTATGGAAGAAACACATATCGAGATTGATGGTTAATGTGCATCAGGATCGGTGAAATCTGAGAAATGAAGGTATAAAAGATGCTTTCCTTTTATAAAATGTATGGTAAAATAGAAAAGTCAAAATTACATATTCCGTTCTGACGGAAGAGGTTCTAGCTACCCTCTCAAAAAAACTAAGGGAAAACAGTACTGCTGTCTTAGTGGTACTGTTTTTTCTGTTGTAAAGGAGTTTTCTAATGAAAAACGAAAAAGCTGTTGTCGTATTCAGCGGCGGACAGGACAGTACGACTTGCTTGTTTTGGGCCATGAAGGAATTTGGAGAAGTTGAAGCAGTCACTTTCGATTACAACCAGCGGCATCGGACAGAAATACAATGCGCTGAAGAAATCGCCAGCGAGCTTGGAATCAAGCACCATGTTCTCGATATGAGTCTGCTTAACCAACTTGCTCCTAACGCACTCACTCGAAATGACATCGATGTGAAGGATGGGGAAGACGGAGAGCTACCTTCAACCTTTGTGCCCGGGAGAAATTTATTGTTTTTATCCTTTGCTGGAGTGCTCGCAAGTCAAGTAAAAGCAAAGCACATTGTAACAGGTGTGTGCGAAACCGACTTCAGCGGCTATCCAGATTGCCGGGACGTGTTCATAAAATCAATGAATGTAACGCTTAACCTATCAATGGATCAGAACTTTGTCATTCATACACCATTAATGTGGCTGAATAAGGCAGAAACCTGGAAGATGGCTGATGAACTAGAAGCTTTTGAATTTATCCGGTCAAGAACATTGACTTGCTATAACGGAATCATTGCAGATGGCTGCGGGGTTTGTCCTGCCTGCAAGTTACGGAAAAAAGGGCTGGATGAGTTCCTCGCAGGGGATCTTGATGAATAATTTCAGCATATCCGATTTCATGCAAAAATAGATAATGATATTAATAGACGGAGGTAAGATGATGAGAATCTTTTTATATTTAATTTCAATTGTTACTGCCAATGTGATTACTGCGGCTCTTGCGCCACTTCATTTTGGAATGTTCATTGTGCCGATGGGGACATTGCTGATAGGGGCCACATTCATTTTCCGTGACCTTGTGCAGAATAAGTACGGCCGTGCGAAAACTTATATGTTCATCGGCTTAGCACTCGTTCTTTCAGCTATTGTTTCGTATATACTTGGAGATACACTTACGATTGTATTTGCTTCAGCATTGAGCTTCGCTGTTGCTGAGACAACTGATACTGAAATTTACACAAGGCTTAAGCTTCCAATGAGCTGGAGAATCTTTTACAGCGGATTAGTGGGGGGCCTCTTGGATTCAGTAATATTTGTCGTAATCGGATTAAGTCCGCTTGGAGCAAACTTCCTTCCGTGGGAAGCTGTTCCCGCAGCGATATTAGGCCAGGTTATCGTAAAAACAGCGATACAGGGAGTCGGCGCAATGCTGCTTAACCCTATTAGTAACATTTTCAATAATAAAGCGATGTCAAACTAGGAATAAAAGGTGCCCGATCTATTGATCGGGCACCTTTTGTTGGATTGGGATGAATTTTGCCGAAGGAATATTATCATCGTCTTCTTTTATATCTTGTTGTTTTGTTTTGGGATATGACAGGCCTGATTGTTCAGGTTGTCTTTCCATATTAGTGATTATTTCATTCTTGATTACAATAACAAGGATGAAAATTACTAGCAGCAACCCCATGGAACTGAAGGCGACCCATGGAGCATTTTTAAGTGTCCAGAAATTTTGGCCTGTGAGTCCTGCAAGTTCATTGGTGATGGACTTTGGATAAGACGTATTATAAATCTTTTCCTCATGGCGTCCACCGAGAAAAAGACGAAATATGGCCAATCCCATCAATATTTGCAGGGTTTGTAATACCTGCTGGACGAACAACAGAATCAAATGAGGTTTAAGGTGTGGCAGGATCTGCACTCTTACAATATGAAATTTACTTCCTCCTAGCAATGCTGAACATGTCACATACGATTTCGTGCTGATTTCCTTAACTAAATCTGTTGTGAAGAAAAAGACAGCGGGAAAGCCAAGAAGGAATAAAACAATCAACTGGTATTCGATTTTAACGATTACGGGTATATTGTTAAAAGGAAAAATGACAGAATCCATCAATATGACAGCGACCAGCAGTAAAGGGACATAATGAAAAGGCAGGAAAAAGGCCTTAACAAATGCTTTTATGGCAGGTACCCAGGTTTCAGTGATTAAGCCTAACACGGCGCCAATGATTACTCTTGCTAGAGAAACAATAAATACAGCTGCAATGGTATATTTCAGTCCATCTAAAATCAGAAGCAAATTATCCCGAGCATCACGGTCAGTACCCAGAAGAAAGTCTTTACTGGGAGGATAAGGTGGATTTTCCAGGACGTCTCCGTTTTCATCATATAGCTGGTCAAGCATCGAACGATAATCCTCAGGACCAATATAATCATAGAGAATACTGGCAATCAATAAGGCCAGCAAGACAGCGAGGCTGATTTTGGTTTTACGATATGTTGGTAATTTCATAACTGGAATTCTCCTCTTTTCCTGATCACAGTCACTTTAACGATTAGTTTGATAACGTACTCAAGGATAATTACCGGGAAAATTAAAATTCCAATTCCATAGATTAGCGGCAATACATGTTGTCCTCTGAAGACCTGTTCAAAGATTTGGTTTGATAGTGCAATATTGTAATGATACATATGTTCGACCAGGATCAAATTGGAAAGCATCATATAAAGGGTGACCCGGAATTTAAGCGATAAAACAGGCAGTACATTCCGCAGCATGTAAACAGCATATAAATAAGACTTGGATAAGCCTTTAGAATATCCTAACTGGACGTATTGAGCCTGTTCTTCGTCTTCCATACATTTGATTAAATATAAGCCAAAAAGGACTGCAGGCAAAAAAGAGATAACGATGACAGGGAAAGCGACAGGCTGTGAAGAACCAAATCCATACATTGGAAAAATTTTAAAGTTAAATTCCTGCAACAGGTAGATGTTAAGCATATTAATGATGAAAATGAACAAAAGGTCAGGAAGTCCTTCAAAATAATCCAGAAATTGATGAAAACTTCTCCTTAATTTAATTGGTAACAAGATTACCAGGAATCCAATCATGCTTCCCAGCATAATGATTGCCACTAGTGAAATGCCTAGAACTTTATAGGAAGCTATAAAACTATCCAAAGCATTCGGTTCTTTGACAAATTCAAAAATACTTTTAAAACTGAATTCAGTTAATTGAGCAAAAATTGTTTCCATCTGCAGCTGAAACCCATGAAAAGATATCGCTAAATGTTCACCTGGCTTTCTATCAAAATTAAATAGAGCAGTGAAAGAAAGCAGAAAGCTTATTCCGAGCAAGAAAGCTCCTATCAAGGCTAGGATGTAAAGTGCCTTCACCAATATAATTTTAAATATCCATAAACCATTATTCATGACTATTCTCCCTTCAGACCTATTAAATTTCTCTCTTGTGGTAAAAAAACCTTTTTTTGTAAGACGATTTTTTTAAATTGTTGGTTGCACAATCCCCTCAGTCTGGGAATGAAAACGGCAAAATAAAAAACTCTTTTCAAAAGAAAAGAGCGGAGTGGGGAAAGAAAAATTTAAATTTGTGTAGGGGCTTCGAGGGCAGAATCGTACCCTTATGCAGGGTTTTTGGTCCATATAAGGGTGCAATTAAAGGTAGAATCGTACCCTTATAAAGGGTTCCTGGTCCATATAAGGGTACAATTAAGGTAGAATCGTACCCTTATGCAGGGTTTTTGGTCCATATAAGGGTACAATTAAGGTAGAATCGTACCCTTATGCAGGGTTCTTGGTCCAAATAAGGGTACAATTAAGCTTGAATCATACCCTTATGCAGGGTTACCGGAACATATTAGGGTACAATTAAGCTTGAATCATACCCTTATGCAGGGTTACCAAATCATATAAGGATACAATTAAGATGAATTTGTATATCGGATCCTAAGAACTCTTTATACAGAGCAGACCCAGTCAAAATATGATTTTTTTCGGTTGGCACATTATAACTTTAGTTTTTTCAATACGATTCTTTCGATTGTTTTCCAGGGGAGATAGTTCTTTAATTGAAGCATGGTCTTGACTCCTTTTCCAATAGGGTACCTCAGTTTTGGTGTGCTTTCATTTGAAGCAATTGACGCTGCTAGCCTGGCAACGTCGAGTGGATCTCCGTAAGAATCTTGCCCGGCTGTTAATGTTTCCATTATCGAATCCTTCAGCAATTCATATGGTGAATCATTTGGCAGTGATACGTTTTCGATGCTTTGCCAGATGTTTGTTTTGTAAGAACCCGGTTCGATAAGGACTACATCTATTCCAAAAGGTTTTAACTCTAGCCTTAAACTTTCGCTGTATCCTTCAAGGGCATGTTTAGAAGAAACGTAGGGAGACAATCCGGGGAATCCAAATCTGCCGCTGATGCTGCTCATATTGATGATTTTACCCGACCCCTGCCTGCGCATGGCAGGGAGGACAGCCTGCGTGACAGCGATAACGCCAAAGAAGTTCGTTTCAAATTGACTTCGATATTCATCCACTGTCAATTCCTCAGAAAACCCACCCTGAGCATATCCCGCATTGTTGACGAGCACATTTACAGAAACAAGGGATTGCACAAACACTTTAAATTTCTCGATTGATTCTTGCATCGTAACATCCAATGGAAAAACAGTAATCTTATCTGTCACATTTTCAGCGGCTGCTAGTTGCAGCAAGTTTTCTTTTTTATTGAGGTTTCGCATTGTTGCGATCACCTGAAAACCTGATTTTGCCAACTCGATGGCGATCAATTCACCAAATCCGCCTGAGGAGCCAGTTACAATGGCTGTTTTCAATATTGTTTCACCTTCTTAACTGTCTTTTTTACTATATTACAGTTAAAAAATTATTTTGAACATAAACATATGTATCTTTCTAGCATTCATGGAAAAAATCTAATACTGTGGATTTTCCAAGAAAAGGAGCATGCATATGACGAAGATAGAAGCGCTCAAAGTCCTCAATCTTATTGAAAAAGTTTATCCGCTTGTAACATTGAAGAGTGAAACGATTCTTATGTGGATGACCAAATGTGAGTCAATGGATTACAGCAAGGTGCTAAATAAACTGACACTTCATATAAGGAGTAATCCCTATCCTCCCGTTGCACAAGAGATCTTAGGGAAGTCTTGTAATGAAGGCATATATTTTGAGTGGCTGGATGAATATTCAATCAGAACAGAAAAGACAAAGGATTTTATGCCAAACAGCAAAAATATTTAGTGTGAACTCTAATTTTGTGTTTGATATTGGATAAGTCGGGTAATTTTTCAGATGAAAAATAAGTTTCAGCAGATAAAGGAGGTTTCGAATTTTTAGCAATGGTATTACTAATTTAGCCCTTTTTAAAAAAATATCAACAAATATTATTACCTGGTACCAATGAAAGAACCTTGATATAACAAGGTTTTAAGGAAGGATTCTAACGAAACATGACATTTATCATGTGTCATGCATGACACCTGCTACTGCACAGAATCATTTCCCTTGTTTATAATTTGGTTAACTAACAAATCCGAAAGGGGAATTAATATCAAGATGGCAACTCACAACGCAAAAGAACTTAGAAAACAGGTCGCCCCTTATGAAAGCTCTAACATTAAAGATAGTATCATACAAATAATCAATACGGTCATTCCATTTTTGGTTTTATGGTTTCTGGCCTACAAAAGCCTTGAGATTTCCTATTTGTTGACTCTTGGAATCGCTGTTCTTGCAGCTGGTTTCATGATCAGGATCTTCATTATCTTCCATGACTGTACGCATCATTCATTCTTTAAAAATCGTACAGCAAACAAAGTGATTGGTACACTGACGGGAGTTTTGACATTGTTCCCGTATAGCCAATGGGGACATGAACATTCTGTTCATCACGCAACGAGCAGCAACTTGGACAAGCGCGGGACAGGCGACATCTGGGTATTGACAGTTGACGAATATATGGATGCTCCAATGTGGAAGAAGCTTGCATATAGAATGTACCGCAATCCGTTGGTGATGTTTGTTCTGGGACCGATTTATATCGTTTTGATCACAAACCGTTTTAACCGGAAAGGTGCAAGGATGAAGGAGCGCCTGAACACTTATTTAACGAATGTGTTGATTTTCGGAATTGCTGGTCTTATGATTTGGGCAATTGGCTGGAAGGCATTCATAATGGTTGAAGGTCCAATCTTCTTCATTGCAGGAATGTTCGGCATTTGGCTATTTTATGTACAGCATACATTCGAAGATTCTTATTTCGAAGCTGATAAGGATTGGGAATACGTAAGAGCTGCGGTGGAAGGAAGTTCTTTTTATCAGCTGCCTAAAGTGCTACAGTGGATTACTGGCAACATCGGCTATCACCATGTTCATCATTTAAGCCCAAGGGTTCCAAATTATAAGCTTGAAGAGGTCCACAAAAACACAAAGCCTTTGCAAAATGTGCCGACAATAACACTTTCTACAAGCTTAACATCCCTGAAGTTCCGTTTGTGGGATGAACGGAATAAGCAGTTTATCAGCTTTAAGGAAATGAAAGCATATAAGCAAAACAGTAAAATGACGGCTCAGACGAAGCCTGAACTTTAATCTCAGCTCCCCTTATTCCTGGATGCACTACTTCTGGAATAAGGGGAGTGATTTTTTATGAGCTGACAAATTTTTCATATGGTAAAATAAACGTATAAATGTTTAAAAGCAGAGGTTCTGATATGATTAAAAATTTTCTCAATTCGCTTAGAAGTACCGGCATTTCACCATACATTTGGACAATCCTTGCTATATTGCCTTTTTACTTCATATGGCAGATGCCAACAACAATCAGCAAAGTGGTCGGCATCATCCTGACCCTATTGTTCTTTCTCGTATACTGGGTGGCCTTTGTCTCAAAAGGCTGGACAGTATATCTATGGACTTGTATATTGATCGGAATTTCCATAGCATCGACAAGTCTTTTCAGTTACATATATTTCGCGTTTTTTATTGCATATTTTATTGGAAATATCAAAGACCGGCTTCCATTCCTTGTTCTTTATTTCATCCATCTAATAGGGACATCTATCGTCATTAACTTTGAAATTGTCCTGAAGGAAGATTTTTTCATCAAACAGCTGCCAATCATTGTGATTGTATGGATCGGTGTCATCCTGCTTCCGTTTAGTATCCATAACAGAAATGAAAGAGGAGAACTGGAAGAGAAGCTTGAGGATGCGAACAAGCGGATTTCAGATCTTGTTAAAATAGAGGAACGACAGAGGATTGCCCGTGATCTACATGATACTCTCGGTCAAAAACTATCCCTGATCGGGCTCAAAAGTGACTTAGCACGGAAATTAATCAATAAAGATCCAGAACTGGCAAAAGAAGAATTGAAGGATGTCCAGCAAACGGCGAGAACCGCACTGAATGAAGTAAGAAAAATGGTTGCCGAAATGAGAGGGATCCGGGTCCGCGACGAACTGATACATGTCAGCCAAATGTTAAAAGCTGCTGAGATCAAGTTTATCGGTGATGAAGAGGAATTTAATCTCAACAACGTGTCCTTGTTGTCAGAGAATATCCTTAGCATGTGTTTAAAAGAGGCAGTTACGAACGTAGTAAAGCATAGTAAGGCATCAACCTGCAGCATCTCCATAAAGCAAACAGAGAAGGAGCTAGTTGCGGAAGTAAGCGATAATGGGGTCGGGGATATAACAGATGAGGACCTGTATAAAGGCAGTGGACTTCATGGCATGAGAGAACGTCTCGAGTTCGTGAATGGCACCCTCGATATATTTTCTAAGGACGGTACGACGCTGTTGATTAAGATTCCTAAAGTATTAAAACAAACGGGCGGGGAGGACCTGATATGATTCGCATTGTGATTGCAGAGGACCAGCGTATGCTGTTGGGGGCATTAGGCTCTCTGCTGAGTCTTGAGGATGATATGGAAGTCGTGGGAAAGGCAAGCAATGGAGAGGAAGCTGTCGCGCTTGCTAAGGAGCTAAAACCGGATATCTGTGTGATGGATATTGAAATGCCTGGAAAAACAGGACTGGAAGCGGCTGAAGAATTGAAAGGGCTGGGATGCAAGGTTATTATTCTTACAACGTTTGCGCGTTCAGGATATTTTCAGCGTGCGCTGAAAGCTGGTGTGAGTGGGTATCTGCTAAAGGATAGCCCATCTGAGGAGCTTGCGAGCTCGATTCGCAGTGTAATGAGCGGGAGACGCGTATACGCACCAGAACTCATGGACGATGTATACAGCGAAGAAAATCCGCTGACTGAACGTGAAATGGAAGTGCTTGAGCTGGTGGCAGATGGGAAAAATACAAAGGAAATCGCGGGACAGCTAAGTTTAACGACAGGCACAGTAAGAAATTATATCTCAACGATCTTAGATAAGCTTCAAGTAACCAACAGAATTGAAGCAATCACCCAATCAAAGGAAAAAGGGTGGTTTAAGTAAATAAAAGAGCCTGGAATTCAGGCTCTTTTATTTATAAAATACCTTATCAATATTGTACTTGGCTTTAAGTACGTTGATTGCATAGGTTTCATAGATTTCTCTGTCGATAGGATCTACCACGGTAATGACAGCTATCTTGTTGACTTCATGACGATGGTTCTTAATAGGGGAAACATTATCCTCGAAATGTTTTTTTACGCGAGGTCTAAGCTTACGCGCTTTCCCCACAAACATCAATTCATCGTCTGCGTCGAAAAACATGATGATTCCGCCTTTATCCCTTGGAATCCGATGGTAATCCGTAAAACCATATTCACTGCTGATAACCGCTTCAACCTTTTCTCCTAATTGTTTGCTTCGTGTAATGACTACGTCTGGTGCTGGCAGTTCAATCTTAATCACTTATAATCACTTCCTATTCTTCAATTAATAAATCGTACCACAGCCAAATATGAAAATCCACATATTATTATTTTACCCAAACAGAAAGAGCCTGACCCTAAAAAGGACAAGCTACAATAATTTTCTGGAAATTAATTTTCAAATGATGAATTTCTATAGAAAAGCCAAGCTCATTACCGATGCAATGAATCTCATGGAAAGAATGACTATCTGGATTTTTCCGAGGTCATAATTAACTATATGAATTAATAATTGCACTTGATATTTTCTTGCTTAAAAAGCAATAATTAGAAGGATGGTTGGTATAATCCAGCCTATTATAGAAAGCAGGGATTGAATTTGAATCACTTTAGATCTTTAGGTATTTCAGAACAGCTTGCAGAAACACTAAACCAACAGGGAATTACCGAGCCTACACCAATTCAGACGAAAGCAATACCGTTATTGCTCAATGGCAAGGATGTCATTGCACAATCACAGACGGGTACAGGGAAAACCTTTGCTTTCGTGCTGCCGATCCTGGAGAAAATTGATATTGAAAAATCACATATACAGGCATTAATCGTTACACCTACAAGAGAACTTGCGTTGCAGATTACCCATGAAGTTAATAAGCTGCTTGAGGGGAAAGATGGAATAAATGTTCTTGCTGTATATGGAGGGCAGGATGTCGAATCACAGCTTAAAAAGCTTAAGAAAAATATCCATATTGTCATCGGAACTCCCGGAAGATTGCTTGACCATATCCGCAGGGAAACAGTTGATTTTTCCAAAGCAGCTTTTCTTGTACTTGATGAAGCAGATCAAATGCTTCATATCGGTTTCTTGAACGAGGTTGAAGAAATAATCAAGCAGACACCAAAAACAAGGCAAACCTTACTCTTTTCTGCGACAATGCCGGACGAAATCAAAAGGTTGGCTAAACAACATATGTACAAGCCTGAATACATCCAGGTTGAGAAAACTCAGTCTCCGCTGAAAAACATTGAGCAAATTGCCATTAGCACAACAGACAGGGCAAAACAGAATGATTTAATTGAATCACTTAGACTGTATCAGCCATTTTTAGGTGTGATTTTTTGCAGGACGAAAAGAAGAGTAAGTAAGTTGAATGATGCTTTGAAAGCAAATAATATTAATTGTGATGAACTTCATGGTGATCTTTCGCAGGCAAAAAGGGAACAGGTCATGAAAAAGTTCCGTGATGCAAAAATTCAATATCTGATTGCTACTGATGTTGCGGCAAGGGGGCTTGATGTTGAAGGTGTCACACATGTTTTTAATTATGACATCCCTCTTGATACAGAAAGCTACATCCATCGAATCGGCCGAACGGGCAGGGCAGGAAGTGAGGGGTTAGCAGTAACGTTTTATTCGCCAAAAGATAGACCAATGTTGGATCAGATTGAAACAGAGCTCAATATAAGAATCGAAAAGAAAAACATGGGCAATGCCAAAAAAGGTGAATCCCAAACCGGTGAATATAATGCCAGTAATAAAAACAAGCAGAGATCCGGTGATTATAAAGGAAAGAATACCAGATCCAGAAGACGAGACGATAGCAAACCCGAAAGAGACCACAGGGGCGAAAAGATAGGAAAAGAACCAGTTTCTCGGAGACGGACAGAAGATCGACGTGAAGCACGTTACGATGGCCCGGACCACAGAGATAGAGAACAGCCATCATCAAAGCGTGGACGAAGAAGCTATTCTGAAGGACAGCTATCAACTTCCCCTCGTTCAGGTGGTGGAAGAATGTCAAACCCTTCAACCGGTGCACGTGACGAAAGAACCAGAAGGATTACTTCAGAAAAACCTAATCAGGAAAGAGCTGGAAGAGAGAGACGCAACTCCAGCTCACCTGGAGGCCGAACAACAAAAAGCAGCGGTTCAAGAAACCGCAGGGGCAGGTAGCGCACACTAAAATAGACCGCATATCTGCGGTCTATTTAGTGTCCAAGCAGTGCTTGCGCTTTTATTTACTTTAAAGTTAGTTTGATTTTCGAACTAAGATTAGTGTCCAGCTCCAGCGCCTAGCCCCTCGAGACACTTCAGGCCGCCCAATAAAGTCAAAGAACGACTTCACTGTCAGGCCCTCCGTGGCACACGATGTACTAGACCCGCCAGCCACAGGACGTGGCGTTTTAGGCGGGCAGTGCTTGTCGGGGCTGATCAAGGCGCTTACGCTTTTAATTTTAATGTTGTTTATTTGGGAGTTTGTCGCTTGGATTTTCTTTTCCTTGCCTCTTTCTATTTTGTTCGTCTTTCTTCTGCTTATCATGAAGCTTCTGAACAAATTCGTGGGTATTCTCCATTATAGTACCTCCTGTTGTGAATGACTCGTCGTTACTTTTTCCATTACCGATTCAATTCATTCATGTTGACACGTTAAAATCGGCTTAGGGCTTTAACAACAACCTTTACGAAACCACCCTTATAAATGCAATGTCTGGAGTGACTAAAATTGAGAATTGAAGATATTTATGAAAATCTGCCTCAGCTAGAAACAGAGCGCCTGATTTTAAGGAAAATCAGTCTGGAGGATATTGATGATATACATA
Source organism: Bacillus sp. ISL-55 (assembly GCF_018613155.1). Classification (GTDB taxonomy): domain Bacteria; phylum Bacillota; class Bacilli; order Bacillales; family Cytobacillaceae; genus Mesobacillus. Next base: position 158,408 of record NZ_JAGGQU010000009.1, on the reverse strand, counting down.
CTTATGCATCCAATCCTGAGGTATCAAAATATGTCTTCTGGGAAGCGCATAAAACAAGAGCGGCAACTGAGGAATATGTGAAAATGATTCTTGCTCTTTATGAAGAAGGGAAGATTGCTCCTTGGGGCATCCACTATAAAGAGGATAATAAACTTATTGGCACCGTTGACTTTGTTTCCTGGCAGCCACAACATAAGACTGCGGAAATAGGTTATGCGCTTTCCATGGACTACTGGGGGAGAGGAATCGCTACAGAAGCAGCTAAAGAGTTGATAAGATTCGGAATGAAAGAAATGAAATTAGTAAGGATTCAGGCAAAAGCCCTTGTTGCAAACAAAGGTTCAGAGCGAGTTATGGAAAAAGCCGGAATGAACTTTGAGGGCATTTTAAGAAAATTCATTTTTATCAAAGGTGCCCATTATGACGTAAAAATGTATTCAATTATAAGAGAGGACGCTTCAATCTGAGCGCCTTTAGTTATTTTTTTCGAAAATATATACTTTTGCATTTTCAGGTCTGCTGAATTTCGGGCCTGAGAATCCTCTTTTGAGCAATTCCTTCCTCATGAACATCATAATCCCACCATGGCCGACAATCAAAATATCTTCACCCTGAACTAATGCCTCATCTAAAACTCTGTTTATGCGTGAAAGAACTTCTTTTTTACTTTCCTTTTGCGATTTGTGCCCTAAGAACCAGGCAAGCCTTATCAAGGTAACGTGAAGCCAAAGAGGCAGGCGCATTTCAGTATGGATGACAGGGTAAAGCGACATCTCCCGAAGGTCCTCTAAAAAAGTAATATTTCCCTCAAAAGCCCTGGACGCAGTAATTTTCGCTCTCTCTAAATCGCTTGAGTAACATTTGCTCCACTTCTGTCCTTGATGATTGATAGTAACCTCCTCAATATTGGATTCATTATACTCCTGTTGCCAAGTAAGAAGCTCCTGGGAGGTGACGAGCTTGTTTGGGTAACCTAATGTCACTTTAAAATGACGTATCAATCCTATTTTCAATATAATCACCCTTACCAATGTAGTTATTAATTAATTCACCAAATGACCTCCAAATACCTTTAAGGAATATCTGGTGTGTGTAAGTTATAAAGAAAAGAGGAATCTTAAAGAAACAGGAGGTGTCTGCATTGCCTAGAGGAAAAGAACTTGAACAGCTGCCAACGGCTAATACTTTGGCAGGTATAGGGGAAGATCGCAATAAGTTTGACAGTGATGTATTATCCCGGATGACCACAGATGAAAGACCAATGCCAGCAAAAGTGAAAGAAAATCAGAGTAATAACTAAAGTAAACTTGAAGGTTCTGGCCTTCAAGTTTTCCTTTAAATAGAACCACCCTTCATTCAACTTTTATTCGAAACAAGGTTGATATTAAGTTGAAATCATACTATTATTAATTTGGAGCGTAAACGTTTACGTAAAGGATTGGTAGTAATGAGTTATACCATAAAAGACGTAGCAAAACATGCGAGTGTCTCGATTGCTACTGTATCAAGGGTCCTCAATGGTCAGGGCGGATATTCAAAAGTAACAGAAGAGAAGGTCCATCTGGCGATAAAAGAACTAGGCTATCAGCCAAATGCATTTGCCCGTGGTTTAATCAGTAATAAATCCAATACTTTAGGAATCCTATTTCCGGAAGTTTCAAGCCAATTTTCTTCCAAAATCCTTCGAGGTGTTGAAGAAGCGGCCCATCGTAATGATTCGAGCGTGATTGTCTGTAATACGGCTTCACATGGACAGAGAACGATGAAGTATTTACGGCTTTTATCAGAAAAAAGAGTGGACGGTATCCTGTTTGTTAGTGAAATGATAACTGAAGAGTATTATAACAAGCTGGAGTCTATGCAGATACCAGTTGTCCTTATCTCGACTGAATCCTATCAATATCCTTTGCCTTACGTGAAAGTTGATGATAAGCATGCCGCTTTCACGGCGACTGATTATTTGGTAAAAATGGGGCATTGTAAAATCGGAATGATTAGTGGAAATAAAGATGACGTAATAGCTGGCCAGCCGCGAATAGACGGCTTTAAGCAAGCGTTAGTTCAAAGAGGACTCGCCATTAAAGATGAAAATATAATCCATTCAAATGGATTTTCATTTAATGATGGTTTGACCGGTTTACCAAAACTCCTTGAACAATCCCCGGATTTGACAGCTATATTTGCCGCCAGCGATGCATTGGCCCTTGGAGCGATATCGGCTGCTTATAGGCTTGGCATAAAAATACCTGAGGACCTTTCCATAATCGGATATGATAATCTGCCGATCGCAGAGATGGCAATTCCGCCGCTTACAACAGTAGCGCAGCCCTTGGAAGAAATGGGTTTTGTTGCAGCAGAAATGCTATTTATGATGATGAATCAAGGAAGAAGAGTTGAAAGCAGGATTATGTCTCACTCTGTTGTGGAACGGGAAAGTGTGAAAAAAGTTAATCTTACATGATACGTAAACGTTTACTAAGACAATTATTTTGGTTATCGTTTTTTGACTCATTCAAATATCCTTATTTATCTTAGAGCAGGGGAAAGATTTTATGAATCGGGAAAGAGTGTGCAACACTTTATAAAGAAGAGGTCCTTTACAAAAAGAAATTAATTGGAGTGATTTTTTTGAAAAAGCATTGGTGGAAAGAATCAGTCATTTATCAAATATATCCGAGGAGCTTCATGGATTCCAATGGCGATGGGATCGGCGATATTCCCGGGATTATCTCGAAGCTTGACTATTTAAAAGACCTGGGTGTAGATGTTATTTGGCTCTCGCCAGTATACAAGTCTCCAAATGATGATAATGGTTATGATATCAGTGATTATCGTGAAATCATGGATGATTTCGGAACGATGGCAGACTGGGAGCTTCTATTAAAAGAAATGCATGACAGAGGAATGAAGCTGATCATGGACCTTGTCGTTAACCATAGTTCTGATGAACACCAGTGGTTTGTTGAGTCTAGAAAATCGAAAGATAATCCTTATCGTGACTACTACGTATGGAGGCCTGGCAAGGATGGGAAAGAACCGAATAACTGGCAGTCAACATTCAGCGGTTCGGCCTGGCAATTGGATGAGAATACCGGTGAGTACTATCTGCATATTTTCAGTAAAAAACAACCGGATTTGAACTGGGAAAACCCAAAACTTCGCCAGGAAGTCTATGAGATGATGAAATTCTGGCTGGACAAAGGCATTGATGGATTCAGGATGGATGTGATCAACTTCATTTCGAAAGTAGATGGCCTCCCTGACGCGCCAAATCCAGAAGGGAAAAAATACGTTTCCGGAAGCAGATACTTTATGAATGGACCTAAAATTCATGATTACCTGCAGGAAATGCATAGGGAAGCACTTGCTCAATATGATGTAATGACTGTTGGTGAGATGCCTGGTGCCAATGTAGAGGAAGCTAAGCTTTATACCGATGAATCCAGAAATGAATTGAATATGGTATTCCAATTCGAGCACGTCGACCTGGACTCAGGTCCTGGAGGGAAATGGGACCTTAAACCTCTGAAGCTAACCGATTTAAAAAACAACTTCACAAAATGGCAAAAGGGTCTTGAAGATATTGGCTGGAATAGCCTTTATCTCAATAATCATGACCAGCCAAGGATGGTATCGCGATTCGGTGACGATAAGGAATACCGTGTGGAGTCAGCGAAAATGCTTGGGACTTTCCTTCATATGCTAAAAGGAACACCTTATATTTATCAAGGTGAAGAAATCGGGATGACAGATGTACGATTTGAATCCATCGAAGATTACAAGGATATTGAGACCCTTAATATGTACAACGAGAAAGTGAATCAAAATGGAGAAAATCCTGTAAAGGTGATGGAGTCAATCTATGTAAAAGGACGCGACAATGCCCGTACTCCTTTCCAATGGGACGATAGTGATCATGGAGGATTTACGACTGGTACCCCGTGGCTTCAGGTAAATCCAAACTATACAGCCATTAATGCCAAGCAGGCTGTGGAAGATGAAAATTCCATTTACCACTATTATCGAAAGCTAATCCAGCTTCGAAAAGAGCACCCGGTCATTGTCCATGGCCGCTATGATATCCTAATTCCTGAGGATGAGAGTATATATGTTTATACAAGAACACTGGAATCGCAGAAATTACTTGTCTTATTGAATTTTACAAATGAGAATCAGAGCTTTGATGTTCCGGCGGACCTGCAAGGCAAGAAACATGAAGTATTGATTTCAAATTATGAAGCAAACACAGGTTACGGATCTGCCATTTTATTAAAGCCGTATGAAGCAATTGTATACCTGATTCAGGATTAATCTTTTAAAAAGGCTGCCATTAGCAGCCTTTTATTTTTTTATCAACTTCGTAAAGCTTATATCCTTCAGACTAAAGTCGTAGAAAATATCAAGCTTCTCGATGAGGTGCGGTTTTCTTCAAAATCTTAAGATAAATACAAGAAGAAAACTAAGGAGGAAGTTGAACGTGATAAAAAATAAAGTTGTAATGATTACAGGTGTATCACAGGGATTAGGGAAAGCATTGATGCTAAGGTTTGCAAAGGAAGGTTCGAAGCTGGCTGTTTGCGCTCGAAGGGAAAATGAACTTGATGCAGTAAAAAAAGAAGCGGAATCCTATGGGGCAGAGGTGCTGGCAATAACAGCTGATGTATCGGTACCGCGAGAAGCCGAAAAATTTGTTGCCCTGACACTAGAAACTTTCGGAAGAATTGATGTCCTGATCAATAACGCTTCAGTTCTGGGACCAAGTCCAATGCCACTACTGTTGGATTATCCTGAGGATGACTTCGCTGAAGTCATCAGGGTGAACGGCATCAGCCCGTTCCTGATAACAAGAAGGGTACTACCAGCGATGCTTATACAGGGTGAAGGATCAATAATAAACGTAACTTCAGAAGCTGGCCATGTCGGTTATGCAGGCTGGGGAGCTTATGGAATTTCCAAATTTGCTGTCGAGGGGATGACAGAGATCTGGGCAGACGAACTTAACGCTACAAATATTAGAATGAATATGGTGGATCCTGGGGAGATGGATACAAAAATGCATTCTCTTGCAGTACCGGATTGTGATTATGAGTTAGCCAAACCAGAGGATGTTGTCGAAGTCTTTCTTTTCCTTGCCTCGGAAGAATCAAAAGGAGTCAATGGACAACGATTCCAGGCTCAAGAGTTTAGTCGGGAGGTGAGATGATGCAGATGGAAACAAAGGTGCACACTCATGATTTTTCTCTGCCTTCTTCTCTTAACGCCTCAAGCCCGCCAGAAAGGAGAGGACTGCGCAGAGATCAGGTGAAGATGATGGTGTTGGACAGAGTAACGGGTAATGTTATGCACGATCGATTTATTCAAATAGAAAAATATTTCGATTCAGGGGATATACTTGTGTTGAATAATAGCAGAACAATCCCGGCAATTCTCAAAGGAACATGGCTTAGAAATGGAGAGGTGATCGGCACGAACTTGGAAGTGCGGCTTGCCAGGAAGAAGAATGACTCGGAATGGGAAGTATTAATCGTTGCAACAAATGTACAATCAGGAGATTGCATAAAATTCTCCGAATCCTTAGAGGCGAATGTAATTGGCGAAGTATTTAATTCACCACTAAAGATGATCCAGTTCAATCTGAGAGGTAAAGATTTTTACGATGAAATCTACTCAATGGGTGAACCAATAAGATATGAATATATTCATCACCCGTGGAAACTCGATTATTACCAGACTGTTTTTGCAAGTCAGCCAGGATCTGTTGAGATGCCATCAGCCGGTCGGGCTTTCAGCTGGGAACTCTTGTTAAAGCTGAAGCAAAAAGGAGTTAAATTGGTATTTTTGCAGCTTCATACCGGTCTTAGTTATTTACTCGATGATGAATTTGCCCATTCACCAGAAGAACACTTCGAAGAATATTCTATTCGCCAGGAAGATATGGAGGCAATAGTAAAAGCCAAAGATCTTGGAGCGAAGGTCATCGCAGCCGGAACTACTGTTGTTCGCGCACTTGAAACGGCAGCCAGTAATTCAACTACTCAAGGATGGACGAATCTGTATATCACATCGGATTATGAGCTACAGATCGTTGATGGGATTATAACAGGGTTTCATGAACCGAAAGCAAGTCACTTGGATATGCTGGCTGCCTTCGTTGATGAGAACAAGCTCGTAGAAGCTTATAATATCGCGATTGAACAAAAATATCTTTGGCACGAATTTGGTGATATAAATCTGATCATCTCGATGAAAGAAGGAAGAGGAGAATGAGATTACATCATTTTGGACTTGAAGTAAGCGATTTGACAGCTTCAAGAACTTTTTATGAGGTCATTCTTGGTTTTAATGTAAGCTGCAAAATCCACTTTGAAAATGAAGAAATGATTTTTTTGGAGAAGAATGGTTTTAGGCTTGAATTATCTCAGGTAAAGTCAGATGGAGAGATTGGTGAAAGGACTCATTTTTGCTTAGAGGTGGAAAATCTTGATGAAAAAATGAAGGAAATGAGTGAGAGAGAATTTCATTCTTTTGAGGGTCCATATACATTGGACAATGGTTGGAAGACGATCTTCTATTTGGGTCCAGATAAAGAAATAATAGAATTCCTTGAAGTCAACTAGGACAAAAAATAAGGAATGGAAACAGCGCATTGCTTTTTTCATTCCTTATTTTTTAATTTCCCATTTTTTCACTATAGTAAGGAAGCTTAATCGGTATTTTCTCATGATAGTATAAATGAGGTAGTATACAACCATCCCGAAAAGGATGATATTAATGATCATGCCTATGAAAAAAACTTCACCTAAATGGATCCCGGCATCTAAACCATGAGAGGGCATACCCGCTGCCGAGGGAAAGATACCATAAGGGAAAAGAGTTTCACCGACTACGACATTCAAATAAAATAAGAATGGGAAAAGCCAGATGAGTGCTACACCGCTAATGAAACCGGCTATAGGATTCCCTTTGAAGAGTTTGGCACCTACGGTCGAAATTATAGGCCCCATGCCAAATGATGGGATGAAGTGGATTAAGAAACCAAGGGTAAACCCTAGAGATACATTATGTGCGTTCTCTTTTATTCTAAATAACTTTATAAGAAGAAATTTTAGTTTACGCAAGTTCTTATTGATCATAATTCACCAGCCCCAAATTAGTATACAATTTGATGAATCATTTTAAAAGTCTTTTTGACAAATTACTTCCATTGAGATACACTCTTTTGATTCCAGATAAGATTTTTTCAGGTTAACCTCTACTCAGAATGAGAAAAAATGATATAGTTAAACTATATTTTCGGCGATTCTATAATAAAATAAACATGATTATTAGTTGACCGGGGTAAAAATAGGCATAAGCAGAATTAGAAAAGTTCGGAGAGTGATGACAACTGATGCGGTTTACAAAAATGATTCCTAATATGTTCACACTTGGGAATTTATATTGCGGTTTTCTATCAATTGGATTTGCGGCTAATGGCCAATTTAACAATGCAGCCATTTTAATTTTAATCGGCATGATGTTGGACAGCATGGACGGAAGGCTGGCGAGGATGCTGAAAGCGGACAGCCAGCTGGGAAAGGAACTTGATTCACTGGCGGATATCGTCACATTTGGTGTAGCACCATCGTTCCTGGTTTATTATACATACTTTTACCAATTTGGACTATTGGGCTTGATGGTAGCGGGATTATTCCCGTTATTCGGAGCTTATCGCCTGGCGCGGTTCAATATCAGTACTGATAAATCATCGCTTAATTATTTTATTGGGGTGCCTATTACTGCAGCTGGCGGAATTATGGCCATCCTCACTTTATTTGGTGACTTGATTCCGAATATCGTTACTACAGTTGTCTTTACGGCACTGAGCTTTCTCATGGTAAGCAGAATCAGGATTCCAAGCTTCAAGGAAGTACCGCTCCCTAAGTATGGAACAATCGTGACAATATTCCTTGGTTCTTTACTGTTCGTCATTTGGAAAGGGACCTACAGCCAATTTCCTTACTTAATTTATATCGCAACTCCACTATATGTAGCGTATTTGGCCTATCGATTTGTTAAAGGGAAAAATAAAAATCATATTGACTAAAATACAAAAAAGCCCTTGCTGTCATAAGCAAAGGCTTTTCAAATTAACGCTTATTAATCTCTGGACGAGTCGTTAAATGCACGTGATACATCTTCTTGCATATCACCAGCTGTTTCTTTCAGTTTTCCTTTTCCCTTATCAAGGCGGCCTTCTGCTTCCATAGATTCATTGTCGGTCAGTTTGCCGAATTGCTTCTTGGCTTCACCTTTAACCTGGTCAAATGCGCCTTTTGATTGCTTGTCATTCATTATTTTGGCCTCCTTTATTTGAGTATATTCTTATATACCCTTTATGATTGATGGCAAACTATTAAATGTATGTGATGAAAGGGGCAAATGTGAAAATGAAGGACCATATCATAACAGTATTAAATCAAATTGAAGAAGAGTACGAAGTGAAAATACTTTATGCATGTGACGCCGGGAGCCGAGCGATGGGATTTGCATCACCAGACAGTGATTATGATATCCGCTTCATTTACATTCAAAAAAAAGATTGGTATTTATCGATTGATCAGCAGAAAGATGTTATTGAAATACCAAAAGAAGATCCGCTTTCTATTATGGTCGATCCTAAATTGGATGTCGTAGGCTGGGAATTGACTAAAACTCTCAGGCTTTTTCGGAAGTCTAATCCCTCCTTGCTCGAATGGCTGAATTCCAAACATGTGTATCTCCATAAGGCTTGCCTGGCCGAAAAATTAAAGTTGATGCAGGACTCAGTCATTTCGCAAGTACCTTACATAAACCATCACCTAAACCTGGCAAAAAGAAATTTCATTGGGCTTAAAAAGAAGAAGGAGTGGAGGGTAAAGGTATATCTATATATTCTCCGGTCAATCCTGTCGGTAAAATGGTTACAATTACATAAGCAAATACCACCAGTCGAATTCATGGAACTTTTAAGCATTTTAAATAACGCACAAGTAAAAAGGGAAGTGAAGGACTTACTAGAGGAGAAACAAAGCGGAGAACATTATTCCAATGAGAAAAACTTGATTCTTAATGAGTTCATAGAACAAGAAATTGAACTGCTTGCCAGTTATGCAAAATATGCAAGTCAAAAACTTGACGACCCTACAAAAGAACTTAACGATTTGTTTCGAGCAACGCTTAAGGAAATATGGGAGTAATCCACTTTTTGTCTGTAGGTGTTCTCTATGGTTTAAATGAATTTGGCCGGACTGCTTATGATGCAGTCCGGCCAAGTTTATTTAATTATTTCAATATGGTCACCAGTTCGCAGACCAGCCGCGTTAGCTTCATCGGTATCAATGTGCATATCAAGAGCGTAGGAATCTTTCACCCTTATGAGTACTTGATTGAAAATTAAGCTTCTTTCACCTGCAGACTTAACACTTACATAGTCTCCATCCTGGACATTATAATTTGCGGCATCACCTGGTGTCATATGAATATGACGTTCTGCCACAATGACACCTTCCTGAATTTCCAGTGCACCTTTTGGGCCGACAAGCTTTATGCCTGGAGTGCCGTCAAGATTCCCTGAAGCTCTTAACGGTGCTTTTACCCCGAGGGAAAAGGAGTCGGTGTTGGAAATTTCAAGCTGAGTAAACTTCCGTAACGGACCAAGAACCCTGACTGCGGGAAATTCCCCTTTTGAACCAACGACTCTTACTGTTTCATTCGCAGCAAATTCCCCTGGCTGTGAAAGTTTTTTAGCAGTTGTGAGCTGATATCCTTCACCGAAAAGCTTATCTAAATCTTCTCTTTTTAAATGAATATGACGATTTGATACACCAATAGGAATCATTTGGAAACTCCTTTCATGTTCTTTGATTCACTTATTTTACCCTGCTTGAACCAATAAACACCTTTATAGAAAATTAATCATTACTTTTTAGAGTAAAATTTATTGCTATATAGAGTAATTTATTTTACTATCTAAAGTAAGGAGGTGCTATTTATGGAAAATCTTAGACTTAATGTTGCGTTGTTGAGAAAAAAGGTGCCCAACCTGACATCTGCAGCTAAATCTGTAGGATTGAGACCGGCCACCGTTTCTAATTTGTCTACGGGCAAAATACCGGTCGGCAGAGCAGAGGTACGGACGATAGTCGCTCTGGCAGAGCTGGCTGGTTGCAGTTTGGATGAACTGATTTTAAGAGGGGAGAGTGTAGAAATGATTAAAACAGGGATTAAAACTTTGGACTTATTTGCGCCAATTGCAAAGGGCAAAACTGTTGGGCTCGTTGCGCGACCAGGAATGGGGCAATTAGTTGTACTTGCCGAGATGCTTTACCGACTGAAAAGGGTAGGGTATGTCACAATTCTTATAAAACCGAAGGGTTATCACCCAGAGCTTGACGATATTCTGGATGAGGTCGATTACGTAACAAACAATATCGAAGAGACATATAAGGTCATTTTAAAAGAAGGCACAGAGAGAGATTACATACTTACAGCCGACAGATCCTATGTGATATCAGGTGAAATGTTCAACTTGCAGGAAACTTTCGATGACAAAGAAATCCATCGTGTAACGACATTCCTGATGGATTTGAAAGGTGAGGCTGTCGATGAAGACCTTCCGTATGGCCCCCTTGATACTTTGTGGCAATTCGATGCCGACCTTGCAGCACGCCATAAATATCCTGCAATCAACCCAATCTACTCAACATCCTCCATCCTGGAAGGGTCATATTTAGACCCTGTTCACCATAGCATTCAACAAAGAGCGCAAAAGCTTCTACGCAGGTACAGGGAATTGCGGGCGATCGTTAATGTTCATGGCATCGAACGCCTTCCAGCTGTCGAGTCGCAAATTTATCAGCAGGGGGAGAGATTAGAGGCATATTTGACTCAGCCTTTCTTTGTAGCGGAAGCGTACACTGGCAAGAAGGGAGAGGACGTGAAACTCGAGTATACACTAAACGATGTGAAAAGAATTCTTGAAAACCCTTCTAGTATATCTGAAGCCAATGAGCTAAATTTTATTGGAAAATTAAATTGATGAGGCAGGCCCAATCTTTTGATTGGGCTTTTCCTGTTCATTCCTTTTGGATAGTAATATTTGAATCAGTCAATCTTAATAGAGATATTTCATCAGGGAAGGTGGAAGGAGCACTATGAACAGGAACAAAAAACATTATATACCGTTTTTCACCCTCCTTTTCATCCACACTTCTTTAATGAACTTCGAAATGGAACACCCATTTCTCATTTTGGCTCATTATTCCTTGGCATTCTGGTAAATGGGCTTAACCTAATGTACTCCTTATCAATACTTAGAAAGTTCAGATTTGGAATCGAAAGATGGCATAGCTGGAAAGAACACTTCAAAACAGCACCAATTTATTCATTTATTCTATCAATGGCAACAGCAGTGTTCATTAAATATGACAGAGGATGGAAAGGAATGTTACAGGCTTTTAGTTTCGCTAAGTTAATGGATGTTAAAGTCATGAAAGCTGAAATCGCCAAGAAAAATTTCCGCCATTTTATTATTAATAATTCAATTCATTTATTCATGATTCTTTGGGCTGCTTTATTAAAAAAGTGGATATATATAGACCTGGTGAAGCAAAAGGGAACTGCTGCTGAAGTTGAAAAGTAAAAGAGCCGGCATCCAATGCTGGCTCTTTCATAATTAATAGCGACCCACTTGAAGCTGTTTATATACCTCTTCGCGCACTTCCTGCAATGTGCTGGGATCAAGCAGTTTACTGGTGCTTATTCTTAAATATGTCTGCTCATCAATAGTGCCTTCCTGCTGCAGCTTATCGAGATGGGGCAGTCGGAAGTTGCCAATAGGCAAATAGGCAAGGTACATATTTTCGCCATTCTGTTTTAAAGATATTTTGATACCTTTGAGAATGGGAAAAAAATAAGATGAATAATCCTGCTCAATTATCAGGTCCTCTTTTAACGCATTCTTAATATACGGCAAAGTAGTTGGCATTGAAATAAAGTAGATCATTTGGTCATAGGAATAATGCAATTCGGATACCTTGAACCCATAATGTGCAGTAACACGGTTGGAATAATGCCTTTGGGAAAGATTATATAAGGGCCTGCTTGTCAAAGCGGAAGCCATGAAAAAGAAAAGGGCAGCTAGAATAAATGCCAGTTCAATCAATGTTCACAAACTCCTTAAAAGAAACTACCGTATTTTTACCTGCGCTTTTAGCTTTGTATAGTGCCTGGTCAGCAGCTTCTATCAATTCATTTTTAGTGGTTATTTCCGAATGGTCTGTACAGGCTATTCCGATACTTACGGTTAATGTGCCGTTGGGCTGTGTATTTTCACCAGGAAAGCTTGCTTTCTCTACGTTCGAGCGAATTGTTTCCGCTATTACTTCAGCTTGGTCAAGATGGATGCCAGGCAATAGGACTACAAATTCTTCTCCGCCAAATCGGAAGGAAAAATCATCAGGTCTTAATGAATTAACAATGACTCTTGCCAGCTTCATCAACACTTCATTCCCAAGCAGGTGCCCGTTTTTGTCATTGAACACCTTAAAGTAATCGATATCAAAGATGATTAACGAAAGGGGACTATTCCGATTTCCTTCAACCGGGAAGTGTTCATTAAGAATTGTCTGGAATGCCCGTTGGTTGAGAAGACCTGTCAATCCATCGCGTAAAGCCATTTCCTCAATTTGCTCATAAAGGTTAGCATGGTCAAGTGCTATCGCAGCCTGGTTCGCCAGAGGAAGGATATTTTCAGTATCCATCAAGGTAATCGGTCTCTTATTTACAATATTATCAATCAGCAGGATACCGATGTTCTTACCCTGGTTAATCAAGGGGATCACCGCAAACTCCTCAGTTTGGAACAAGTCTTTAATTAAAATCTGTGACATATCCTCTTTTGCGATGTTCTTAACAATAACTGGTTTTTGACTTGATAACGCTAACCCAAAGACGTTATGTTCATCAATTGGTATATCCAATGAACGTAAAATAGCATTCAACTCCGGGTCGGTAAAATTGCTGTCAAAGTTATGTTCAATTAAATCACTGAGTTTTAGTCTGTCTTCTGAAATCTTTTCCCAAACTTCATAGCCTTTCTTCACATCCATAGGGCCGACACCAACGATTCCCTTAAGGGACTTAGTTTCATTGGAGGCAAGAAAAATCATCGCTCTGTTAAATCCAAGGCCATGGCCAGCGGTTACAGATGTCAAGATCACTTTTAAAAGCAAATCCTGCTGAAGAGTCCCCTGCATCGTTGTGCTTACTTCGCGAAAGACCTGTAGATGCTTAGATTGCTCCATGAGCATGTACATCCAGAGGTGGTGGTCTTTCTTTTTCTTGAGTAAATATTGCGAAATGTAGCCGGCGCACGTCCCGATTACCAAGTAAACGGGGAGAACTTCCATGGGGAAGCCTCCTGTATGTAAATAAACGATAAGAACACTAATAAGAGCCGCAACTATACCCCCGATTAATTTAAAAGAATAACCCGCAGTCGCGATAAATAAAAGAATAGTCCAGCTTAATTGATTACTTCCATATAAATAAACAGCAGTCTCAACCAGGATCAATGATGCAGCAGAGAAAATCAGTTGGTTTAATAAAGCGCTTACATGAAATCTTAATAAATTTGCTGTCAGTGATAGTCCAACAGCTGCAATGATTAATAAAAAAATTGCGCTCAGCTTTCTCACTCCTAAATATGAATCATACTTCTATTTTACTATCTTTTTGTAAAATTGATAGGATGTTTTCTGATGATTATCGATTTCAGCTACAGTCAGATTCAAACTGCAATGCTTAAAATTAATCATTCATCTTTAACATAGGTAAATTATTAAATAAATATCGGCCAGTTAAGGAAAGATAAAGATATCATCAGTGCATTGGGGTGTAAAAATGGAGGATAAGACAAAAATCCGCCTGACTGCGGCAGAAATGTCTAGTTTGTGGACGCAATATATAAATGATACAGTATCTATTTGTGTTTTGAGTTATTTTTTGAACAACATAGACGACAAAAAGGTAAAAGAAATCGCTGAGTTTGCTCTTGGCGCATCACAAAAAAACATTTCTCTTTTAAAAGAGATCTTCGATCGTGAAGATTTCCCCTGCCCAATTGGTTTCACAAAGAAAGATGTCAATATCCATGCTCCACGGCTTTTTTCCGATACATTCGTAATGATGTATTTGAGGCATATGTCTATCCTTGGAATGGCTGCAAATGCTGCGGCAATTGGTCTCGGAACGCGGCCAGATGTGATTAGTTTTCATAAAAGTGTCTTGAAATCAGCGATTGAACTGCAGGATTTGACTAGGGAGACAATGCTGGAGCAAGGGACATACATAAGGCCACCATTTATTTCAGTCCCAGATAAAGTTGACTTTGTTGAGAAACAGAAATTCCTTTCGGGAATCAAAAGCAGGAGACGGGCACTTACCTCAGTAGAAATGACGCATTTGTTCATGAATGTACAAACCAACCAAATAGGAAAGGCACTGATCATGGGATTCATCCAAGTGGCTCAGGACAAAGAGGTCAAAGGATATCTGCAGAGAGGAAAGAAAATCGCTCAAAAACATGTCGATTTGTTCAGTGATATCCTTAAGAATAATGACATCCCGGCACCCATGTTTTGGGATTCAGCTGTAACAGACAGTACAACACAGGTATTTTCAGATAAACTTATATTATTCCATGTCTCAGCAATGATCGCCGCAGGTATCGGGAATTATGGTGCCGCTATGGCAGCAAGTCCGCGCAAGGATATTGGACTGAAATATGCTTCGCTGATTCCTGAAATTGCGCTTTATGCAGAGGATGGTGCCAATATCATGATCAAAAACTCATGGTTGGAGGAACCTCCGATGGCTGACGACCGGGACCAGCTGTCCGGGATGACATAAAGGACTGAAAATAGGGTGTCCCATATCTTTTGGGACACCCTTAATTATTATTTGATGTATCATGGATTAGAAGATCGTCCTGCTTATTTGGTATTCTGTAAATTCGGGAATTTTACGGGAGTGTTAACTGATAAATGATCACGGTATGATCGGTAAGCTACAACAGTGTGATTATGGGAATGGACATCAAGCTGCAAAACTTTTGCATTTTTTGTCTCTAGATAGTAGCTCATTTCATCCTGTACGAGTTCATAAAACGATAAAGTCACACCCAGGTATTCTTTCTTTTCAACTGTTGCATCAGGATGATTCTTCACGAAATCAGCTATTTGCTGAACAGAAGCTGAAGAGGTCCCAGTGATGGAATAAAGGGTATCCTTAGCGTGACTATATGCATGATTTAAAGTCGCTTTAGCTTTATTAAACAGATTATTAAACGAAAGGTTCAATTTCATTCCTCCATCTAAGTATTTTTTATAATATCAGAATTTATATAATTTTACTTCGAGAATTGTCCAGCTCCAGCGCCTAGCCCCTCGAGTCGCTTCGGTCCTGCCAATGAAGTCAAATAACGACTTCACTGTCAGGCCCTCCAGCGCTTGTCGGGGCTGACCAAGGCGCTTGCGCTTTTCTTAGATGTTAGTTAATATACCCATGAATATTAATGAGAATCCTCATTACGGTTTTTTTTATCCTCATGAAAAACCACCTTGAATTCGGACGAACTGCAAAATAAATGAAAAATAGCAGAAAGCTTGAAACAATTGATTAAACAGCACTTGACTCATGTGCGATTAACCCCAATTGATCCATTCCTACTGGTGCCAGACTAAGGAAACTTGTAACTATATGTATGTTTATAGCGTCAGATAAAAAGATGCTCAACACCGAAGATCCGAATACAAGCAAGAAACCACTGAAGAAAAGCGAGAATAATGGTGGATGCTTTCTTCTTTGATTTTTCAGGAATTAATAACATACCAATAAATCCGCCTATCGTGAGATGTGAATGGCAATTTCGGCTTGTATTGTCCGTCAAGGTCCATTATTGCTGTACCTAATAATGGACCTAGAAAAATATGAAGAAAAATTAACAACGGGAGATGATTTAATGAATTATGTAATTAATAGCTTTGAAGAATTAAGGTCATTGTTCGGGGAGCCTAGTGAGCTGGCCAAACGGAAGGTCATATCTTTCGTAGACGAACATTGCCGTAACTACATACACCATTCACCGTTTATTGTTTTATCTACCTCTGACGAAAAAGGCTTCACAGACGCTTCCCCGAGGGGAGATGCACCTGGATTTGTACTTGTTCTGGACAAAAACCGAATTGTGATTCCAGACCGTCCTGGTAACAAGAGAATGGACTCATTGAAAAATATTTTATCCAATCCAAGGGTGGGCCTGTTATTTCTTATACCTGGGATGTCTGAATCCTTGAGAGTGAATGGGAAGGCTAGTTTGACACGCGAGCCAGAGCTGTTGGAAAGGATGAAAGCCGGCGGGAAAAATCCGCTGCTTGGAATCGTAGTAGAAGTAGAGGAATGCTATATACAGTGCGGAAAAGCGTTGAAGCGCTCCGGCTTATGGGAGCCTGGAAGCTGGGCCGACTCTTCTGACTTGCCATCAGGTGCAGAGATTTTGGCAGCACACGCCCGGATTCCAGGTTCTTCAAAAGCCGATATACAGGAGAGGTTGGAAGAAGGATATAAAAATAGACTTTATTGAGAAGATGCCAATTAATAAGCCCTCATGAGTGAATTTCCCAAGGCATAGCGTGCATTTAACGTTAAAGAGACCCTTATGTGGGAAATTCATTACGTATAAGGGTGCATTTAGTCGATAAAGAGACCCTTATGCAGGAAGTTCATTACCTATAAGGGTGCGTTTAGTCTTAAAAGAGGCCCTTATGCGGGAGGTTCATTACTAATAAAGGTGCATTTAAAACAAGTTTCATTATTAAGGGAACAACAAAGCTGCCAAAAGGCAGCTTTGTATTTTGAGCATTGCTAGTTCTCAAGTGATCTGCTTTGTATGACTTGGTCTAATCGGTCAGGATAATTAGTAAACATTCCTGTGACTCCCCAATCCAGAAGCATGTTCATATCTTCCTTTTCATTGACTGTATAAGGGAAAACCATTAAACCGGAATCTGTGACCTTTTTAATATAGCCGGGACTTGTTGCCGTATAATGCAATCCAACCCCAACTGCATATTCTTTGATTTTGCTTACTTCAGTATCGGTGATGATCGCTGGGGTGTAGTAGGACAACAGCTGGACCAATGGAATCGACTCATCTAATTGGTGGACTTTCTTTAAACTTTCTATACTGAACGATTGAACAACAACATTTCCGAATGTATTATTGGCACCGGTTAGATTGTATTCATTCAGTATATTTATTAGTTTTTCTTCCATTCCAGGATACACTTCAGGCGATTTGGTTTCTATGAAAAACTTCGAGTCTGGACCGAACCTATCAAGCACCTCTCGCAGGGTAGGGATTTGAAGCCCCGAATATTCGATACTCATTTTTTCAGGGAAAGCCTCATTAAACCAGGATCCTGCATCAAGTTTCTTTATATCCTTTAGAGTAAGATTTTTAACCAGGCCCTTTTTCTCCGTAGTCCGGTCAATTGTTTCGTCATGCAGCGCAATTAATTCTCCATCTTTCGTCATTTGAAGATCGATTTCAATGTAATCGCCATTCATGACATTCCCAAGTTCATAAGCCTGTAATGTATGTTCAGGGGCATGGCCTGAAGCACCACGATGAGAGATGTTGATTGCTTTTATTTGCCCGTAATCTGAGGAGACCTTCGCTATAGCAATATCTGATTGTGCTCCTGATAAGTAAATGACCAATGCTGTTATTGCCATCCAGCGAAAATATCTCAACATCTCCAATTTCCCTCCCAAGAGTATTTCTGCCATGCTAAATGGAGATCTGTAAAACGGGTGGTTCTTAAGTGTCAATATTATTTACATCTTTACAAGTTATATGTCATTAAAAAAGAAAACTACTTCCAAACTTTCCACCAATTGCGTTTTGTTTGTTTCGAAGCTGCCGTCTCCCTGAAGCTATCGACCATATTTTTAAACATCTCGTCCCGCTGCCTGATCTCCCGGCGTAATTCTTCACGTTCACTTTGAAGGGTGCGGACAAAATAATCTCGTTCCTGATTGATGACCTGGTTTAAATTCGAAAGTTCCTGATTTGTTGTCTCGCGACTATTTGAAACATAATCCGCAAGTATTTTAAACTCTTCAGAAACTGTCTCGGTTGTCTCATTCAGGCGTTTTGCCAAAAGTGATAATTCCTTATTTGTACCGGATGATAGCTTATTAACTGTGCTCTCTAAATTAACAATTTTTTCATTCGTGCCTTTTGAGGTTTTTGTCAAACTGGATGTCAAAGTTGCAATTCGTTCGGAAGTACCCTTCGAGACATTCGAAAGACTGCCGGATAGTGCATTTATTTTTTCGGAAGTACCTTTTGAAACCTTCGCAACACTCTCGGTCAGCTTCGTAATTTTTTCAGTCGTACCCTGAGAAGCTTTGGTTACAGAATCTGAAAGCTTGCTGAACATTTCTGTCGTACCTTTTGAAACTTTTGCAAGGTTCGTACTAATTTCGGAAGTACCTTTCGAAACATTCGTAAGCTCTGAAGATATCGTTCCGAGACGTTCGGAACTATCTTCCGAGCTCTTGGCAACTGTTTCAGACAGCACCATAATATGTTCATTGGTTTTTTCTCCTGTTTTATAGATAGAATCGGAAAGGGTTTTTACTGTTGTAAAAGTGCCTTTAGAGATTTCCTTTTTTACTTCCTCCAGTACTTCCTTTCGAATGCCGTTCCTGATCTCTGCTTTTACTTCTTCAAGCAAGGACTCTTTATATTGTTCCATTGCCAACATAAAAGTATCAAAATCATTTGAGCTGGCTGTCGGAGAAGCAGCTGGCACATTCGGCTTTACAGTAAGGCTGTTTTCATGTGGAGTTTGATCGGAAACCGCAGCAGAACTTTTATGTCTCTGTAAGAGATCCCGAATCATTTCTTTGCTTAGATTTTTATCTCGCATTTGCTTTATCTTCATCAGTTGGTCTATTTCTATATCCGTATAAAATCTTGCACCTTGTTTTGTTCTTGGGACAATCAGCAGTCCCGCAAGATCTTTTTCCCATTGTCTAATGGTGCCTGACGGAACATTTATTTTCTTGGACACCTCTTTGATTGTGTATGCCTTCATGAATTGAGTGTCAGTCATCATGCACATTCCTTTCTGTTTTGGTTTATGATTAATTCGATGTCCTATTACAATTCAGCAAGAACATTCCTGTTTTCCTGCATCGTGACAAAAGCTCTCAAAAGTAGTGGAGTTTCAGCATAACAACCAGAAATCATACAGTTTTCGCAAACTTGGTTTAGGAAAATGCGGATTTGTCGTGATGAATTCTTCTTTTTGATTTACAATAGTCATGTAGGCTGATATTTAGGCTAAGGGGGACTAAAAGTTGCAGAAGATTGTCGGAAGATGATTTCCCGCAATACAAAATTTGGGTTGATTACGAAATTTCACGCTTTTTGGAGGGGTAGAACAAATGTCTGAGGTAAAAGTCCGTATTGAAAAGGATTTTCTGGGTACGAAGGAAGTTTTAGCGGATGCGTATTATGGCATTCAAACTTTAAGGGCTGTTGAAAACTTCCCGATAACAGGATATAGAATACATAGTGAACTTATAAAGGCGATGGCCATGGTAAAAAAAGCTGCGGCACTTGCCAATATGGAAACAGGAAGGCTTTACGGCGGACTTGGAGAGGTCATTGTAAAAGCGGCTGATGAAATAATCCAGGGCCAGTGGCATGAACAGTTCATCGTTGATCCAATTCAAGGGGGAGCTGGGACCTCAATCAACATGAACACGAATGAAGTAATTGCGAACCGCGCGCTGGAATTGCTTGGTGAAGAGAAAGGGGATTATTTCACTTTAAGCCCCAACTCACATGTGAACATGGCTCAATCGACGAATGATGCATTTCCTACAGCGATGCATATTTCTGTCCTATCGCTTTTGGACAAGCTATTGGATACTATGCAAATCATGCGCGATGTTTTCTCGCAAAAAGCAAGGGAATTTGATGCTGTCATCAAAATGGGCCGAACACACTTACAGGATGCTGTTCCAATCCGCCTTGGCCAGGAATTCGAAGCATATACCCGGGTAATCGAACGGGATATAGATAGAATCAAGCATACCCGCGGCCACCTGTTTGAAGTTAACATGGGGGCAACTGCAGTAGGGACCGGGTTAAATGCCAATCCTAAATATATTAAAAATGTTGTTCATCACCTATCTGAAATCAGTGGGTATCCATTGAAAAATGCCGACCATTTAGTGGATGCGACACAAAATACGGATGCGTATACGACAGTTTCAGCGGCCTTAAAAGTGTGCATGATGAATATGTCGAAAATAGCCAATGACTTACGCTTGATGGCTTCCGGACCTCGAGTAGGCTTTAACGAGATTTTCCTTCCTTCAAGACAGCCAGGCTCATCCATCATGCCTGGCAAGGTGAATCCGGTTATGCCTGAAGTCATCAACCAGGTTGCTTTCCAGGTTATTGGAAATGACCATACAATTTGTCTGGCTTCCGAAGCGGGCCAGCTCGAGTTAAATGTCATGGAGCCTGTCCTGATTTTCAACCTGATCCAATCAATCAGCATCATGAACAATGGGTTCAAGGTTTTCACTGATCATTGCCTCGTTGGAATTGAAGCGAACAAAGAGAAGCTTGAGAAGGATGTTGAGAGAAGTGTCGGCGTCATAACTGCTGTCAATCCGCACTTAGGTTATGAAGCGGTGTCGAGAATAGCGAGAGAGGCAATTCTGACAGGAAAGTCAGTAAGGGAACTTTGCCTTGCTTACGACGTCCTGACGGAAGAAGAGCTCGATTTAATCCTGAATCCATATGAAATGACAAACCCCGGAATAGCAGGGGAAGAATTGTTGAATAAAGACTGATTACAAAAAGGGTGGCCAAAAAGTACAAGCTTTTGGGCACCCTTTTTGTTATTTTTTAGGCGTGAAAACTTGCTAATGATTTCTCAACATGTAGAGTTCTCCTTTAGGTTTTTACACATCGGTATGGTATCAATAAGAAATGTTGTTGATAAAAAAATGGCAAAAAGATTAAAAGACTGTTTTGTTGTTGGACAAAGGGGAATTAAGCCATTAAAGAAATCTTCAATAGCCAGATTTAAAAATGCATCTTAAGAACAGGAGGAATTTGAATTGGCATTTCGAAAACCCCAGGAAATTGCTCAAGTGACCATTGATTCAGGCACCTACAAGGCTGCTATGCCCGTAAAGAACATGCTTGCACTGGGATTCCTGGGAGGGGCTTTTATTGCTATAGGCTATCTCTTGGACATCAGGGTAATCGCGAATTTGCCGCACGAGTGGGGGACGTTTGGAACATTCCTGGGTGCCTCGGTATTTCCTCTTGGCCTGATATTGATCCTTCTTGCTGGAGGAGAACTGTTGACGGGAAATATGACGGCCATTTCAATGGCCAGTCTTGCGAAGAAAGTAACAGTAAAGATGCTATTGAAAAATTGGTTCTGGATTACTCTAAGTAACTTTATAGGAGCGCTTTTTGTAGCTTATTTTTTTGGACATATAGTCGGCTTGACCGATACAGGTCCATATCTTGATAAAACAGTCGCTGTAGCTGGGGCAAAACTTGATGCTGGCTTCTGGGCGGCATTTTTCTCAGGTATTGGCTGTAACTGGCTTGTTAGTTTGGCAGTTTGGCTTTCATATGGAGCATCCGATATGACAGGAAAGGTTTTGGCGATCTGGTTTCCGATTATGGGCTTTGTAGCAATCGGCTTCCAACACGTCGTCGCAAACATGTTCGTCATCCCGGCAGCGATTTTTGCTGGATATTATACCTGGGGTGCATACTTTGCCAACTTTGTACCTGTTTATTTAGGGAATGCAGTTGGCGGAGGAGTCTTCGTAGCTTTGATTTATTGGATGAGTTATAAGGACAGCTTAACAAAGCCTGCTGCACAGCCTGAGGATCAATTTTCAAAGGCAAGCGCAAAAAAACGTGCAGCTGGTAAATAAAAATGGAACCTCTTCGGAAGAGGTTCCATTTTTATGTCATGGGCTTATTTCATAATAATCCAAGCGATTTTAATCCATTGTAAATGCCCGAATTTGTGACAGCAGTTGTCTTATGTTTAGCATATTGAAGCAGGTCAGGATGCGCATTGCCCATCGCGAACCCTTCACCTGCACTTGCCAGCATTTCCCGGTCATTCATTCCGTCTCCGAAGGCAATTGACTCTTCACGTTTAATTCCCAGTTTATTCAAAAGGAATTCGACACCAATACCTTTATTAACATGATCACGAATCACATCGTAGCAATGCTGCATACCCTCAACATTCACTTGTGACAAATGGATTCCATTCTTGAATTTGTATAGTGAATCTCCTTTATTTCCAGCAGTGATGATTGTCATGCCAAGAATTTCATCAATCATACCTTCTGTGAATGTTGCATTTTGCCGCAAATGGAATTGCTTGAGAAAGGCTTGTACCGATTCTGATTCCAAATTGGTCAAGTAATTTTTATCATTCGTATAACAAACAACTTCATGGCCATTAGCGGCTGCCACATCCAATATGTATTTTGCATCCTCAGATTGCATTGGTTCGGCAAAAATCGTTTCGCCTTCATAAATTCCCAGTGCCCCGTTATATCCAATATAAGAAGAGATTTGAAGTTCCTCTGCAAGTTCAGATATCTCATGGAGAGGACGTCCTGTGGCCAAAACCACTTCAATATCTTGCCTCTTCATTTCAATGATGGCTGTCTTCGTAGAGTCCTCAATGGTATCATCGGGTCTTAAAATCGTTCCGTCTATGTCCAGAAATAAAATCTTGAAGTGTCCCATGGCAATTTCTCCTGACTTAAAAAAGATAGTATAAGTTAAGTGTTACATATGGACCATTAAGTATCAAATATTTCAATAGCAGGAAGGTGAGGAGGCATCTTGTTTAATAGAATTAACAAAAGGGTAAACTTTAACCAAGAAAACAACAAGAAAGGAGAGGATTCGAATGTTATGGACAATAGCAGGAATATTGCTGGTACTCTGGTTGCTCGGACTGATTTTTGAGATTGCCGGCGGAATCATCCATATACTCCTCGTAATCGGAATTATCTTGATTGCATATAAGGCGATCAAGGGACGGGCATCTGGTTGATACGAGATTTAAGGGCAGCGGCAAATCGTCGCTGTCTTTTACTTTGCATTCACACGGTTGCAGAGCTTTTCAGTGAAATGGCTTATTGGTGCCCTGTTTTTTCAAGGAACAGAAATTTAGGTCATCAATCGGGTTTATTGGTGCCCTGTTTTTCAAGGAACAGGAAATTTAGGTCACCAATCGGGTTTATTGGTGCCCTGTTTTTCAAGGAACAGGAAATTTAGGTCATCAATCGGGCTTATTGGTGCCTTGTTTTTCAAGGAACAGGAAATTTAGGTCACCAATCGAGCTGAATGGCTCTTTATTTTTCTAAATCAGGGAACTCGCGTCTCTAATCCAACTCCTCAATACTATGTTATTAAAATCCGAATGAATGATGTCACCAATAAGTATCATCTAAAAAGAGCCATTTCCTTTATTTTCATTGGTTTTTCATAATACAATGAAAGTACATACTTTTAAAGGGAGAGTGGATGTCCAATAATGAATATAAATCAGATAGCAAATACTTTATTGGGGCGGACACCCTCAATTTTGGGCCATGAAAAATTCATCAAATTCGCAGTGTTGCTGCCGTTAGTGGAAGTTCATGGTGAAGCCCATATTTTATTCGAGGTACGTTCCCTAAAGATGAGAAGACAGCCTGGTGAGGTCTGTTTCCCGGGCGGGAAGATAGAAGTGGGAGAGGATCCCCAAAAAGCAGCGGTCAGAGAAACGTCGGAAGAACTCGGGATAAGGGAAAGCGAGATTATTGATGTTTTTCCTTTGGATTACATGGTGTCTGCATTCGGAACAATTATCTACCCTTTTGTGGGGAGAATAAGTAATTTAAACAACCTCATTCCTAACGAAGCGGAAGTAGGGGAAGTATTCACTGTTCCTCTGTCTTTCTTTAAAAAGAACCAGCCGGACAGTTATAAAATCAACTTTCAAGTGGAACCAGAAGATGGTTTTCCTTTCGACTTGATCATAGGCGGCGAGAATTACAATTGGCAAACAAGAACGATGGATGAATATTTCTATCGCACGAACGACAAGGTGATTTGGGGACTTACAGCAAAGGTGCTGACCCATTTTATTGAATTAATGGAACAATATAATCTCAACGAGTAGAGCGCATATTTTTGCGCTCTTTTCTTCTGCTCAAAACCATTATCTTGAAAAAACGGTTTAAAAACTCCTGCGGGTACGAGAAAATGAACTTTAAATCCTAATTTTTTATAATTTTACTCATTTCCCATTTTGCTAATATTATTCATTTGATAATATTATTGACATTTTAATACCAGTGACAAATCTCCTATTTCCTTGTAATAACAGAAATTAATAGGAAAAAAGGTTGCGGTTGGTAGATTTATTATTTATAATTTTAAGATAATTATTCATAGAAAGTTGGGTAAAAATGAAACTGTACATATCAGTGGACATGGAAGGGATTACTGGTCTGGTCGACCATACCCATGTTGACTCTTCAAAGCACAATTATGATCGCGGCAGGAAAATCATGACACAGGAAGCGAACTATGTGATTGAGAAAGCATTTAAGACTGGCTGCCAGGAAGTCATTGTCAATGATAGCCATTCCAAAATGAACAACCTACTAATAGAGGATCTTCATCCGGAAACCCAGTTGATTACCGGAGATGTAAAGCCATTTTCAATGGTCCAGGGATTGGATGACAGCTTTGGAGGAGCAGTATTTGTCGGATACCATGCCAGGGCATCGATGAGCGGAGTGATGTCGCATTCGATGATTTTCGGTGTTCGCCATATGTGGATCAATGATGTTCAAATTGGCGAGCTTGGATTCAACGCTTACGTAGCAGGTCATTATGGGGTACCTGTTATCATGGTGGCAGGAGACGATGGGGCTGCCCGAGAAGCAGAGTCATTGATTCCTAACATTACAACTGCTGTAGTTAAACAGTCAATTTCAAGGTCTGCGGCAAAATCTTTAACACCAGTGAAAGCGGGTGAACTGCTTGCAGAGAAAACTGAGTTGGCTATTAAAAACAAGGACAAAGTGAAACCGCTTACTCCGCCTGAGAATCCTGTGCTAAGGATTGAATTTGCCAATTATGGACAAGCAGAGTGGGCAAATTTGATGCCCGGAACAGAAATTGAAGAAGGGACCACAATTGTCCGCTATCAGGCTAAGGACATTCTTGAAGCCTATCAAGCTATGCTTGTGATGACAGAACTTGCCATGAGGACGACTTTTTCATAGAATGCTATATCACCTTAAGACCTGACATAAAGACATGATAAGGATGTGAGTTAATGCTCCATTACATACTCAAACGACTGGGCTCCATGGCGGTCACATTGCTGGTCATCATCACGTTGACCTTCTTCTTGATGCACTCGATTCCAGGTTCTCCTTTTAACGAGGAGCGGGCGACGAGCGAAGCAGTCCAAAAGAACCTAGAAAGTTTCTATCATTTGGATGAGCCATTATACGTTCAATACTTTATATACTTAAAATCTATCGCGACATTCGATTTTGGGCCATCTATCAAAAAGTCCTCACAGACTGTGAACGAAATGCTTGGCAGGGGATTCCCTGTTTCATTCGAACTAGGGATGATCACCCTGATTGTCGCGATTTTTTCTGGCATCCTTCTGGGAATCATTGCAGCACTCCGACATAATGGCTTGATTGATTATCTTGCGATGACAGTAGCGGTAGTGGGTATTTCGGTTCCAAACTTTGTCATGGCCACCCTGCTGATCCAGCAGTTAGCTGTTACCTGGGAGATCCTTCCGGTTGCCACCTGGACAAGTCCGAAGCATATGATTCTGCCGACACTGGCACTTGCGACCGGACCTATGGCAATCATTGCCCGTTTGACGAGATCCAGCATGCTTGAGGTCTTGACGCAGGACTACATACGGACAGCAAAGGCAAAAGGGCTGTCTCCTGTAAAAATTGTGTTCAAACATGCATTAAAGAACGCATTGCTTCCAGTTGTCACGATTCTTGGCTCATTGGCAGCTAGTATTCTTACAGGAACATTCGTAATCGAAAAGATCTTTGCGATTCCAGGCATGGGCAAGTACTTTGTCGAAAGCATCAACCAACGTGACTACCCTGTCATAATGGGAACAACGATTTTTTACAGTACAGTATTGATCATGATGCTTTTCCTTGTAGACCTCGCTTACGGCATTCTTGACCCAAGGATCAAGCTTCATAAAAAGGAGGGAAAATGATGGCTCTGCGCAAACATCAGGAACCACCAGAAGTACCGTCAATTCCTGACGACTGGTTTGTTCCTATTGAAAAAAGTGACTCGGAAGCAGAAGCTGTTGTCAGGCCCAGCCTGTCATATTGGCAGGATGCATGGAGACGCCTCCTGAAAAACAAGCTTGCCATGATGGGGTTATTCTTCTTATCTGTATTGACATTCATGGCGATTTTCGGGCCGATCATTTCGCCTCACACTGTTGACCATCAGGATTTGGTCAATCAAAACCTTCCACCATCAAGTGAGCATTGGTTTGGAACCGATGAGCTCGGGAGGGATGTATTTACCCGGACTTGGTATGGAGCACGTATATCTTTATTCGTCGGCATTGCGGCAGCATTGATCGACTTTCTTATCGGGGTCATCTATGGCGGGATTGCTGGCTATAAAGGCGGCAGGACAGATCATTTCATGATGAGAATCATAGAAGTTCTTTATGGCCTTCCATATTTGCTTGTAGTTATTTTAATCAGTGTAGTGATGGGGCCAAGCCTTGCTACGATCATTTTCGCACTGACGATTACAGGCTGGATAGGGATGGCACGGATTGTCCGCGGCCAAGTCCTGCAGATCAAGAACTACGAATACGTGTTAGCATCTAAAACATTCGGAACGAAAACGGCAAGAATCATCCGGAAAAATCTGCTGCCAAATACGATGGGACCAATCATTGTGCAAATTACACTTTCTGTTCCATCTGCTATCTTTGCTGAAGCATTCCTTAGCTTCCTTGGTTTGGGAATCCAGGCACCGCTTGCGAGCTGGGGATCGATGGCAAGCGATGCTTTGCCGGTTATTCTATCAGGTGACTGGTGGAGGCTGTTTTTCCCGGCATTCTTCATTTCAATGACAATGTTTTCGTTTAACGTTTTAGGTGATGGGCTTCAGGATGCACTTGACCCGAAGCTAAGGAGGTAGGCAACATGGAAAAAGTACTTGTAGTAAAAGACCTTCATGTTTCATTCAAGACGTACGGCGGTGAGGTTAAAGCTGTCCGTGGAGTCACTTTTGATTTACATAAAGGAGAAACTTTAGCGATTGTAGGGGAGTCAGGCTGCGGAAAGAGCGTGACTTCACAAAGTATCATGAGATTGATACCGGAACCACCAGGCAGGTTTGATGGTGGCTCCATCGTTTTTAAAGGGAAAGATCTGACGAAACTGAAAGATTCTGAGATGCGAAAAATTCGCGGGTCTGATATATCGATGATTTTCCAGGATCCGATGACTGCATTGAATCCGACTTTGACAATCGGGGATCAGCTGACTGAAGGAATTCTCCAGCATATGAACCTGTCAAAGGAACAGGCAAAGAAAGTGGCGGTACAAATGCTGGATCTTGTGGGAATACCGAGCCCGCAGGTCCGCCTGAAACAATACCCTCATCAATTCAGCGGCGGAATGAGGCAAAGGATTGTTATTGCCATGGCGCTAGTCTGCCAGCCGGAGGTTTTGATTGCGGACGAACCGACAACAGCGCTTGACGTGACTATCCAGGCTCAGATTTTAGAATTGTTCCGTGATATCCAGAAAAAAACAGGTGTCTCGATTATCCTGATTACCCATGATTTAGGAGTCGTTGCACAAGTCGCTGATCGGATCGCGGTCATGTATGCTGGTAAAATCGTCGAATCAGGGACAAGAAGAGAGATTTTTTATAACCCGCAGCATCCATATACGAAAGGTCTATTGAATTCCGTTCCGCGTTTGGATGTGGATGGTGCAGAGCTGATACCGATTGGCGGGACTCCGCCTGATTTATTCTCTCCGCCGGTTGGATGTCCGTTCACAGCCAGATGCCCATTTGCAATGGAGGTTTGTGATAAAGTCTACCCTTCAGCAACAAAGCTTTCCGACAGCCACGGTGTGGACTGCTGGCTTCAGGATGAGCGAGCGCAAAAAATGCTCGCCAGCAGATAGTGTTCAATCAGGCTATTGCCTTTTTGATATAATTTTAAGTCAACATAAGGGGGAAACAGAGTGAAAAAGTTATTAACCATACTCATGGCAGCAATGCTTGTGTTCACGATGGCGGCATGTACCGCCAACGATAATGCAGGTAAAGAAAAAGATGGAAACGATAGTGGGGAAAAAGGGGACGAAAAGGTCCTTTACCTAAACAATGGCCAGGAACCAACATCTTTTGACCCTCCTATCGGTTTCGATTCTGCATCTTGGAACGCTTTGAACAATCTGATGGAAGGTCTTACGCGACTGGGTAAAGATCATCAGCCAGAAGCTGCAACTGCAGAAAAGTGGGATGTCTCTGAAGATGGGAAGACCTACACTTTCCACATTCGTGAAGATGCTAAATGGTCCAATGGCGACGATGTAACAGCTAAGGATTTTGAATTTGCATGGAAGCGTCTCCTGAATCCAGAAACTGGATCAGCCGCAGCTTTCCTCGGCTATTTCATTGAAGGCGGAGAGGAATTCAACAGTGGAGAAGGTTCTGCTGACAATGTAAAAGTAAAAGCTGTGGACGACAAAACTTTTGAAGTTACTTTAACAAGCCCGCAGGCATATTTCTTAAGTGTCATTGCCAATCCGGCATTTTTCCCGATCAATGAAAAGGTAGCGAAAGAAAATCCAGAGTGGTTCTCTGAAGCTGACTCATTCGTAGGAAATGGACCGTTCAACCTTGCTAGCTGGGAGCATGACACCAAATTCGTCATGAAAAAGAATGATCAGTATTGGGATGCTGAAAACGTCAAGCTTGATCGTGTAGAATGGGCAATCGTAGACGATACAAACACTGAGTATCAAATGTATGAGGCTGGGGATCTGGATGTTTCCGATGTACCTGCTGAATTAAGCGATAAGCTGTTCAAAGAAGGCAAGGTACAGGTTGAGGATCAGGCAGGAGATTATTTCTACCGTTTCAATGTTACAAAAGAGCCGTTCCAGAATGTGAATATCCGTAAAGCCTTCGCTCTAGCTGTAGACCAGCAGAAAATCGTTGACTTTGTCACGAAGAACAAAGAAGAAGCTGCTTACGGCTTTGTATCTCCTGGTTTCCAGGATCCATCAGGCAAGGACTTCCGTGAAGTAAATGGTGATTTCAATAAAACTGATGTAGAAGAAGCGAAAGTACTATTGGAAAAGGGAATGGAAGAAGAAGGATACACTGAACTTCCTGAAGTTACACTGACGTATAGCACAAGCGATGTGCACAAAAAGATTGCTGAAGCTTTACAACAAATGTTCAAAGAAAACCTTGGCGTAGAAGTCAAGCTTGCGAACATGGAATGGAACGTATTCGCGGAAGAACAGAAAGTACTAAAGCACCAGCTTTCCCGCAGTTCATTCCTTGCTGACTATGCGGATCCAATCAACTTCCTGGAAAACTTCCAGACTGGCCACTCCATGAACCGTACTGGCTGGGGCAATCCGAAGTATGATGAACTGATTAAGCAGGCAAAAAATGAATCTGATGAAGCAAAACGTTTTGACTTAATGTATCAGGCAGAGAAGATTTTGTTTGAAGAAGCACCAATCTTCACTGTTCACTTCTACAACCAAGTTTATCTTCAAAATGAAGCTGTATCTGATGTTGTCCGCCATCCGGTAGGATACCTTGAATTAAAGTGGGCAGATAAGAAGTAGTAATTCTAAGAAAGAGGTGTTCATCTTGGAACACCTCTTTTTTACCAGTACATACCATTTAAAAATATCCTTTATACATATGAATCTTTTTCGGCAAAGAAAGCCTTCTGCATTTACCCAAAATGGCCCGGAAACAGAATTTAGGGCAAAGCAGGCCTTCTGCATTTACCCAATATGGTCCGGAAACCGAATTTAGGGCAAAGCAGGGTATTTAACTTTATCACATGTACTCTTAAAGTAGTCGATAAAATAGTTATGTCAACTTGATAACGATAATAAAAAGGAGTCGATTGAAATGACAATGAAGCCCAGTCGTCTGAAAAAAGGAGATACCGTGGCGGTCATAGCGCCAGCGAGTCCGCCTAATAAAGAAAATTTGAAGCGTGGCTTAAAATTCGTCGAGGATTTAGGGCTCAATTATAAATTAGGAAAATCACTTTATACTGAATATGGCTACCTTGCCGGGAATGATGAAGAGAGACTGGCAGACTTACATGAGATGTTCCTCGATGACGAAGTAAAAGGAATTATCTGTGCTGGCGGCGGTTATGGCACAGCCCGAATTGCTTCAGCGATAGACTATGATGTTATTAAAAACAATCCTAAAATCTTTTGGGGCTACAGCGACATTACTTTCTTGCACACTGCAATCAGGCAGCAGACAGGGCTGGTAAGCTTCCATGGTCCAATGCTCGCTTCGGATATAGGTAAAGAAGGGGCCAACCAAATTTCCAAGGATACATTTCAACAATTGTTTACACCGTCAGAGCTGAATTATTCTTCTGAGCTTTCGCAAATTGATGAGCTGGTACCCGGCACCGCTAGAGGATCGTTAGTTGGCGGAAACCTCTCGCTTCTTTCAAGCTCTATGGGAACACCATATGAAATTGATACAGAAGGTAAGATTTTGCTTATTGAAGACATTAATGAAGAGCCCCGGGCTGTAGACAGGATGCTGAACCAGCTGTTTATGGCAGGCAAGCTGCAGGAATCAGCTGGGATCATTATCGGTGACTTTAATAACTGCGTACCAGAAAGAGAACTGTCTTTAACTCTGGAAGAAGTTATAGGCCATTACATTAAACTTGCAGGTAAACCGGCTCTAAAAGGATTCAAAATGGGGCATTGCTCCCCTCACATTGGTGTGCCACTCGGGGTGGCTGCATCCATGAATACCAAAGAGAAAACGTTATATGTTGAGAGCGGGATCAAATAGAACCAAAGGAGATAAGAGTTATGATTATTGAAAAAATCGAGACATTCCGTAATGCTGTCCCTTTGAAAAAGCCGTTTAAAACCGCACTCCGCACAGTTACTGTAGCTGAAGCCATTTTTGTTAAAATTACCTGTGATAATGGGATTACCGGCTGGGGAGAGGCACCGCCTACATTGGTCATAACAGGGGACAGTCTCGTAAGTATCGAGGGTGCAATCAATGACGTCATCAAGCCGTTTTTATTAAAAAAGAATCTTTTGAACTCTGAAGCTATTTTCCAGGGGTTAAAAACCATCCTTGTTAACAATACCAGCGCAAAAGCAGCCGTTGATATGGCATTGTATGACTGTATCTCGCAAAATTGCAGCCTGCCGCTCTATCAATTCCTTGGAGGCTACAGAAATGAGCTTGAAACCGATTTTACCGTCAGTGTGAACACTCCAGAAGAAATGGGTGAGGATGCCGTTGGATATGTAAGCAGTGGTTTCAATGTACTTAAGGTTAAGGTAGGAATCGGTGAGATCGAAACCGATATTGCCAGGATCCTGGAAATCCGCAAAAGAATAGGCAATGATATTAAAATTCGTCTCGATGCGAACCAGGGATGGAAACCGAAGGATGCGGTCAGGGCAATCCGAAAAATGGAGGACCTTGGACTTGATATCGAGCTGGTTGAACAGCCAGTTAAAGCAGAAGATCTGGAAGGTTTAAAGCAGGTAACTGATTCAGTTGATACCTTAATAATGGCTGACGAAAGCGTGTTTTCACCTAAACAGGCATTTGAAGTGATCAAGAGGAGAAGCGCTGACTTGATTAACATTAAATTGATGAAGTCAGGAGGAATTTACCAGGCTCAAATAATTAACCAAATGGCTGAAACCGCTGGGATAGAATGCATGGTTGGCAGTATGATTGAAACGCGGCTGGGGATTACGGCAGCTGCCCACTTCGCAGCAAGCAAGAAAAACATCACGCGTTTTGATTTCGACGCGCCATTAATGCTGGCAAATGAAGCGATTTCAGGCGGGATAAAGTATAATGGTAGAAAAATCACACTTCCGGACCAACCAGGTCTTGGAATAGAAAAGGTCCTTTCAGAAGGAGGAATTTCCGTTGGAAAGCAATAATATTTGGCTCGTCAATGTCCCTGTAGCAACTTTATGGACTTCACATGATTCTGCGAGGGAAATCGACAGGGACGCAATTTCCGCTAATCTGAATTTAGATAAATGGCTTGAAAAGCTTACTTATGAGCCACGACTACAATTGTGCGATGATAATCTGGTTCAATCACAGGTTTTATTTGGTCAGGAAGTCTTGATCATTGATGAAGTGAATGAATGGGCACACGTGATTGTCCCGGATCAGCCATCCGGAAAAGATCGTCGTGGATATCCAGGCTGGATCCCAAAAGATCAGCTGATTCAACAATCAGATTGGTATATCAAGCAAGGACCTGATGCAGTCATTACCGCTAAGAAAGCCCTTCTATATAACGAAAAGAATGAAAAGCTGATGGAATTGAGCTACCAGACCACATTGCCGATCGTGGAGGATATAGTCGATCGAATCCGCGTTAAGACACCAACTGGTATTGGCATCTTAAGAGCTGAGGATGTAACAGTTATTCCATCGGATAAGGAAATTCCTAAGAAGAATGGGGCCGCCATCGTCGCTTCCGGCGAACAATTCCTCGGATTGCCATACCTTTGGGGCGGAATGAGCAGCTATGGTTATGATTGCTCGGGTTTCAGTTATAACATGTGTCTGGCGAACGGCTATATCATTCCGAGAGATGCCCATGAACAGGCTGCTTCGGGTAAAGAAGTACCAATGTCCGATATCCTGCCAGGCGACTTGCTCTTCTTCGCCTATGAGGAAGGAAAAGGCAGCATCCATCATGTCGGTATTTATTATGGTGACGGCAAGCTTCTCCATTCACCGAATACTGGCAAGAATATCGAAATCATTTCTTTAGAAGGAACAATCTATGAAAAAGAACTCTGTGCAGCGAGACGCTACTGGATTGATACGGAGGAATAAATATGGAAAATGAAGTTTTATTAAGTGTAAGAGATTTAAAGAAGCATTTTACTATGGGTAAAAATGAGATCCTTAAAGCAGTAGATGGGATTTCATTCGATATTTATAAAGGCGAGACCTTTGGCCTTGTCGGGGAATCTGGATGCGGAAAATCCACAGCCGGCAGAACCATGATTGGACTTTATGACCGGACAGATGGAGAAGTTGTTTTTAACGGCAAAGACGTGCACTCGCTTTCGGAAAAAGAGAAATTTCTGTTTCATAAGCAGATGCAGATGATTTTCCAGGATCCATATGCCTCATTAAACCCGCGTTCTACGGTAAAGGAAATAATATCTGAACCTATGGAGGTTCATGGACTGTTTCCAAACAAAAAAGAACGATTGGAACGAATTTATCAGCTCTTGGAAGATGTGGGATTGAATCGTGACCATGCGAACCGTTATCCACACGAGTTCAGTGGCGGTCAGCGTCAGAGAATAGGAATTGCAAGAGCACTTGCGCTTGATCCGGATTTTATCATAGCGGATGAACCCATTTCAGCTCTTGATGTATCTGTCCAGGCACAGGTCGTAAACCTGCTGAAGCGTCTTCAAGAAGAAAAGGAATTGACGTATCTATTCATTGCTCACGACCTTTCCATGGTTAAGCAAATCAGCGACCGGATTGGAGTTATGTACCTCGGCCATATTGTCGAGCTCACGGCTAGTAACCAGCTTTACAATAAACCGCTTCATCCATATACTCAGGCATTGCTCTCTGCCATCCCGATACCGGATCCGAATGTGGAGGATAAGCGGGAGCGTATCATCCTCCAGGGAGAACTGCCATCCCCGATGGATCCTCCGAGCGGATGTGTGTTCAGAACCAGATGCCAGCACGCAATGGACGTCTGTGCCCAGAAGAAACCGGTATGGCAGGAAATCGACAAAAATCATTATGTTGCCTGTCATTTATATGATGAACGTTTAGAAGGAAAAGATAAAAAAGAAATGCTCGTCAATATCAGATAAGGAACCGAATAACCATGAAAATAGAAGAATTAAAAGATAGACTATCGAATGAACTCGCTGGGTGCAAGGGCCGGGCGAGTTTATTTTTGGAAATTGAAGGATCGATTATAGAATTTAACAGCAATGCAGTTTACCAGTCTGCCAGTTTGATCAAACTGCCGATGTTATTGGAGGCTTTGAGACTGATTGAAGCAGGTAAGCTGCAAAAAGACAAAATCGTTACCATTAAAGAAAGCGACAAAATTGGAGACACGGGAGTTCTCCAGGCTATGAAAGTTAAGCAGCTTACAGTCGAGGATTTGCTATCACTTATGATCATTGTGTCGGATAATTCGGCTACTAATCTATTGATTGATTTAATAGGGATAAATTCAATCAATTCGACTATATCCATGATTGGAATGAAAAACTCGATATTGCAGCGTAAAATGTTGGATTTCGATGCCATTCAATCCGGAGACGATAACTTCACATCCGCAGCTGATATCGCACTATGTCTGAAAGAAGCTGTTGCTGGGGGGTCTTTAAATAAACAATCGGAAAAGACGTTCTTTTCGCTGCTTCTGGAACAACAATTTAAAGAAAAGCTGCCAGTTTATATGGATGATTCTCTATTAAAAATAGGAAATAAGACAGGAGAACTTCCCGGAGTCGAGCACGATTGCGGTATTATATCATACGGTAAGAAGCAGGCATTTATTGTTGTATTGATTGATCGACTATCAGAAGCCGAATCAGGAAAAGCAACCATCCGACAGATTGGGAAGCACATAAACCGCTTTATAACAGGCATTTCGACAAAATCCAACCACAACTGATAGGTTTCGATAACATTTAGATATCAATTGCTAGCAATATGATAGTTTGATATTTCTGTATTTAATTGGAAAATCAAATGATAATTATTCTAATTCTCTTATTGAATAACAATATAAACAGAAGTAGAAATTTTGACTTTGCAATGAGAAGTGTAATGACGGTAAAGGAAAGATGGACTCCGACAATAGTCGAAAATGCTTTAGCTGCCCACAATTTGTCACCATATTTTGTTTACGTACATGAAAATTCAATCATCATTACTATAGATGAAGGCGGAACTCAGTTGTTTGGGTACAAATATTTTATATAACAACAGGTCCATCGTCTTCTAAACGATGGACCTGTTATTCTAGTTACACCACTTTTTTCATTAATTTTGCTTTTTCTTGATCCACACTATATTTAAGGGACCATATCAAGAACAAGGTTCCGGCAGATATATACATGATTCCGCCAATCATACCCACCAATCTTGGGTCGAACCATTCCAGAGCCATACCTGTTAAGAACATAGAGACCCCGATGAATGTATTGGACAGCATGCTAGTGATGCCGAAGTACATTCCATGCCATTTTGTAGGAATGGTCTCCATTGCCACCGTATCTAGAAGGGCATTGCCAACACCGCTGAAAATTGCGGTGACGCCAAATAGAACAGCGGCCATCCAGAAAGCTTTTGTCTGGCTAATCGAAGTCAAAAATAAACCTTCCCCTATAATGCAAATGAAAGAAAATAATAGAAATCTTTTTTTTACCATCTTAGTCAATAATGGACTGATCATTAAACCCAGACCTAGAACACTGTAAAAAATCCCTACACCCAGGTCAGCCTTTTTAAAAGTTTCAACGGCATACACACTTAATAATACATTCTCAATCCCGTTAATCAGCGGGATGATCAACTCAAACATCATCAACATTAACAGGAAGGTTGAAGCCGCAATAACAGGGAGCAATTCACTGTACTTTTCTAAGTCAGGTTCACTGATTTGTTCATTTTTGATGGTACCGCCCAGAGAAGGCAAGGTCGATAAAATCCAGCCGGCAGCTAAAAAGGACACTATATTAAGCAGAAAAGCTGCTTTGGCTCCCAGGAAGTATGAGACAATCCCGCCACTTAGAGCTCCAATGATTAAAACAATTCCCATTAATACCTGTTCCCATCCGTTTATATCTTTTAAGGATTTAGACGAAACAATGGCAGGTATGCTTGATTTCCTGATCGGTGCGTAGATTGCTTCTCCCGAGGCCAGCATGAAAGTTGCGACATATACAATCCATATATCATCAGAATTGTTGACAGCCAGAAACGACAAGGCTAATACTGCTCTGGTTAGGTCCGTAAAGATCATGATGTTCTTTCTTCCGAATTTCCTGGCAAGGCTGCTGCTCAAAGGGCTGAAGAATAAAAACGGAATCATCCTGAGAGCCATTGTAATCCCGACTGACAGGCCAGAACCAGTCATTTGCAAAATTAAAGCTAACAATGCCACCTGGCTGAATCGATCACCGATACCGTTAATAACGCCAGCAAAGAATAGTTTGCGGTAAGATTTCTCCATGTTGAAAGTATAGAACATATGGCCCTCCAAAAAACGAAGATTAGAAAATGATCTAATTAGATTATAATCTAATCCGATTGGAATTGGAACATTTTCTCCTCGGAAAATCCAGAGTGACCAGGCAAAGTTTTTACTCAATAAATTTCTTGTCCAATATTAATGAAAAATGTATTCATAAAAAGCAAAATGCTATATAATGATTTTCGTATTTCCGAAAATTTGAATTCAAGATGAAAAATGTTTATAGATACAGGGGGAATGATGGATGAAAATAAGAGTTTCCGCAGTCCAGTACCATCTTCACACGATCAGGTCGTTCGAAGAGTTTGCTCAGCAATGTGAGCATTATGTAAAAACAGCACAGGAGTATGGTTCAGAGTTCGTTTTGTTTCCTGAGTTCTTTACTACTCAATTATTATCAATCGGCAGTGAGCAGGGTACGAGGCTGACCATTAATGAACTCCCCGGTTTTACCGAACAATATTTAAACCTGTTCCAGAATTTCGCGTTGGAAACAGGGATGCACATTATTGGCGGTACACATGTCATCGCTCGAGCTGGAAAGCTCTACAATGTCGCACACATGTTTTACCCGGATGGCAGAATCGTCGAGCAGGCAAAGCTTCATATTACACCTACTGAGGTAAATGAGTGGAATATGAGTGCGGGAGAGGATTTCAGGGTATTTGATACAGAGAAAGGACGCATCGCGCTATTAACTTGCTATGATATTGAGTTTCCTGAAATCGTCAGGATGGCTAAAGCAAAAGGTGCAGATGTCATTTTCGTTCCGTCATGTACAGATGATCGTCATGGTTTCCATCGTGTCCGCTATACGAGCCATGCACGGGCCATTGAAAATCAGGTTTACGTCGTTTTGACAGGAACAGTAGGTGCGTTGCCTACAGTTGACTTTATGCGCGCTAACTTTGGCCAGGCGGCAGTGATCACTCCTAATGATATTCCTTTCCCGCCAAAAGGGCTGCAGGTCGAAGGAGAACTTAATGATGATATGGTCGTAACTGCTGACCTTGATTTGGAGCTTTTGTACGAAGTTCGTGAGCGCGGTTCGGTCACTACTTGGCGTGACCGCCGTACTGACCTTTATACAGACTGGGAACAAGCCGAAAAGAATTTTATAAGATAAGGAGTAACCTTCATGGAATATATCCGCGTTAATAGTATCGATGATCCGCTTTTTACCAAGCTCCATAATTTAATGAAGGAAGTTTTCCCTCCGGAGGAAGTATTGGAGTTTGATTTATGGAAAGGGCCACTCGAAGATCCAGGCATCAGGGTTTTTGTTGCTGTACATGAAAATGAAGTGGTCGGCGTAACTGAATACCGGTATTATCCTGACTGGAATATTGCGATGACTGACTTTACTATTGTTGGAAAACCTGGGATGAGTCTTGGGAGATTCCTGGCAAATAAAAGAATGGAAGACCTGCAGAAACTCGCTGGTGATCAAGGAGTAGAACTGTTTGGGATGTTCGCAGAAATTTATGATCCGTACCGGAAGACAGATCATGATTTTGGCGGTGTAAAAACGATGGACCCATTTGTAAGGCGCGAAGTATTATCTCACCTTGGATATAAGCGTCTGGATATCGAATACGTACATCCATCATGGGAAAACGACGGAGAAGCAGTAGAGGGACTTGATTTATGCTTTATGCCGACTGATGAGAACACTCGTGAACTGCCGGCACCGTTAATTACAGATTTCCTAACCACTTATTATTCCGTTCTCGAAAAGAAGCCAGAAAAGTGGAATAAGATGGTGGACCAGCTGAAAAATAAAGAAACCGTGGCATTGTTGCCATTATAATGTGCAGACCAGCAGTGATCCTTTACTGCTGGTTTTTTCTGCGCCAAATCGTTTGCTATTTTTTATAATGAGTCACAAGATTTGTTTTCGCCGATAAGATTTTCTATAATTAACCCTTGACTACATAATTGGAAGGAGCCATAATATGGAATCTTTAAAAGGGAAAACAGCGCTAATCACGGGTGCTGGCAGAGGCATCGGCCGGGCAGCTGCTATAGCTTTGGCGAAAGAAGGCGTAAATATTGGCATGATTGGTCTAACACTTGCCAATCTGGAGAAGGTGACAAATGAACTTGAGGAATATGGGGTAAATGTTTCTGGAGCTGTCGCGGATGTATCTGACATCGAATCTATACAGCACGCTGTTGAGCATGTAACAGAAGAAATCGGCCCTATAGATATCCTGATTAACAATGCAGGAACCGCGAAATTCGGCGGCTTTCTAGATCTGGAGCCGCAGGAGTGGGAAAAAATCATCCAGGTCAACTTAATGGGAACATACTATGTGACTCGTGCGGTCCTGCCAGGAATGATTGAGCGAAAGACAGGTGACATAATCAATATTGCGTCAACTGCAGGGCAAAAGGGAGCACCGGTAACGAGTGCATATAGCGCATCAAAGTTCGGGGTACTAGGGTTGACTGAATCGCTAATGCTTGAAGTTCGTAAGCATAATATCCGTGTCAGCGCACTTACTCCAAGTACGGTAGCTACTGATCTGGCCATTGAGACGAATTTAACAGATGGCAATCCAGATAAAGTCATGCAGCCGGAAGATCTGGCTGAGTTAATGGTAGCTCAGCTAAAATTGAACCGCCGGGTTTTCATCAAGACTGCTGGAATGTGGTCTACAAATCCATAATCATTCAGAGGATAGAACCAACAAAGGTTCTATCCTTTTTTTATACAAACTAAACAAAAACCGAGGTGTCTTCCTGAAAAAGACACTTGCGATCAGTGATAGTACCTGGTCCTAATTTAATGGAGGAATACCGTTAAAATATGCTGTTCCTGACCCTGGAACGGCTATTATTATATTAAAAAACGTTACTATTATTTTAGTATAACTTAAGGAAGGCAACAAAAAAAACGGCCTAAGCCGTTTTAAAAAGCATACCGGAATATCCCGTAATAAAGGGGCAGTACAAAAATCAATCCACTCAGTTTAGCTGCAAGCGGCATAGGTTCTTCCTCTTCTTCCAGGCCAAAATCCCCTGCAAATCGCTCCGCAAAGAATATGGTAAAAATCACATCCCAAATGAGACCGAAAACGAAGACAATTTTCCATACTAGAGGGGTCAGCATCTCTGTTTCAGTCACATATCCAAATAAACCAAGCCAAGTGATGATTGAAATGATAAAATCAAGCCTCGTGATATTGTTTTTATATTTACCTTTGATCAAAAACCATATTGCCGTCGTGCCCATGAATCCTAAATACATTAACCATAAAAAATCACTCATCTTCTTACCTCGAAATCTTTTATTTATTTTTTATCCGATTGTTTTATGCTTCCTGGTTCTGAATTTGAGAAGGCGAACCAAATGAAAGTCACATTGAACCCAATACCTTCCCTATTATAAAGGCGCAGGGGTAAAGTGGGAATAGAAATTTGTCGAAAAATCACTTTTGTTTTTTTTAGAAAGAATGTTGAATTATTTTATAAAAGGTGTAAAATTACACTAAACAATTCAAAGTGGATAAAAGAGGAATTGGGGGATTAAAATGGAACATGCTCCTAAAGAGGAAAGACGCAGGATTTTCCGGAATGAGCTCTATCATTTGAAAGAATTAGGTTATGTTTCACCAGAGCAATATAAAAGTGTATCAGAAGCCCATAATGAATACTTTCTTGATTTGCTGGCAAAAGACCGGCAGGTGGAAGACTTGGCAACTAAGAACAATACTCCTGAAGTACTTGGACTTGAGAACGAAAAAGTTAAGTCAACAGATAGCGTTGTGGTAAAGGAGAAACAATTACAACATTCTAAACCACGCCCGGTAAAAGCCAGACCAAAAAAATCAGCGGAAGAGATTCGTGAACGGAATATTTCCTGGTCTTTGAATATAGGGGTGATCATGCTTTTGATTGGTGGTTTGTACCTAGCTACAAGCAACTGGGAAAGTATGACTCCATTGATGAAGACAGGGTCAATTGCATTGGTTTCAGCTTTATTTTATGGAATTGCCTATATTAGCTACAAGATCATTAAAATTGAAAAAACAGCCTTTGCGTTTGTGGTACTTGGCAGCCTTTTCCTGCCTATCTTCACCCTATCTCTAGGCTGGTTTGAATTGCTCGGCCCTTATTTATCGTTTTATGGAGAAGGCCGCTTCATATTAGGGGCAATAAGCAGTTCAGTGTTGATTCCGATTTATGGTTTTCTGGCAAAGAGGCTATCTTCGAGATTATTCGTGTGGTTTACGTTTATAACAACTTCGATTGCAGCAGCATATGTGTTGAGCGCGATTGGACTGAAAACAGACGGATTCTACCTCGGCCTGATTATTTTCAATACACTTCTGATTGCAGCGTATCACCAGCTGAAAATAAAAGATCAACTGCCGCTCTTCACGAAGGAACTTGCAGTATATTCACAGGCAAACCTAGTACTGTCTACCTTGTTAATGCTTTTCTTTTATGAAAATCATATCTTCAACGGCTTCAATTTGATTTTGACTGCTATTGTCTATCTATCGATGATCTTCGTTAATGGCCATAAAGAGTATCATTTTGTTTTTAGTGCCATGTTCGTTTATGGTGCCTATCAGATTCTTGAAAATTGGTGGTTTACAGAAGTAAGTGTAATTGGTTATGCACTTCTTGGGTTCGTGTTTCTGTTTGTTCCAAAGTTCATTGATGATAAATACGCCTTGAAAAGAGCTTTTCAAATTACCAGTGGGGTTGTATCAGGTCTTGCCTTTTTATTCATCACAGCCGAAGGGTTGATGATTCATGCAGGAAATCCATCCTTTATTCTTATGGCAGCTTACCTGATCATTTCAGCTAATTTTATCTATCTGGCTAATACCAATGAAAATATCATTTTCAAATATTTAAGTCCGATTTTCCTTGCCGCCGCGATGTTTGAAGCCGTTTTGCAAATTGCAAAATGGAATGTTTTCGAAAATCTTGTTTTGCCAATTTATTTTATTGGATTCGTTCTCTTCATTCTTACAGGCTGGCTGGTCAAGTTGAAATATCTTCAATCCATCAAAACTAGCTCACGTGATGTTGGTATGTTGATCATGCTTTTCATGATACTTGTTGCTTTTTCCATGTTCGGCTGGTGGGAGCTGGCCCTGATGTTCTCGCTGACCAGCTATGCATTTTATGTCATGATGAAAATCGACAAGAGACCGTTTTTGCCATTAATTGCTCAATGGGCAGTGCCTATCTCGCTGGGCTTATCAGCAGCTTCAATATTTGAGGAAGTACGGATTCACTCAAGCTTTTATAACGATTTACTCGGAATGCCAGGAAATTTAGCGCTGGCGGGAGTATTGTTGCTGGCTGTCGGTATTGGCCTTCGCAAAACAAAGGAAACCATACTGGCGCGGAATGCTTTTTTCAGTTCTCATGGTTTCTATGCAGCAAGCCTGTTTTACACATTTGTATTTCCTATATCAAATATTTACGGAGAATCGCTCATTTGGCTTGGCGGAATCTTGATGTCTCTCTTGCTTTATAGAATCACAAAGCAGTCACTGGTCGCATTCTTCTCAGGTTTAGTCAGCCTTGCCTGGTACCTGATTACAGTGGACTCAATCAATCAGAAGATATTTGATTTTAGTACAACACTAGAGTCTTTAATCATCCCAGGAGGCGGATGGTTATTGCTGGGGGCAGCCGCTTTACTTATTCAAAAGCAGAGAGGTCTTGCAATTGCTTATTCATGGATTGCTCATATCTACCTCGCTCCAATAATGGCAGTTGAGTTTATCATGTACGGGGATGAAGCGATCTTAAGCTACTTGGTTGGAACGGGAGTCTATGCAGCGAGTATTTTCTTTGTGAAAAAGGAATGGAAAGTGAAATCGTTCTTATACGCTGCATTCACTACGTTGTTCCTGACGATCAAGACGGGTATCAGTCATTTTACAGAAACAGATACAGGCCATTACGCCTTCCTGGTGACAAGTATTTTGTTGACTCTATTCTGGGTATTGTCAACCGCGAGTTTTAAACAAAGAACCTTATATTATCTTGTCCCGATTTCACTCTTAGGAGTAGCAAGCTTTCTGGCAGCATATCCATACAGCTGGCTGTTGTTCGGTATAACAATTGGTTATGCAGCAGCGATATTGGTTTTGCTCCATATAGTGAAATGGGATTTAGCCGCAATGATCCCGTTATTAATGATCTTTTACGGCACAATCCAAATCATGTTCCTGGCACAGCTGCATGTGTATTGGGATATCGCTATTCTTTCAGGATCAGGAATTTTGCTTATTTTTTCAGGGAGAAGGATTTATAGCAATCTCTGGGAAAAGGGAGGAGTTTTTGGACTGCAAAGCATGGATGCTTATTCAATAGTCGGGTTCTTGTTCATTGTTTCCGTGGCACTAATGAATGGTGAAACCTTCTGGGCGCTCATTGTCCATGGACTCCTTCTATCTGCAGGATTATGGCTGCAGAAGAACAGGGTTCATGGTAAAGGAGTAAGTGTCATTCAATTTATCGCAGGGGCTTACCTGCTGATTCCTTATTATACAGCCGTAGAGCAGCTTAATATCCCGGCCTTATTTGAAAGGGAGGTATACGTACTTCCACTCGTGGCCCTTGTGATTTTCTTACGATATATGTTCAAAGCGAGAAGCAAGCAAATCACCAGCTATATTCAGTGGGCGGTGTTGATGTTGGTATCTCTTATGCTCATTCAGGATGGCTTGGAAAGCAATACGGTTTATGATGCCCTGATTCTTGGATCGCTGTCGCTGATTTCCATGCTGGCCGGAATGTGGCTGAGAGTAAAAGCTTATTTCTTTGTTGGGGCGGGAGTTTTGCTTCTTAATGTGGTTCTGCAAACCCGCCCATTCTGGGGAAATCTCCCTTGGTGGGGTTACCTCTTGATCGCCGGATCGATCCTGATCAGTGCTGCCAGCTTCAATGAGTGGAATAAACAAAAAGGAGCTAGAGGGGAGAAAACTCTCTTGGCAAAGTTAAAAGAGAGTTTAATCATGAAAATGAAAAACTGGAACTAATAAAAGCTGGCAAAGGGGGAATGTTTTGATCCTTTGCCAGCTTTGTTTTATGAAGGCTCTTTTCTCAAACTTTTTTGCTATTTGACTACAAAATAGGATTTAATGACCGTTTTTCTTCGTAAAGTTGACTCTTTTGTGAGAAAAGAGCATGCAAACTTAATTCCGACCTGCAATGGCCTTATATTACGTTAAAATCGGCTTTAGGATTTTAACAACAATCTTTACGAAAACAGGCTATGTGAAAGGTAGGATGCAAAAAAGTGCATTTCTGGATGATTTCTGTTAACATTCATAAAAATGAGGGTATCACATCAGCTAAGGAGGTTATGAAATGAGGGATGTAACTCTTTTGGACATATTTGAACACCATATTGCCCAAAAATACTTGAAGCGTTCTGGCATGGCCCATGCTATCGCTGTCGCTTACCACGCATTCCATCTTGCCAGGGAGCATAAGGTGGATGTAGATATTGCAGCGAAAGCCGGTTTCCTGCATGATATAGGGCATTTTACCTGGTACAGGAACGGCAAATGGGACTACGAGCTATACAGAAAAAATGACATCCATCCAATTAAGGGAGCGGAGAGAGCGCATAAACTCTTAATCCGATTGGGTGAAAACCCCGTGCAGGCAAAAGCCACTTCACTTGCAATCCTTTTCCATACAGACTCCTTCTTGCCTTCAAACGATATTATCCGTACGCCACTGCAGCAGGTAGTGAAATGGGCAGATGAAAAAGACGAAGAAGAAGGCGGAAACCATCATTACAGGAAAATAGAACATGAGCGCGCAAAACAAAGCATAATCAGGCTGGATAAAATGATTGATGAAGTGCTTATGGGTGGTAAAAGCGGGGGAGAAACACAATTGCCA
The DNA here is from genome assembly GCF_018613155.1 of Bacillus sp. ISL-55. GTDB lineage: Bacteria > Bacillota > Bacilli > Bacillales > Cytobacillaceae > Mesobacillus. The sequence continues at coordinate 113,769 of NZ_JAGGQU010000009.1, read as the reverse complement.
TCTTAAATAAGAAATGCGTAAGCGCCTTGTTCAGCCNNCATTGGGCGGACCGAAGCGACTCGAGGGACTAGGCGCTGAAGCTAGACAATTCTCGAAGTGGAAATTTACACTTTCTTATCTGGTAAAAAAAGGGCATCGATCTTTTCGATGCCCTTTAACGGTTATTATTAACGATTTTTAGGAAAAAACCTTTCGATAGTATCATTGAAATCTTCAGTTAGCCCTACGATCGGTCTCCTGCTCAGAAGCTGCTCCCTGTAGTCTGTCATACTGACGACAAAGTCTGCATTGGATGATACATAAACATCAGCGATGGACTCATCGGAGACTTTGATCTGTTGAGCAATTTTGGTTTTTATATCACCTGGAACAGCATCTGTATCACCATTTTCAAGGACTACTGCAACATACGCATTTCTTTGCACCGTAATGACGGTTGCGCTTTGAACTTCATTCAGCATTTCCACCTGTTCCTCCAAATTTTCATCCACATGCATCCTGTATGTTTGATTATATGAATTGGAGGTGTACTCCTGGTTGATATTCTGTATTTGTGCCCCATCGTTATTTATCTGATAAGTTTCTGTGCCCTCATCCGTATATGTATTGCACCCAGTGAACAAAAGGAAGGTCATGATGAGACCAAGCATTTGTACGCTAATTCGTTTCATTGGCAAATCCTCCTAATTTTTGAATCGCAAATAGAATGTCCAATACCTTGAAGTTTTATTCGGAATTTACCAAACCGAGCGGCTGGAGAATTTTGTTTGTCGTGGCTAATTGGTCCTGTATGGCGACGTGATATTTGACATGATAGAGGAATTTTATGAAAGCGCCGCCATAAGATTAATAGATAAAAAGTTTAGGAGGGTTTTAATGAACAAGTTCAGGGGTTTGATTAGTTTAGCTATTACAATGGTCTTTCTTCTATCCGTCTTTTCAACAGCCGAAGCGGCAAAAAAAGTGCCTGTTGCTTCAGAGAAGGATCCAGTCATTTTTGTCCACGGTTTTACAGGTTCATCTTCCAGCTTTGATAACTTGAAACAATGGCTTGTTAGTCAGGGATGGCCGGCCAATTACCTGTATGCTATCCAATATTCAGATACAACAGGAAGCAGTGTCAACAATGCGTATGAACTGCAATCATTTGTTAAAAACGTCTTGCGCCAAACGAAAGCATCAAAAGTAGATATAGTCGCACATAGTATGGGTGGGCTTAGTACTCGATACTATGTAAAATACCTGGAAGGTGCCCAAAAAGTCGATGATGTAATCACCTTAGGTTCCCCTCATCACGGAACAAACTCTTCCTATTTTGGGTTATGGACTCAGGGAGCACGAGAAATGGTTCCCGGAAGTGCTTTCCTGAACGACTTAAACAGTGTTGATGAAACACCAAATGGCAGTGACACTTCAGCACCGATTCAATACACATCAATTTCCAGCAGTGCTGATACAGTCATTAACCCTTATACGAGCTCAATAATAAATGGAGCAGAAAATGTTGAAATTAGTGGTGTGAGCCATAGCGGCCTGTTGACAGATTCATCAGTCCGCCCTCTTATTCAGGCTGGGTTGGAGGATGGAGGAAAGAATACAAATTAAACAGACAAAAGGCCAGCTTCTTTGCTGGCCTTTTGTGATTTGTTTTTGTTAAGGAAATTATAAAATTATTTAGGTGTGGATAACTGCCTGTGGTTTTCTTAATCCAGCTCCAGCGCTTGTCGGGGCTGAACGAGGCGCTTGCGCTTTTTGTTCATGAATCAGGGGTGAACAGGTTCCTCTTTTCCCTAAGTTTATAAAATTTCCATACATCCTTTATGACAATCTTGACTACAGAATAAAGTGGTATGGCGATCAGGATACCCACAAAGCCGTATATGGAACCGGCAGCAATTAACAGAAGAATGACAGTAATCGGGTGGATGTTGAGTTTTTTACCCATCACTTGAGGAGTAACAAGATTCCCTTCAAGCTGTTGCACGATTACCAGGACAATCAATACCTTCAACATCATCATTGGACTGCTTGTCAGGGCAACGAATAAAGCTGGAATAACACCTATAAGTGGGCCCAGGAATGGAACGACTGTTAAAAGCATCGTGAAAATCGCAAGGATAAGGGCATAATCAAGGCCGATGATCTTATATCCAATATACATCAGTGTCCCGTCAACAAGGGCGATGATGAATTGGCCAGTAACATAGGTGAATAGTGTTCTATCTATATCTTTTAGTATTTTATTGCCTTCCTGCACATGTTCTTCGGGAATTAGTTTCAAAATATAAGGCCTTAACTTTTCATCATCCTTTAAAAAGAAGAACGCAAGAAACGGAACAACGACAAGAACAGTCGCGACACTAGTGATCACCGAAAATACCGTCATGAGATTTTCTCCCAGACCTTGTGTGACCGTGCTCAAATAGTTCAGTGCTCTTTGCTTGAATTCATCTGCATTAACAAAACCAAGCTGATTATCATTGATGACTTTTTTCGACTCTTCCGTGATATCATCTACTTTTTCAGGAAAGTTTCCCTTCATTTCGCTGATCTGTTCTCCTAATTGGGAACCTGCAAAATAAATAAATCCCGAAAAGAACCCAGCTGCCAGAACAAAGACAATCACAATGCTTACTATTTTTGGCATGTATCGATTAAACCAACGAACTGGTTTCCTTAATATATAATAGAAAAGACCGGATATCAAAACAGGAAAGAAAATGGCGATAATAAAGTTCTGCAGCGGCCACAAAAAGTAGTCTATCTTACCAAAGAGGAAAATGATAAGCAGCAGGAGAATGGTTCCGGTTGCGTATTTAAAAAAAGGTCGTTGAATCCACATGTCTTTAACCCCCTGAAATTTTATGTCTCTTCCTATTAATTACCTTAAAGAATTGGACGCTAAACAAACTGGTTGTCATATAGTGGACAGTACTGACATATAATTATAAAAATTGGTAGTTTGATATCAATCTTAACGGGTAAATATTCTGGTCAACAGAAATAGAATCGCAGCATTAGCCACTGGTCATCTTCTGTGTAAAGGGGTCTCTGTATGGTTGCAGTCGAAGAACATCTGTTATTTATCAAAGAACTTGGCCGTCTATTCGTTGAGTACGCGCAATGCGAGGATAAGGAACTGAAAAATGAGATTTATAAAGATATTCAGCTATTAGGTAAGGCAATCAATATTAGTAACTAGGTGTAAATAGAACCCGGCAAGCCCTTGATCAGCGGCTTGCCGTTTTATTTAGAGGAGTATATTTTGAGTGTCAGAAAAAGCCGTTAACAAAAAAAGACCCAGCTTGAGTTATATTTAGGAAAGCCAGCCAGTGTTCTTTCATATATATGAAACAAGCATATGAAAGGGGAGGGTTATATGAGAATTGACCTTTCAAGGGAACAATATTTAACACTCGTGAAACTATTGCAGCTTGGAAACTGGCCTTTAGGACTGACTGAAGCAAATCAGGAACTGGTGAGTAAAGCGGAGGATCTTGAACAATATATTTTTTCTCTATCAAGGGACTTTGAAGCTGGTGACGGGATTTACTATGATGAGGAAGAGGAGTATTACTATCTTTCAGAAGAGCTCAGGGATACGGTAGAAGCGATTATTGATGAGTACGAGGAAGATGTCTTTTGGGATCAGCTTACCCATAAGCTAGCAACGATTGATTTGAAGCGTGAAGTCAGCATCAATGCTTCTATCGAACAAAAGATCAATCGGCTTTTCCAACTGAAAGCACGTTATGAAAAATACTTCCTGGAAAACGGTCTGGACAAAATTGATATTTTATAAGGGAAAATCCGGCCAGGCATGGCCGGATTTATTTTATGAAGATTCTCGCTTTTTCTGAAATGTAGTCTGCTGCGAAAACCAGAAGGAGATAGAAAAATAGCAAGAGCGTAATATCTGTGTAATGGAAGAAACTCATGCTCAGCTTGAATTGCTGGCCCAGGCCTCCTGCGCCTACAAAACCCACGACAATCGTCGTTCGCATGATGACCTCCCAACGGTAAAGGATATACGTCAGAAATCGGGGAAGAGCAGCTGGCAATACTCCATACAAAAAGAGCTGAAAGCGTCCTGCCCCGGATGAAGAAAGATTCCGAACCGGCCTTGAGTCTATATCTTCGATGACCTCTGCAAAAAGCTTCCCAAGAATCCCGAAATTATGAAGAGCAAGTGCGATTGCACCCGGCAATATTCCAGGTTTAAAAATGAAGATGATGATCATTGCCCAAACAAGCTCCGGGACTGCCCGAGAAAAGATATATCCTCCGCGAACAACACCAAATGAAAGCCAGCCATGCCATTTTTTAGCCAGCGTGAGGGACCCGTCTGCAACATTCCTTGCTGCTGGCACAACTGTCAGGAGTGCCGCAATTGTCGCAAAGCCAGTAGCCATCACACTCATGACCAATGTTTCGATCGTAAGATCCAATGCGTTTTTCCAGTTTTTGGCATTAAGATAAGCCGGACTTTCTTCATCTATACCCAAAAGCCCTTTGAAGAACTTGCTAGCGTAAAAAAGATTTTTTTCTGAAAACAGTAAGGACCAGCTAGCTTTTTCTACAATAAATATTGATGCCCAGGATCCAATCATAAGTAGCAATAGAGCATAGACAGAAGCTGTCACGAAGCTAAGTTTATATTTCTTCATTGTACCAGCCTCTTTCTTAATTGGTTGCTCCAAAGATCGATGATGAGGACTAGGGCAATTAAAAAGAACACAAAAGTCCAAACTTCATCATAATGAAGATCATCAAGACTTAATTGAATTTGATACCCCAGGCCGCCGATACCGACAAAGCTCATAATCGCAGATGAACGAACTGCGCACTCAAATCGGTACATCGCATAACTGGTAATGCTCGCCCTGACCATTGGAAGGTAACCATACCATAAAGTCTGCAATTTAGAAGCGCCTGCCGCTTCCAAAGCTTTTATCGGTTCCCTCGGTATGTCCTCCAGCATATCTGCAAAAATCCTTCCCAGGATGCCGCCGTAAGGTATAGCCAGTGCAAAAATCGCGGCAAAAGGGGAGAGACCGATCGAGGCGACGAATAACCAGGCCCAAACGAGTTCATGAATGGCTCTCATGAATCCAAGCTGCCCTCTGAAAAAACTTCGGATATAACGTCTGGCTTTCCCGTTTGCTACTATAATTCCCGAGGCGGGAACGCCGTAAAAAAAGGCAATTATTATGGCTAAACTCATACCAGCAACGGCGTAGGAAAGAGTAGTCCAGCTTGACTCCAAGGCCAGAAACAGGATATCACCGGTCAAATCAGGAGTGAAAAATGCTGCCGCAATCTGTTTAGCTGTAGTGAACCCTTTGCCGTGAACCAAGTCGTTATTCCATTCGATAGAGAACAAGCTCATGACAAATGCCAACGAAAGGATCAGTGATAGAATTTTTCGTTTATGCAGCTCAAAGCTCAACCATCTTTTATCCATATCAAGTTATCTCCTTTAGTCTGTAAAGGCTATTGATATGGTCATCAGTTACGGAGGAAGCGGGGAGGTCAAAGAAGAGTTCACCATCTTTAAGGGCTATCAATCTATCGAAGTATTTCCTTGCATATTCCACTGAATGTAGGCTTGCAATGAGTGTTTGGTTCTCCTCTAAAGCGATTTTAACCAATAATTCCAGAACGTCTTCCGCACGAGCAGGATCCAATGAAGCAACCGGCTCATCTGCTAAAACAATTTCAGGACTTTGGACAAGGAGTCTTGCGAGCGCTACCCGTTGTTGTTCACCGCCTGAGAGAGACGAGGTTTTTTCATACAATTTTTCCGTTAATCCGACACGACTCAGTGCCTGGATGGCATATTCCTTATCCTGAGGGATCAGCATGGAAAGTATCGATTTGAAAATCCCCCATTCAGACAGCCTTCCAGCAAGGACATTATGGATGACTGGAAGCTCTCCAACTAAATCAAACTGTTGGCGAATGATACCGATTTTTTTTGCTCTCTTTTTCTGGTCCTTTAAATCGGTTAAAGGGTGGCCGTCGATTAGGATTTGACCTTGATCAGGAGTTAGTATGGTTGCCAGCATGTTCAGGAGAGTAGTTTTTCCTGCTCCGCTTGGACCGATAAGTCCAACCAATTCTCCCTTTTTTACAGTAAAAGAAAGGGAGGATAAGGCAATCTTCCGCTCGTAGATTTTCGATATTTGATGGAGATTTATTATTTCTTGCATGTATTCCACCTACTTGATGATCTTGAGTTGCTTTGCGACCTTTTCTATGGCTTCGTAATTTTCATTCTTTGTCTCTATGAATTTATCGGTTTGCAATAATTCCATGATTTCATTATCCTCAGAAGTCATGGAAAGGATAGCTTCTTTTAGTTTAGCTTTAGTTTCATCATCCATCTTGTTTAAAGTCCAGTTGTAATCATAGTACTCAGGTGTTGTATAAAATACTTTCACCTTTGATTCATCTACTTTGCCTTCTTTTACAGCTGCTTCCCATACAGAAATATTTAATGCGCCAGTCTGATATGCACCTGATTCTACCAGCTTATATGTTTTATCATGTGAACCGGAGTAGTTAGGCTTTCCATCAAGGTCCTGATCCGCGTCTATGCCAGCTTCCATCATAAAGTAGCGCGGCATTAAATGACCGGAAGTCGAGCTCTCACTGCCAAAAGTAAATGACTTTCCTTTTAAATCTTCCAACTTCTCAATTTTTACATCACTGTTGGCAATAAATACGGATTTAAACTTTTCATCGATTGGTCTTTGTGCAAAAGCTTCAGCTTCAGGAACTAAGTTTCTCGCCTGTACACCAGTAAGGCCGCCAAACCAAGCTAGCTGGATTTCGCCTCGTTCAAATGCCGTAACAAGCGCTGAATAGTCGACAGAAGGGACATACTCAACATTCAATCCTGTCTTTTTTTCCAGGTCCTTCGCAAAATCCTCCATGCTCCTGTTTAAGTCTGCTGCATTCTGGTCAGGAATCGCACCGATTTTAATACTTTCTGTTTTTGTATCTTTTTGTCCCTCGTCTGTACCATTGTCAGAACAAGCCGCAAGGCTAAAGATCATCAGCAAGCTTAATAATGTAATCATTTTTTTCATTATTTATCACCTTTATAAATAAATTTTATGCACCCTATAAAATTTATCAATAACTACTGGATAACTCAATACATTTTTGATGAAATTTAATATGAATATTATGGGAGACTAGGAGAATTCATTGTTCAAGCAGTTCGAAATCTCAATTTTATCCTGTTTTCAACAAGTTCTTTTAGGAGTTGTCAGAAATATAAAAAATGAAAAACCTGACGGAATAGCCGTCAGGTTCCTTTGGATCTATTTTGCTTTTTCAATCCATTCTTCGACATTCCAAACTTTTGTTACCCAGTCTTCGTAGAAATCTGGTTCGTGGCTGACGAGGACAATCGTTCCTTTATATGCCTTTAACGCACGCTTTAACTCCGCTTTCGCAGTGATGTCAAGGTGGTTGGTAGGTTCGTCGAACAGAAGCCAATTGCTTTCGTGCATAAGCAATTTTGTCAGGCGGACTTTCGCCTGCTCACCGCCGCTGAGCTGGTTCAACGGACGGGAAATATGTTCATTCTTTAGGCCGCCACGTGCTAATGCAGCGCGGACCTGATGCTGATCCATGCCTGGGAACTCGCTCCAGACATCCTCAATCGGAGTGATACTTCCTGCTTTTACTTCCTGTTCGAAGTATGAAGGGAAGAGGAAGTCGCCGCGTTCGATTTTACCGCTCAATGCAGGGATTTTCCCAAGCATCGTTTTTAACAAGGTCGATTTACCGACACCATTCATTCCGACAATCGCAATCTTCTCACCGCGCTCGATCGTAACCGACATTTTAGGGAGAAGTGGATGAGTATAACCAATTTCAAAGTCTGTGCCTTCAAATACATAACGGCTGCTTGCGCGGGATTCTTTAAATTCAAAAGTAGGTTTGACCGCTGTTTCGGGTCTGTCAATCCGTTCCATACGATCAAGCTGCTTTTGTCGGCTTTTTGCCCGTCCTGTTGTCGAATAGCGCGCCTTATTTTTCGCAATAAAATCTTCTTGTTTCTTGATGAATTCCTTTTGCTTTTCATATGCGTTGATATGCTGATTCTTGTTAATCTCGGCCAATTCCAAGAATTTTTCATAGGTCGCAGTATAGCGAGTCAGCTTTGAAAATTCCAGCTGGAAAATAACATTTGAAACCGGGTTCATGAATTCAGTGTCATGTGAAATCAGGATAAAAGCATAAGGGTAATCCTTCAAGTATTTTGTGAGCCACTGGATATGCTCGACATCAAGGTAGTTGGTAGGTTCATCAAGCAGGAGAACCTTTGGCTTTTCAAGCAATAGCTTTGCAAGCAGAACTTTTGTACGCTGACCGCCGCTCAAAGCAGAAACATCGCGGTCGATACCGATTGCGTCCAACCCAAGACCCCGCGCAGCTTCTTCGACCTCCATATCAAGGGAGTAGAAACCTCCTGCATCTAAGGCATCCTGAATTTCAGCCATTTGTTCAAGTAATTTTTCAAGTTCTTCTGGTGAGGCATCAGCCATTTTCCCAGTAACTTCATTTAATTCTTCTTCTTTCTTAAAAAGAGGAAGAAACGCATCACGCAATACATCACGGATTGTTTTTCCGGGTGTCAAAACTGTATGCTGGTCAAGATATCCATACTCAACACCTGGAGTCCATTCAACTTTACCGGAGTCGTGTATCAACTGCCCGGTAATGATATTCATCAATGTCGACTTTCCGACACCGTTCGCTCCTACAAGACCAACATGGTCTTCTGCTAGCAAACGAAAGGAAACGTCTTTAAAAAGGGTACGATCCCCAAATGTGTGGCTTAAATTTTCTACATTTAATAAACTCATGATAAAATCCTCGCTTTAATCTATTTTAAGAGAACAAATATTTTACAATCACATTTCTTAATCATACTAAAATCTCTGGTTTTCGACCAGCGTTTTCTAGGCAGGAAGATATGGAAACTGTTCCTATCACCTTTGTGGAATTTTACCTAATTCGGAATCCGAAACAACTACCATAGACATAGGAGTGAAATACAAAATTAGGATAAATTAACTGAATTTACAAAATTTACTGTTTTTTGTTTGGTTTCTAGTTTTCACCTCTGCTATATTGTTATTCAATACATAGAAGGAGGTTTAAATTATGAAAAAACGCTTGTTATCGAGTCTTATTTTAGCTGGTGCTCTGACGGTTTCTACGGTCCCATTCAATGTCCTTGCCCATGACGAACTTGGGGATGTAAATATTGAAAAAGGAGAGAGGGCTGGATATAGCAACGTTTCTGTCCCACTAATGGAGGGCAGCAAAAACCTTCAATTCTTGCATGAAGCAGCTGCTCCTCAAATGGAAACGGTAAGGGCTGACGGAAAGCAGAACAGTTTTGCAGATGTCTTTGCCCATAAAGGCTATTCCTACCTTGGAACTCACACAAAAAATGGCGGCAATGGCGGGGTAAGGGTATTTGATATGAAGGATCCATCAAATCCTAAAGAGGTTGCTGTTTTTGCCAATAATGATATCCCAGGAACCTGGCAGGAAAAAGTGATAGTAAAAAGCGTCAACACGCCATCGTTTAAAGGGGATCTTGCCGTGGTGAGCGTCCAGCAGCTTAACCGCAATAACCCTGACTCAAAAGGCGGATTCTTGCTTTATGACGTAACAAATCCTACAGAACCAAACAAGCTTGGCTTCTATGAAGTTACGAAAAAGACAAATGGAACACATGAATTATACTTAACGATGCAGGGCAACCGCGCCATTGTACTAGCTGCTAATCCTTATGCAGACTATTATAGCCATGGGGAGGAGAAAGACTTCCAGGTTGTCGATGTCAGCGACCCTGCTAACCCTCAAAAACTATGGGAGTTCGATCCAAGGACGCTGGAGGAAATTCCCGACGATTTTAACGGATACCATTGGAGTTCTCCTGATGGAAAAACCCGCCCTGTCTTCAATCACAGCACGATGATCGATGAAACCGGAAAATATGCATATGTCTCCATGTGGGATCTGGGAACAGTCATTTTTGACATCAGCAGTCCTGAAAACCCTAAATACCTTGGACGTACAGATTTCGGCTCCGACCAGCAGGGTTCCGCACACTCAGCTACCCTTGCTAAAGGAGGAAATGTACTAATTGAGACAAGGGAAGTCTATAACCCAACGAAAGCAGGTTATGAACAATCCTATGGCTACACAAGGATCTTCGATATCAAGGATAAAACGAATCCTAAATTGCTAAGTGAGTTCAAGACTGATTTAGTTGATAACGTCGAGGATAAGGTTACATTCGCAAATACAGTCCACGACCCTAAAGTCCAGGGAAACACATTGTACTTGTCCCACTATGCAGGAGGAGTATATGCAGTTGATATAACAGACCCAGCGGTACCTGTTCAAGTAGGCCATTATGTACCTGAAAGAAGCGATGTCTGGGGAGTGTTTGTGGACAGGAATTACATTCTTGCATCTGATATCGGTTCAGGACTAAAGGTTTTATTGAAGAATAATGGTTCATCCGCTCCACAGAGCCAGGGAGTAAGATAAAGACAAAGTAAAAGCACGCGATAATGCGTGCTTTTACATTTTAAAGTTTAGGACTATAGAGACAGGGTAAATGGTAACTGACTAACTAAGTTGAGGTGTAAAACATGGCAGTTACCAATAGTTATTTGTTTACAAAGGAAGATATGGTCAATGCAGACCTTGTGCCTGAATGGGTAATAAAAGAATATGAAAGTTTCCGGGATGTTGTCACAAATCGGGAGTTTCCTTGCTATTTTGGAATGTCTGCCGAGAAAAAAGGAGAACTCCGCTATTCTTATATAAGCCGTGACAATTGGGATCAATTGCCCGGCGCTATTGAAGAATTCATTGCGTTGTTTGATGATTCCAAGCCTCTAATTAGACATGGGCTGTTTGTATTCGTCGAGCCTGAAATCGAAGAAAAGACAATTGAATATTATCGTGAATACTTTTGGAATGTACTTCAGTTCTTACATGAAAAAGATACGCAGCCTTGGCCGGCAGATTATCCGAAAGATCCTGACCATCATTTATGGGCATTTTCATTTGCAGGTGAACCATTTTTTGCTTTCGGAAATGCACCCGCCTATAAGCAGCGAAAAACGAGGGACCTGGGCAATAGTCTTGTTCTTGGTTTTCAGCCGCGTCGAATTTTTGAGGGACTTGAAGGAACTTCAAAGGGCGGAATTATGTCACGGGAAAAGGTAAGGGAGCGTGTTGAGAAATGGGACAACCTGCCAAAGCACCCTAATGTAAGCCATTATGGCGACCCGGATCATCGAGAATGGAAAATGTATTTTATCGGAGACGACAGCAAACCAATAGAAGGCAAATGTCCTTTTCACCATAAATAACACCAGGGGGCTAAATTCTAATATTAGAGTTTAGCCTTTTTGTGGTTGGAATAGGCTTTAATTCGATTATTACAGGTACTTTGATACTTAGATAAATCATAGGAACGGTCAAACACTGATTGCTTAAACCGACACATTAATAATGTAAACTTATGCCTCGTTTTGCTATAATTGTATTGGGCTAGAATTTATTCAAAGAATTGACATCCACATCCCATAATTTTTTTGAAGGGAAGGATGCTATATGAAGGCTACAGGAATTGTGAGGAAAACAGATCAGCTTGGCAGAGTGGTCATTCCTATGGAGCTTAGGAAAAAACTGAGTATCGGGGAAAGTGATCCGCTTGAAATTTTTGTTGATGAGGATATGATTATCCTGAAGAAATACCAGCCAGATCTGACTTGTCTCATTACGGGAACGATCAGCAATGACAACATGACGCTCGCAGAAGGTAAAATCGTTTTAAGCAAAGAGGGAGCAGAACAATTGATCAAAGAGCTGCAAAGCTACCTTGCAACCAGCTAGAACAAACATTTAAAGCAGTCCCAAGGGGACTGCTTTTTTTAATCAAAGATCTTTCCGATAAATCGGCATGCTCATACAACGCGGGCCGCCTCGTCCTCGTGATAGCTCCGAACTTGGAATCTCAATGACTTCGACTCCATTTTTACGCAACAAGTCATTCGAAACATAGTTACGGTCATAGGTAACGACCACACCTGGTGCAATCGCAAGTGTATTGGAGCCGTCGTTCCACTGCTCCCGGGCCGCGGCGATTTCATGTCCGCCTCCACAAGGAATCAGTACGAGTTCTTGAAGACCAAGGACTTCCTTTAGTGTTTGTGTCAGGTTTGAGCGTTCAGAAATATTAAGAGAGTCAGGATCCATGCCTTTTTCGAGAATATAGATTTTCATATTTCCATTAGGGCCTTCAATTCCATGATGGATTGTGAACTTCTCATGATCAACCATTGTAAATACAGTATCAAGATGCATATAAGCTCTTAATTTAGGAATTTCAACTGCAACTACTTTTTTAATGGTACCGTTCCTTGCAAAAATCCGTTTCGCCAATTTTTCAATCGCCTGTGCAGACGTCCTTGCACTAACCCCAATCGCAATCACCTCACGACTGAGTACCAACTCGTCTCCACCCTCTAATGGATAATATTCATCACGGTCATACCAATGTGGAATATCATGCTCGGAGAATCTAGGATGGTGTTTAATGATAAAGTCCATGAACAATGATTCTCTTTTTCTTGCACCTTCACACATCTTGTTTAGAGAGACACCATTTCCAATTACGGCTGCGGGATCCCTTGTAAAATAAAGATTTGGCATTGGATCGAGAAAGAAAGGATAGTAATCATCGAGCAGCTCATGTAAGTGGACTTTTTTCTCTGGCTCGATTTCTGATTTAAGAACCCCTGACATGACTTTTCGGATCATTTCATCAGTTGAAAAAGAATGAAGATACTCTTCCACTGTTTGTCTCGAGCCATTCAAATTGCTCTTGCTTTCATTCAATACCTGATCTATGAACTGTTGATGTAACTCATCAGTTTTTAATGCTTCTTCCATTAATTTTTCCAAGTAGAGAACTTCGACTCCGCGGTTTCTTAGTACATCTGCGAAATAATCATGTTCTCTCTGTACTGCGGGTAAATAAGGGATATCGTCAAAAAGAAGTCTCTCTAGGTACTTAGGAGTTAGGTTTTCTACTTCCTTTCCTGGCCGGTGCAAGACGACGGATTTTAACTCACCAATTTCAGATGTTACGTTCAAAGGATGTTTCATATAAGTAGCCTCCATATTCAGTATCTATTTCTATATGAAATAAGGAGGAAGTGATTATTATGTAAAACCTCAAATTTCACTGCCCCCGCCAAACTGCTTGCCTGCAGACTGGCTCCCTTTTCTATACCCTAATAAAAACTTTCAAACCTATTTTTCGAGCTCATTCATCAATGTTACGGAAGAACCTTCATTTAAAAGCATGTGATAGGGTTATAAATGAATGTTACCATCAAAGCGAAAGCAGCATTTCTTAAAAAATCATGCATTGTGACAAAAAATAGGGAAAACTAATCAGATAAAAAAGAAAGCGTTTTCTGTCCTTCATAGATGTACAAACAAAATAAATATGATAAAGTATATTTTGTGAACACACATTAAACATGGAAAAAGAGATAAAAATATTGTCCTCTCCAAAAAGACAGATGTATCCATTATAATGACATGCCAAATGTGATGGCAGAAAGGGGATTTACGATGTCTAGTAAAACATTGGATCAGTTTTTAAATGAAAACCTGGAGGATTTAAAAGGGAAGGGTTTATATAATGTAATCGACCCGCTTGAGAGCCCAAATGGACCAGTCATAACCATTAATGGGAAAGTGATGATTAACCTCTCCTCAAATAATTACCTTGGACTCGCTACGGATGAAAGACTGAAAAAGACTGCAGATGAAGCCATTGAAAAATTTGGAGTGGGAGCAGGTGCAGTACGTACAATCAACGGAACGCTCCAGCTGCATATTGAACTAGAGGAAGTATTGGCGAAATTCAAGAAGACAGAAGCTGCGATTGCATACCAGTCCGGATTCATGTGCAATATGGCTGCCATTTCAGCTGTAATGGATAAAAACGATGCAATCCTTTCTGATGAATTGAACCATGCCTCAATCATTGATGGCTGCCGTTTATCCAGGGCAAAGATCATCCGCTTCAACCACTCAGACATGGAAGACCTTCGGGCAAAAGCTAAAGAAGCGAAGGACTCTGGCCAATACAATAAAATCATGGTCATCACTGACGGAGTATTCTCAATGGACGGAGACATCGCAAAGCTTCCGGAAATTGTAGAGATCGCCGAGGAATTCGACCTTATTACATACGTCGATGATGCCCACGGTTCTGGTGTGCTTGGTGAAGGTGCCGGAACGGTTAAACATTTCGGCCTTTCAGATAAAGTCGATTTCCAAATTGGTACTCTATCAAAGGCTATTGGTGTAGTCGGAGGGTATGTTGCTGGTAAACAAAACTTGATCGACTGGCTGAAGGTTAGAAGCCGTCCGTTCCTTTTTTCAACTTCACTGACTCCGGCCGACGTTGCTGCCAGCAAGAAAGCAATCGAAATTTTGATGGAAAGCACAGAATTAAACGAGCGTTTATGGGAAAATGCAAATTATCTGAAAGAAGGTCTGCAAAAACTCGGCTTCGACATTGGCCATTCTGAGACGCCAATCACTCCATGTATCATTGGCGATGAAGTCAAGACGCAGCAGTTCAGCAAAAGGCTTTACGAAGAGGGAGTATACGCTAAATCAATCGTATTCCCTACAGTACCACGTGGAACTGGCCGTGTAAGGAACATGCCTTCGGCAGCACATACAAAGGAAATGCTGGACAATGCCATTTCTATTTATGAAAAAGTAGGCAAGGAATTAGAGATTATTTAATTGGATATGCCGGTTTGAACGTCAAACCGGCTTCCTTTTTCAGAGTAACCGGGAGGAATACATATAATGAAGAAAATCTTAATCACTGGCGCGCTTGGCCAGATTGGTTCTGAATTAACAGTTAAACTACGCGACATCTATGGTCAGGATAATGTAATTGCGACGGACATCAGGAAAACTGATTCTGAAGCTGCTTCTAACGGTCCTTTTGAGATCCTTGATGTCATGGACGCAAACAAAATGGTTGAATTGGCAAAAGAATATAATGTCGACACTATCATGCATATGGCTGCATTGCTGTCTGCAACGGCTGAAACCAAGCCGGTATTTGCCTGGAACCTTAACATGGGCGGCCTGATGAACGCTCTAGAAACTGCGAGAGAATTAAATTTGCAATTTTTCACACCAAGCTCAATAGGTGCATTCGGGCCTAATACCCCTAAGGACAATACCCCTCAGGACACCATCCAGCGTCCAACAACAATGTATGGTGTAAACAAAGTGGCCGGTGAGCTGCTTGCTGATTACTATTTCCACCGTTTCGGGGTAGACACAAGGGGAGTAAGATTCCCAGGTTTGATTTCTTATGTGACCCCTCCAGGCGGCGGTACAACGGATTATGCTGTAGAAATCTACTATGAAGCAATCAAGAATGGAAAATACAGTTCATATATTGATAAAGATACTTACATGGACATGATGTATATGCCAGATGCGCTTGGGGCGATCATTGACTTGATGGAAGCTGACCCTTCCAAGTTGATTCACAGAAATGCTTTCAACGTTACAGCAATGACCTTTGACCCTGAGGAACTGACAACGGAAATCAAGAAGCATATTCCTGGGTTTGAAATATCCTATAATGTCGACCCTGTACGTCAAGCAATCGCAGACAGCTGGCCGAACTCTATCGATGCATCAGCTGCGGCTGAAGAGTGGGGCTTCAAGGCGAAGTATGATCTCTCAAGTATGACTGCTGACATGCTGGAAAAATTAAAAGCAAAGCTATAGATAAAAGGAAAAGGTGAAATCTCATTGATTTCACCTTTTTACATAGATAAGTTTATCTTTCTTTTCTGTGACCTTCCCAACAATAGCCGCATGAACAAGCCCCTGGTTCTTCAAGGCTTCCACATATTGCCCGGCTTCGCTTTCATGAAGCGAAACAAGGAGTCCTCCGGAAGTAATCGCATCACAGAGTATTAACTGCTCTTCAGTAGAAATGTCCTTATACTCTACATCGTTATCCAGCCATTTATGGTTGGATTTTGATCCTCCAGGCACAATTCCTTTTGCAGCCAATTCATATGTACCTTCTAAAACTGGTACGTCAGCTAATGAAATTTCAAAACTGACATTGCTGCCACGAGCGATTTCACTCCCATGTCCAAGCAGTCCGAACCCTGTTACATCCGTTACAGCATGTGGGGTGAACGCCTTTAGAGCATCTGCTGCCGATTTGTTCAGCAAGGCCATTGTTTCCGTTACCTCTTGCTCTTGTTGTGCAGTTACTGCGTTGCGCTTGATTCCTGTTGTCATGATACCGACTCCGATAGGTTTTGAAAGAACAAGTAAATCACCTGGCTCTGCGCCGATATTTTTCCAAATAGCACCAGGGTGGGCTAGACCCGTCACGGATAAGCCGAATTTAGGTTCCTGATCATCAATTGAATGACCGCCAATCGTCACTGCGCCAGCTTCCTTCACTTTGTCACTGGCACCTCTCAATATTTCTGCAAGCATATCTGGACCAAGCTTTTTGATCGGATATCCCACCATATTAAGGACTGTTTTAGGTTCGCCGCCCATTGCATATACATCGCTCAGGGCATTCGCCGCTGCAATCTGTCCAAACATATATGGGTCGTCCACTACAGGGGTGAAGTAATCAATTGTTTGGATCAGGGCGATATCGTCGGTAAGTTTATATACACCTGCATCATCGGAAGTCTCATGTCCGACTAGCAATTCAGGAACATTTTCCTGTGCTGGTAATAGACGCAAAACTTGCGTCAAGTCCTCGGGACTGATTTTGCATCCTCAGCCAGCCTTTGTTGACAGTGATGTTAAACGGATTTTCTCGTGTTCACTCAACCTGATCACCTCCACAAAAAAGTATACTCTTTCTTGTTTTTAAAATCATCCTTAAGCTATTATTATTTGCACTGACAATGGCTTTACACTAAAATGACAGTAAAAACATATAAAAAAGTACAACAGGGGGATTTTGCAATGAAGAATTTTCTAGTAACCATCCAATTTTGCATGCAGTGAAATTATGCACCAAAAGCCGCGAGTTTCGCGGAAGAATTATTCACGCATTTTCGAAGCCAGATTGAGAAGATGGAGCTGATTCCAGCTTCCAAAGGAGCTTTTGAAGTAACAATAAATGGCCAGACAATATATTCGAAACTGGATACAGGTGTTTTTCCTGATACAGACGACATGATCAAACATATGGAAGCGATGAATTAATGCCCTGGCAATTAGCCGGGCTTTTTTATTCTCTTTTTTGGATAGCTAGCGGTTTTGGCTTTCCGTCTCTCCTTCATGTTCACCGTTTTGAAAAAACTTTTAATTGGGCAATAATGATATAATTAGTGAATGCATTAATATTGTGGGGGAGATCGAGTTTGAAACAGTTTTTAAGGCAGCTTCCTGCTGTACATGAACTACAGAAAGATACCAGATTTTTTGATCTGATCAAGAAGCATGATGCAGATGCTGAGCGTTTTACCGAAATAATTAAAGACGTGTTAAATGATATAAGAAAAGAAATCGTTAACGAAGAATGGAGCGGGCCAGAGCCTGGTACCCAATTGTTTGTTGACCATTTATTTAGATTATTTGATACATCCGCAGCAGAGAGATTTGACTATACACTCAAAAGGGTTATTAACGCTACAGGGACCATACTGCATACGAATCTTGGAAGGGCAAGATTGAGCGAGAATGCAGTGAAGCATGTAGTAGAAACTGCCAGGTATTACTCCAATCTCGAGTATAGGTTGAAAGAAGGCGAGCGCGGGTCCCGGCACAGCCATGTCGAAAGTCTAGTTAAAAAAGTCACTGGGGCTGAAGCGGCGATGGTCGTTAATAATAATGCTGCAGCAGTTTATTTAATCATGAGTGCACTTGCAAAAAACAAGGAGGTCATTGTTTCGCGCGGGCAGCTTGTTGAAATAGGGGGTTCATTCAGGATTTCTTCCATTATGGAAGAAAGCGGTGCTCATTTAGTGGAAGTTGGAACAACCAATAAGACGCATTTATATGATTATGAGAATGCAATCTCTGAAGACACCGGGATGATTTTGAAGGTCCATACGAGCAATTTTAAAATATATGGATTCTCGAAAACTGTTGATACAGAGGAATTGGCCAAACTATCAAGTAAGCACGAGCAGGTCATTTTTTACGAAGATCTCGGCAGCGGTGTTCTTTATGATTTCACACGCCATGGAATCGGTGACGAACCCGTTGTAGGAGAAGTACTGAAAATGGGTGCAGACATTGTTTCTTTCAGCGGAGACAAGCTCCTTGGCGGTCCACAGGCTGGGATCATCGCAGGTAAGAAGGCACTGATAGATAAGCTGAAAAAACACCAGCTGGCAAGAGTCGTTCGAGTAGATAAAATGACACTCGCGGCGTTAGAGGGAACTTTGATGGATTACTTAAAGGGTGAGCAGGGGTTACTCCATATTCCTACACTAAGAGACTTGCTTGTTCCTATTGATGAACTGAGAGCCAGGACTGAGCGTTTTGCGGAGAACATTAATTCCTGTGAAGGTGGACTAAAAGCGGTTGTGACAGAAGGAACTAGCCAGGTTGGCGGAGGGACGATGCCCGATGTTCAGCTTCCAACCTATCTTGTCTCAATAAGTCATCCGGATGTTAGCGCTGAACATATTGCCAGAAAGCTTCGAACGGAACATTCTCCGGCAATCGTGGTTCGGATTCAAAAGGAAGAAGTTAATGTTGATCTTCGGACCGTTACAGAAGAAGAAGAAATATCTCTTTTAAATGCTTTAAAACAAATTTAAAAGTAAGGGCAGCCTTTTTCTGGCTGCCCTTACTTTTTTGCGGTGCGCAATGAGCATATTTACATATCGTGGTGTGAATTATGTTTTTGGCGAGAGTGGTTACGGTTTTTCACTTTCTTCGATCCGCTTAATGGAGCAGGCTGACTGTCTTGATCGCCCTTTGGAGCATTTTTGCGCATATCTTTGGAATCATTTTTGTTCATTGCTCATCCCTCCTGAGTTTAGGATTTGATTTTAAGACGAATTTATACTGAATAAATTACTTATAACTGAGCAATTTAACGATATAGATTTAATACACCAGGAGGAAATCACACATGCCTTATCATAAAGATAAACAGCAAGCCTTTCAGGCAGCACAACAAGGATTCGAAGACGCACAAGGTCTGTACTCGGAAATTGTTCGGGACAGCGCAAGCTACGGTCATCAGTTAAAGCACCTTAAAAATGAAGTGAATGAAGCATTCCAGCAGATTGAAAATGCCCTTGAAAACGCATCTGACCACCAACGGGCACAGCTTGAAAGATTTCGGCAGGACTTGCACAGCATAGTAACTGAGGTAAATATGGAATAAGAACAAAAAGCGCAAGAGCCTCTTTGGGCGGAGACAGAAGCGAATCAAGGGGCTAGGCGCTGGAGTTGGAACAAGACCACTACATGTAAGTTATCCGTAACTAAATCAACAGGAAAAGCGGAAGGGAAGCCTTCCGCTTTTTGTTTATTGATTCTTTTTCCTCTTTTTATTGTTTTGCTTTTCCAGTTCTGATAATGGTTCGTTTTCCATTTCCTCGTTATATCCGGCTCCATTGCCTTGCGCTTTTGCAGCATTCGCTCCAGGGATGACATGATTTGCTTTTCTTTTTACCATAGAATTCACCTCCATCCGCCATATTTTTTCCCACAATCACTTACACAATCCAGCTTTTTCATTTTTGTGAAATAGTTTTCCTTAAAGTTGGCGGAGAAAGGAGAAGGATTTTTTCTTTGATAAAATCCCATTAAGAATGTTTTAATCGTGTTAACAATTTTTATGATAAGTAAAACTTATCAACCACAATAACTTTCTTGTTATTTACTTATACATAAGGTTATATTAATATGAAATTGTGAGAAAAGTTAGGATGGAATACAAGATTCAAACTTTTCGACAATTACTTTTATTTAGTTTATGATGTTTACGTAAAAGAAGGGGGTAAACATATGTCAAACCAAGATGTTTTTAACGCCCGCAGTTCATTTGAAGTTGACGGGAAACGCTATCATTACTATAGCCTGGCAGCATTAGAAAAGGCTGGAATCGGCAATGTATCAAAACTGCCTTACTCAGTGAAGGTATTGCTTGAATCCGTACTTCGCCAGCATGATGGCTTTGTAATCACAAAAGAGCACGTTGAAAATCTAGCAAAATGGGGAACTAGCGAAGTTAAAGAAGTGGATGTGCCTTTCAAGCCTTCACGTGTCATTCTTCAGGACTTCACTGGTGTACCTGCAGTCGTTGACCTTGCATCACTCAGAAAAGCAATGGCAGACATGGGTGGAGACCCGCAAAAAATCAATCCAGAAAAGCCGGTTGATCTAGTTATTGACCACTCAGTACAGGTTGATAAATACGGAACTCCAGACGCACTTAATGTAAATATGGAACTCGAATTCGAACGTAATGCTGAACGTTACCAGTTCTTAAGCTGGGCACAGAAAGCATTCGATAACTACCGTGCTGTTCCGCCAGCAACAGGTATCGTGCACCAGGTTAACCTTGAGTACCTTGCAAATGTTGTTCATGCTGTAGAAAATGCAGATGGCGAATTTGAAACTTTCCCTGATTCATTGGTGGGTACTGACTCACATACTACAATGATCAATGGTATAGGTGTTCTTGGATGGGGCGTAGGCGGTATCGAGGCAGAAGCTGGAATGCTTGGCCAGCCTTCATACTTCCCAGTACCAGAAGTAGTAGGTGTGAAATTAGTAGGAGATATGCCGAACGGCGCTACTGCAACTGACCTTGCACTTAAAGTGACACAGGTTCTTCGCAGCAAAGGCGTTGTTGGCAAATTCGTCGAGTTCTTCGGACCTGGCGTAGTTACACTTCCACTTGCTGATCGTGCGACAGTTGCCAACATGGCACCTGAATACGGCGCAACATGCGGATTCTTCCCAGTAGACGGAGAAGCATTGGATTACATGCGCTTGACTGGCCGCACAGAAGACCACATTAAAGTGGTTGAGGCTTACTGCAAGGAGAACGGATTATTCTTTGATCCTGCATTAGAGCCAGTTTATACTGATGTAGTAGAAATCAATCTTTCTGACATCGAAGCTAACCTTTCTGGTCCTAAGCGTCCGCAGGATTTGATCCCACTTTCTGATATGCAGAAATCCTTCAAGGAAGCATTGACTGCTCCTGCAGGAAACCAGGGATTCGGCCTTGATAAGAAAGAGATCGAAAAAGAAGCAGTGGTCGAGTTCGCTAATGGCGACAAGACAACAATGAAGACTGGTGCAATCGCGATCGCCGCGATCACTAGCTGTACAAATACATCTAACCCATACGTACTTGTTGGGGCAGGACTTGTAGCCAAGAAGGCTGTTGAGCTGGGAATGGAAGTTCCTAAGTTCGTAAAAACTTCATTGGCACCTGGTTCAAAGGTTGTAACTGGATATCTTCGTGATTCAGCATTGCTTCCTTACCTTGAAACACTTGGCTTTAACCTTGTAGGTTATGGATGTACGACATGTATCGGTAACTCTGGCCCATTAAAGCCGGAAATCGAAAAGTCTGTTGCTGAAAGCGACCTTCTGGTAACTTCAGTACTTTCCGGTAACCGTAACTTCGAAGGACGTATCCACCCGCTTGTAAAAGCAAACTACCTGGCTTCGCCGCCATTGGTTGTTGCATATGCACTTGCAGGAACAGTGGACATCGACCTGCAGAATGACCCAATCGGTAAAGATAAAGACGGCAACGATGTATTCTTCAAGGATATCTGGCCTTCAACTGCAGAAGTGAACGAAGTCGTTCACCGCGTAGTTACTCCAGAGCTATTCCGCAGAGAATACGAAACAGTATTCACTGACAATGAAAAGTGGAATGAGATCCAAACAAACAGCGATCCGCTTTATACATTTGATGAAGATTCAACTTATATCGCAAACCCACCATTCTTTGAAGGTTTAACTCCAGAGGCTGGGGAAGTTGCTCCATTGAACAGCCTTCGTATTGTCGGCAAGTTCGGTGATTCTGTAACAACTGACCATATTTCTCCTGCAGGTGCGATCGGCAAAGATACACCAGCTGGAAAATACCTGCGTGAAAAAGGTGTAGAACCTCGCGACTTCAACTCATACGGTTCACGCCGTGGTAACCACGAAGTCATGATGCGCGGAACATTCGCCAACATCCGTATCAAGAACCAAATCGCTCCTGGCACAGAAGGCGGCTTCACAACTTACTGGCCAACGAACGAAGTCATGTCCATCTTTGATGCTTGCATGAAGTACAAAGAGCAGGGCACTGGCCTTATGGTTATTGCAGGAAAAGATTACGGTATGGGATCATCCCGTGACTGGGCTGCAAAGGGTACGAACCTATTAGGAATCAAGACTGTTATCGCTGAAAGCTTCGAGCGTATCCACCGTTCAAACCTTGTATTGATGGGCGTTCTGCCACTTCAATTCAAAGCTGGTGAGAATGCAGAAACTCTTGGCCTGACAGGCAGAGAATCATTTGATGTCCAGATCGATGAAAAAGTCCGCCCACGCGACATCATCACTGTGACAGCTACTGATGAAGACGGCAATAAGAAGACTTTCGAAGCTCTTGTGCGTTTCGATTCAGAAGTCGAAATCGACTACTACCGTCACGGCGGAATCCTGCAAATGGTTCTTCGTGATAAGTTAAAAGCATAAATTGTTACACAGAACCCCCTGGTCTTTATGCGGACCTGGGGGTTTTTTGTGTTTATTGTAGAGCTGCTTTTATTCGTCATTAGATCAGTTAAGAATATCGGGAGGGTGATCTTGACAGCTTTTCACCTGAAGAGCTTTAACCTGTCAAGATAACGGGTTAATCTTGACAGGTTTTCACCTTTAGCGGCTGAACCTGTCAAGATAATGGGTTAATCTTGACAACTTTTTGCCTAAAGCGGCTGAACCTGTCAAAATAACGGGATAATCTTGACAACTTTTCGCCTGAAGCGGCTGAACCTGTCAAGATAATGGGTTAATCTTGACAACTTTTTGCCTGAAGAGCTCAAACCTGTCAAGATAATGGGTTAATCTTGACAGCTTTTCACCTGAAGAGCTTTAACCTGTCAAGATAATGGGTGAATCTTGACAGCTTTTTGCCTGAAGCGGCTGAACCTGTCAAGATAATGAGTTAATCTTGACAGCTTTTTGCCTGAAGCGGCTGAACCTGTCAAGATAATGAGTTAATCTTGACAGCTTTTTGCCTGAAGTGGCTGAACCTGTCAAGATAATGGGTGAATCTTGACAGCTTTTTGCCTGAAGCGGCTGAACCTGTCAAGATAATGGGGGAATCTTGATAACTTTTTGCCTGAAGTGGTTGAACCTGTCTAGATAACGGTTAATCTCGTAACCTTTAACCTCATGGAGCTCAAACCTGTCAAAATCCAGCTTGATATGGAAAGCTGTTTTCGCGAGGTTATGCTATTGTTTAGTGAAAATAATCATTAGAAATGTCTATTAAATACAGTTTCCTCGATTATTTTACAGTGAGGAATGCTTCTAACTTACTGAACTTACAAAATTCCCGAAAACTTCTAATGTATCGACAACTTCTCTTATTGAAATTTGCTGGCAAAAAGGTATGTTTAAGATAGATGGAACATAAGGAGTGTTTTCTATGGGCCTAGTATCAATAGTTGCAAGAGAAGATTTTATTTCATTGGTTACCGATTTGGGGACTCATCAGATAATCAATGATATCAGGTTTAAAGAATTAATACCAAATACAGCCTTCATTGCTTTCTCAGGTGATGAGGAATATGCCATGATGGCCGCAAGTGCTGCTGAAATTCTCGTTAATCAAGGAATGAGTCTTAAAGAATTGGCAGAATCAATCCAGTCATCAATCAATAGTTCCATGCTCATGGAGGATGGACAGCCCTTTGAAGCAGTGGTCGCAGGGTACTCTCAAAAAGGGGAAGCACAGTATCATGTCATATCCAATACAAAGCCCCTTGAATCCTATTATCCGCGTGCTGGTGAGAGTCTCTACTATGTAAACGGTCATGAATCGATGCTTGTTCTTGAGAAGTCCTTGAAGATGTATGGCATGGGGACAGTTGACCAGGCACAGGCTGCCCAAATCCATTTGCTGCAGGAAGCGGCAAAGTTCATTCCAAACGTTCATACAAACCCATCCTCATATATTCTCAAAAAAGCAAATTAAAACCTGCCTGTTTTTTTGGTGCCCTATCTATAAACATAAAAATGGCGTGTAAACTGAAATTAGTTTTGACACGCCATTTTTATGTTTATTTTTTTTGCACCCACATATAAACAATCTCATTCACGTGCCTTAAAGATGTCAGCAGGTTTTAGGTACGAAAACAAGGGAATTATCGTTAATACCTTTTTTAAAACATATATTGATGTTGAGGTCTTAAGAAGAATTGTTTGTTTTTAAATGTTCGTGAATTATGGCGCGGGATGAAAAATTCAAACCCATACTTCTCATAAGGGGGGCGCAACATGAAATTTGCAGGGGTAGGCTTAGTTATACTAGCGGCAATATTCTGGGGCATTAGTGGAGGAATTGCCGATATTTTAATGACCAGAGGCTGGGATCCTATTGTGATATCCCTATACCGAGCGGCTGTTGGATTTATATGTTTTTTTGCCTGGTTTCTCTTTCGCTTTAGACAAAATTGGACCTTATCTACCCGTTTATACATATGGTCTTTATTGGCGGGTATAGGAGTTGCTGGAAATTTCACTTTTTATTTTCTAAGTATCCAAGCCTCAAGCATTGCTGTCGCTGCTACTCTAATGTACACGGCGCCTGTCTTCGTCCTCTTAATATCTTTTTTGTTGCGAATAGAACGTTCAACTTGGTTTAAATGGGGGTGCATTGCAGGTGTACTTATAGGAATTACCCTTCTTACAGGTGCCTACAACACCGAATCGGTTTCAGTGAGTCTTCTAGGAGTGACAGCGGGGCTAACTGCTGGTCTTTCCTATGCATTGTTTATCTTCGGGTTTAAAAATGCCTCTTCTATCGGAAAGCTGCAGACCACGTTAACCATTGCATTCTTTTCATTATGTCTCATCCTTTTTCTTTTTGCAGACAAAGATGAAGCTGTTGCTGTGGTAACGTCAAGCGACATAGGATGGTTTCTTCTATTAGGGATCGTTGGTGCTGGAATTTCATTTATTTTTTATGTGATTGGCATTCGTAAAACTGCCCCAACAACTGCTTCAATGGTTGCTATGGTAGAGCCGGTTACAGCTTCATTATTTGGCGTTCTGATTATCGGTGACCATTTGACCACTATTCAACTTATTGGAATGATGGTCATCTTGGTTACGATCACTGTACTTAGTGTGAAGCAGTCCGACTGAGCAATCTCCAACTAACTTAATGGATCATTTTACTGTGAAACGGCATTTTCGTTTTAAAACACAACGACCAAAGAGAAAAGGACGGCAGGATACACTAACGTCCTTTTCTCTTTGGTCTATTTAGTGTTTAAGGCATGTAACATTTTTGAGGTACTCATAATATTCCGAAGATCATTTACGCAGCTCTTAAAGTGCATATTGCAGCACGAAGTTACCAAGAAACAGCAATGCAATCATATAAAGTGCTGGCTGGATTTCTCGGCCTTTTCCCATCAGCAGCTTTAGGAGCGGGTAAAGGATAAAGCCAATCGCCATGCCATCTGCAATGCTGTAGGTTAATGGAATCAATACAATAATCAGAAGTGCTGGGAAGCTTTCCATTAAATCATCAAGCTTGATGTTGGTTATATTTTGAAGCATCAATATTCCTATTAAAATTAATACCGGTGATACCGCACTTTCAGGTACTACTTTAATAACCGGAATAAGGACGATTGAAGCCAGAAACAGGACACCTGTTGTAACACTCGTTAAACCTGTTCTGCCGCCAGCCGCAATCCCTGCAGCACTTTCTACAGAAGATACTGTTGGGCTCGTGCCTAAAATACCTGCAGTGGCAACCGAAATCGAATTTGCTTGAAGTGCCCTCTTACTTTTTTGTGTCTGGTTAAGCATTTTTGTATGGCCATGGATCAGACCGATGTTTTCAAAAATGACGACCATCGCAAGAGAAAAGGCTGTCAGCCAGAAAACAAAATTTCCTGCCTGGGCAAATGACAGCTGCCCAAAGACAGATGTGTACTCACTAATTGCCGGCATGCTCCACGAAACTCCTCCACTTCCGAAGTCACCGAAAAGAAGGGAAAGTACAGACGTAAACACAATGCTCAGCAATAGATTACCTGGAATGTTTTTAATGAATAATACAACTGTGACGATTAGACCAATTAATGTGATGAGTGCAGTTGAGCTGCTTAAATCACCGATTTCAAGCAGCGTGTGTTCCGAGTTTGTAATAATGCCGCTATTATCAAAACCGATTAAAATCAACAGTATTCCAATACCGACTGTAATGGCTTCTTTCAGTGAGTCAGGAATGGATGCGATGATTGTCTTTGCCAGCGGAGTGAAGGCTAAAATCATGAACAGGATTCCCGATACAAAAACCATCGCAAGAGCTTCTTGCCATGTGAAACCGCCGGACTGGACGATTGTATATGTAAACATCGCGTTTAATCCCATACCCGGAATCACTAGAATCGGAGTGTTACTCCAAAATCCCATGAGCAAACAGCCCGCAAACACTGTGAGAATCGTGGCGATGATTCCTGCTTCGAGTGGGATGCCTGCTGCTGCTAATATTGTTGCGTTGACAATGATAATGTATACAACTGTTATATAGGAAATAAGACCTGCAGATAGCTCTCTACCAAACGTTGTACCATGTGCCTGTAATTGAAATAATTTATCCATTATTTTCTCCTCTCTCTTATACAGATAAATTTTTCCGTTTTGAAACGAATGAAAATATCGTACCATAGACCTTAGGTATATTTAAAATATATAATTTGTATTAAAATCATATCTTTTTTAAATAGAAGGAGTTTTTATGGATATTAGACAGATGCGATATTTTATCGCGATCGCAGAAGAAAAGAATATAACAGCTGCAGCACATAGACTTCATATGTCACAGCCGCCGTTAAGCCTTCAATTAAAACAAATGGAAGAAGAACTAGGAGTGATGCTGGTTGAACGTCATGGGAAAAAGCTTGAATTGACTGATAAGGGTGAGCTGCTATACAGACATGCACTAAATATTGTCCATGCCTTTGAGGAAGTGAAAAATGAACTTCAAGAGACGGATGAAGGGAGGAAGGGAAATTTATCGGTTGGAATCAACACACTATCTGTGCCAGAATTTCCTGAATGGGTGGAAGCATTTCACACATCCTTTCCGCTTGTCTACCTGCGGATTGTCCAAAATGACTCTGCCTACCTAGCTGAACTTGTAAAAAATCGAACAATAGAACTGGGGCTGGTCAGGCTGCCATTGGCTAATCAAGATCTTAACTACCTTCCTTTATACAATGAATCATTTGTTTTCGTTTGCAGAGAAAATGGGAAAGACGAGATATCAATAGAAGAAATAAGCAATTTTCCGTTAATTTTACCATCTACAGAGGGACTTGGAAGCTACAATATAATCCATGACGCTTTTACAAAAGCACAGCTTCCGCTTCAGGTCATATGTGAATGCTCAGATATGAATGTGCTGATGCAAATGGTTTCCTCAGGGATTGGTTCAACTATAGTTCCTGTATCTGTTTTTCAATCATATGGACATTCAAATCTTTTCACCCGGAATATTTCAGATGCCGAGTTGGTATCATCTGTTGGGTTAATCTGGTTAAAACAGCATCACCTTTCCAGACCGGCAAGGAATTTCATTGGATTGGTCAAGCAAAGACTAGGGTTATCCGATAATGGTGATGAATAGAATACCTTTATAAATCTAATAATAACCCCAAATTCTGTTGCAGAAAGGAAGGTGTCCTGCTTTGAAACTTTTTGAAGTGATGAAGGATGCTTTCGGTCCTTTTATGGACGGGGACAAAAAGCCATTGCATGTCGGAGAAGTAATGAATCTATGGTTTTATCTTCATGGGACTGAACAAACCCTTAGATACGATCAACACGCCTACAATTTAGCCCAGGACCCTGAACTCAAAGAAAAGATCGTAGATATCATCGAAAATGTCCACAGACCAATGATTAAGGAACTGACACAGTTTTTCAAGGATGAAGGAATTCCACTCCCTGATGTTGGAGCAGAAAAAATCGTAGGTGAATTCAAGGCACTTCCAGAAAGGGCAAGGATGAATGATGAGGAAATCGCCAATTTAATCGCCTACAATCTTGTAGTAGGAATCACATCAGCAACAAGGGGAATTACTGAATCCGTCCGATCGGATGTTGGTTACTTATTTGCGAAGTACCATATGATGAAAATCACCTTTTCCTTGACACTTAAAACGCTAATGCAGGAAAAAGGCTGGCTAAGGGTGCCACCATACTATATTACTGGTAAAGAGTAAAGGCAGCGTCAATGGCGCTGCTTTTTGAATGTGACGATATTTAAAATGGTGGGGGAAAATTCCTGTAAAGATAATTTTCATTTGCTCTGTGGCTTATAATTGATAAAATGATATATAGTTTCAGAATTGTCTTAAAAGCCATAAGGAGGATCACCATGGAAGAAACATTTTTACAATCAGTAAAATATGACGGTGAAAAAATATATATTTTAGACCAAACAAAACTTCCCCAGGTTACTGAGTTCCTGGAAATTAACAATATTGAAGATGTATGGGATGCGATTAAACAACTTAAAGTAAGGGGCGCTCCAGCAATTGGTATTGCCGCTGCTTATGGGCTGGCTCTTGGTATCAAGGATGCACCCGAAAATGATTTTAATTCATTTTATAAGTTTTTCAAAGAAAAAGCAGATTATCTTGCTACATCCCGCCCTACTGCAGTCAACCTTTTCTGGGCATTAAAAAGGATGGATACACGTGCTAAAGGTGAAAGCAGTAAACCGGTAAAGGAAATTAAGCGTCTACTGGAAGAGGAAGCGCATTTAATCCGCCAGGAGGATGAAAATGTCTGCAGTTCCATTGGCGAGAATGCTTTGTCTTTATTCGAGGATGGAATGACCGTTTTAACTCATTGCAACGCTGGAGGCATTGCCACAGCAAGGTATGGCACAGCGCTAGCTCCAATTTATTTGGCTAAGGAACGAGGAATGGATATTAAGGTGTTTGCGGATGAAACCCGTCCATTGCTCCAGGGAGCGCGTCTGACTGCCTGGGAATTAATGCAGGCTGGAATCGATGTTACCCTCATTACTGACAGCATGGCGGCCATGGTCATGCAACAGGGGAAGGTACAAGCAGTCATCGTAGGATGTGACCGTGTAGCTGCCAACGGGGACGTAGCTAATAAAATTGGAACATATGGTGTCGCTTTATTAGCAAAAGCACACAACATCCCTTTCTATGTCGCTGCGCCACTATCGACAATAGATCTTGAAACAAAAACAGGGGATGAAATACCGATAGAGGAACGGGCAGCAGAGGAAATCACTGCTGGTTTCGGAAAATCGACAGCACCTGAAGGCGTTAAGGTTTTCAATCCAGCCTTTGATGTGACACCACATCACTTAATTACCGCGATCATTACAGAAAAAGGGATCATGCGAGGGAACTACAGCGAAGAGTTGCCGCGTTTGTTTGAAAAATAAGCATGATTGAATGCCAGGGCAGAGACTCCCTGGCATTTTTTATGTTGGGCTGCATCAAAAGTGATCTGCATTTGATAATTAGATTACTGGCAAAGGATTTGGACGGGTATAACCCCGTTCGGACAAATCATCGAGAGTGACGGTACGTTTTGTCTGAAGGTGCCCCTAGTTCGGACAAATCATCGAGAGTGACGGTACGTTTTGTCTGAAGGTGAACCAAGTTCGGACAAATCATCGAGAGTGACGGTACGTTTTGTCCGAAGGTGACCCAGGTTCGGACAAATCCTCAAGTGGGACGGTACTTTTTGTCCGAAGGTGACCCGAGTTCGGACAAATTATCGAGAGCGACGGCAAGTTTTGTCTGAAGGTGCTCCAAGTTCGGACAAATCATCGAGAGGGACGGCACTTTTTGTCCGAAGGTGCCCCAAGTTCGGACAAATCATCGGTAGTGACGGCACCTTTTGTCCGAAGGTGCCCCAAGTTCGGACAAATACTCGGTAGGAATGGCATGTTTTGTCCGAAGGAGGTACGCAGTGATCGACCTCCCATAGCTTTTTAATTTAAAATTCACATAATCCTCAAAATTTCTCACTTCTCCACTTTCATTATCTTTGTATACTTGGGATATCCTATTTGTAAATAAACCAAAGGGGGTGTTCCTATGGTCAAAAAAGCGATTGCTGCTGGTATTCTTGCTGGTCTGGTTCTGTTTGCGTTGTTTCAGCATTTTTATAAAACGGAAGAGCCACAAGCGATTGAAGCTTCAAAAGCAACGACTGGCATCGGTGCCGGGATGGTAGCTCCTGCTGTTACTCTGAAAAACCTTGCTGGTGAGGAGGTAAGCCTGAAAGATTACAGAGGTAAGAAGGTCATGCTGAATTTCTGGGCTACTTGGTGTCCGCCTTGTAAAGAGGAAATGCCGGCAATGGAGCAATTTTATAAAGAGAATTCAAAGGAAATTGAAATTCTTGGAGTCAATTTGGATCCTCAGAATAATGTTAAGTCGTTTGTGAAGGACTATGAATTAACTTTTCCAATATTACTTGATCAAGAGGGAACCACACAGCAAACATATTCCATCATTTCAATTCCTACCACATTCATTATTGATGAGCATGGGTTGATTCTAAAAAAGCATATTGGTTCCATGACATACGAACAGATGCAAGAACTAATGAAGTAACACCAGTACGGCTACTGGTGTTTTTTTTTATGGTAAAAATTGCATGGAAGATACACGAAAATATCGGGTAAGAATAAAATACGATTAAATTTTCAAAAAGTTGTAATAATTGCAACCGTTTCCGGACATAATAACTGTTACAATGATGACAAAGGATGGTGAACACGATGAGAAAACCAAGAAAGCGTTCTTTTCAAGAGCTTGTAATGGAAAATAAACGCCAACTTCTGAATGACCGTGATGCAATCGAGAGGATCGAGGCAAAATTAGAGCAAAAACACTTGGGTAAAGCTGAGTAAATATCATACATTACCATTTATGAAAACCTCTTCTTTAGGAAAAACTTATTCTAGAGGAGGGATATACATGAGCAATCCTAAAAAGGACAGCAAGCACTATGTTCCAAGCCATCTAGGAACGCAGCCGCGTGGATTCAGTGGCAATAAAGGAAAGAAAATGAATGATAAGTCGGGTGAACACGCCCAGGTAATACAAACAAAAGGTGAATAACCGAATGATATGCCTGCCATTTGGCGGGCTTTTATTTTATCTCCAGAAAAGTTATCCACTGTTTTCCGCTAATAATCAACACGAGTAGTAGCATACTATTGATGTACTTTTTAAAAGGAGGTACATGACAATGGCAAATCATACACCAAAGCCAGACGATCGAAGCGATAATGTGGAAAAGCTGCAGTCCATGATCCATCATACGATTGAGAACATGGAGGATGCTGAAGCTGCAATAGTCAATTCGAGTCCTGAAGACCAGCAAAGAATTAAAGCTAAAAATGAGCGCCGCCGAGAAAGCATTGATGCGTTTAGAGCTGAGATCAAAGATGAAGCGCACAACCAGCAGTAATACCGAAAAGGCCCGTCAACAGGCGGGTCTTTTTCCGTTTCGGTAAAAATGTGATAATATACGGAATGTGAACTAAATAAGATATCGTGTGTAATTAACTTTAGATAAAGAAGTGATTTGGATGGATCGACAAAAAAAACAAATCCCTATAGATGAACAGATTTTGCTATGGGAAGAAGAGATAAATACAAAAGGATATATTCAGGATGAAGCCAGTTTAATTACTGCAGTCAGGATGCTGACAAAAAGCGAAGAGAATAAGAAACTGTCCCAAACTCTTACTTTGGCTGCTCAATCGAGGGCCCAGCGAAACGGATATGATACTCTAGTCCTCGAGTGGCTAAAAACGGCGATTGAACAAGACCCGGCAAACAAGAAGGCAAAATCCATGCTCGCCAGGAATCAATGGAAAAATAAAGGGAGCCTTTTTGACCAACTTGCCTACCCGCGGATCAGGGAAACGGATAATCGGGCATTAAAAAAGAAAACAGCAGAGCAGTACATAGATATTTCACAGCAATTCCTCTCACACGCTGAAGAAGAACTTGATGACTTAACTGACCAGCATCTTGAAAAAGGGTCTGATGTTGAGGCGAAGTTCAACAGGCTGACTCATTTGCTCGAACAGGCTATTGAAGAGACGGCAGCTCTCCTGAAAGCCACAGAGTTATATGAAGAGTCAGTTACCGGGGTTTTCCACACAGCGGTTCATTATGAAGAAATGCAGAAAAGACTTCAAAGCCTCGAAGAGATCAAGGTGCAATGGGAAGAGGAATTTGCTGAAGAATTAGATAGCCAGACACAGTCTGAAAAGGATCCACTGGCTGAACTCAATAAAATGGTAGGACTGGAGTCTGTAAAGGAGAGAGTGAATGACTTTTACCGATTCTTGAAGTACCAGCAAAAACGGAAAGAGCTTGGTCTGCAAACAAAGGATGATCAAAGCTTAAATATGGTCCTGACCGGGAATCCAGGGACAGGAAAAACCTCGTTAGCCCGATTGCTTGCTAAAATATATCATCAACTTGGCGTATTGCCACGTGAAGAAATAATTGAGGCTGACCGGTCCCAGCTTGTTGGTGCTTATGTAGGCCAGACGGAGGAAAATGTCAGGAAGGTCGTCGAACAAGCTTTGGGCGGGGTACTGTTTATTGATGAAGCTTACAGTCTTAAGCGGGAAGGACAGACTGGAAATGACTATGGTCAAACAGCTATCGATACACTAGTGTCCTTAATGACAGGAAATGAGTATGGAGGCAAATTCGCTGTGATCCTTGCTGGCTATCCAGAAGAAATGCGTCAATTTCTTGATGCGAATCCAGGATTAAGATCACGATTCCCTCAATCAAATTTAATCCATCTCCCGGATTATTCAGATGAAGAACTTTTGCAAATTGCTGAGCAAGCGGCACAGGATAACGATTATGCCATGACAGAATCAGCGAAGCTCGAGCTTAGTGATCGTATTGAAAAGGAAAGAGTCGACGATACCTTCGGAAATGCCAGGACGGTACGCAATCTTGTGTTAGAAGCGATTTTTAAAAAGGGATCCAGGCCTGCTGAAGAAGATGACTTATCGGCCTATACATTATTGGAAAAAGAAGACTTTGAATCACCTTCGAATCCTCAAGCGGAAAAGCCACTAGACAGGCTGAATGCCCTTGTCGGATTAGACAATGTGAAATCAGAGGTTACTTCACTGATCTCCTTCGTAAGGATCCAGCAGCTTCGAAAAGAAAAGGGATTGCCTGCTGTTCCGATCCAGCTTCATTCTGTCTTTACAGGCAATCCTGGCACTGGAAAAACCACTGTCGCAAAGATTTATGCTGAGCTCCTGAAGGAATGCGGTATGCTAAAGCGCGGTCATCTAATCGTCAGCAGTCGGGCGGATTTTGTCGCTGGTTATGTTGGACAGACAGCCATCAAAACAAAGAAAAAAATCCGTGAGGCACTCGGAGGAGTATTATTCATAGATGAGGCATACTCTTTGCTTGGTCAGAGCTCGGGCGACTTTGGCAAGGAAGTGATTGATACTCTTGTTGATGAAATGACAAGGCATAATGAAAATCTCGTCGTTATTTTAGCTGGCTACCCTGCAGAAATGGACATGCTGCTGGAAAGCAATCCTGGCCTTAGGTCAAGGTTCAAGAAGTTTTTCCATTTTCCGGACTATAATGCGAGTGATTTGCTGCTCATCATTAAGAACTACGCTGGAAAGTATCAATATAAGATAAAGGTGGAAGCTGAAGCTTTTTTAACTGCAAAACTCTCAGAAACAGAAATCAACGGAAACGGTCGATTCGCTACTAACTTAGTGGATGAGGCGATACAATCCCAGGCATATCGATTGATTGACGTCGAAAATTTTGAGAATTTAGGTGAAGCTGTTTTATACTTGGAAAAACAAGATTTTGAAGCGGCTTTAAAAAAGCTGATAGATTAAACTAACAAGAAAAAACAAAGGGGATTGCTAATGATAATTTCTTCTAGGGAGATCGAGGTTAGATATGCCGAAACAGACCAGATGGGAGTCGTGTATCACGCTAATTATCTGGTGTGGATGGAACTGGGCAGAACTCAATTGATTAAGGAGCTTGGCTTTAATTATGCAGAAATGGAGAAGGACGGAATCATCTCACCTGTTCTTGATATCCAAGCTTCCTATAAAAAACCGCTGAGATATGGAGATACAGCTACAATCAAGACTTGGGTGGAGGAATATGATGGCATTCGCTCCGTCTATAAATATGAAATCTTCAATGGTGAGGGTGATCTTGCGTTGACTGGCAGCTCAAAACATGTCTGTGTTAAAAAGGATAGCTTCCGGCCGATTTCATTAAAAAGGAGCTACCCTGACTGGCATGAAGCTTATCTGCAGGCAATGAAGAAGCCAGAAGATGAAAAGGAGCAAGTCTGATTTGGCTTTCGGGATCAAGCGTCATGAGCTTGAAGAATGGAAAGCTAAAATCGATAGAGGGGAGATTGCCTTCCTGACCCATTATTGGATTGATGACCGCTTTCCAGAGTGTTCTACGGTTACAAAAGTAGGTTGCAGGGATCTTGAAAAGTTAGCTGAATGGGGAAGAAGATATGGTTTGCGGCCGGAATGGATCGACAAAAGGAAGATAAAGTATCCTCATTTCGATCTTTTAGGAACAAAGCAAGCTGAGATTTTGAAACAAGAGGGCATTAAGAGCGATATTCTAAAAGGATAGAAATAAGGCAGGCGCGAATGCGTCTGCCTTATTTCTTTTCGAATTTGAAATCAGGTTCCTGGCCAACCGGGTGGAGTTCCACGGTCATATCATGGCCGTCAAAATACCAAATATCTTTCTCTTCAATATAATAGGTGATTCCATTTTTTTCTGTTTTTACCCCAATGTGATCCGGTTCTTCTTTGGAGACACCTAATGAAAAACCTTTCTGGATTGAACTGAAGCCGCCATACCGGACAAAAAATCGCAAAAAGCTTCCGGATGAAAGGTCCATTTCATTTTCATACCATGCTGCTGCATCATCATTAATTGTAATATTCATATTGTTCTCCTTCCATACCAGATAGACCGATTATAACATAAGCAATGCCCGGTCTTCATGGACCGGGCACTCTCACCTTATTCTTTTATAAATTGAGTCATATGATGCATGATCTCATTATATTTATTTTCTGCACCAGCAAGACCGAATTTACCGGCTTCTTGCAAAGGAACCACCTGGTAATTCCTTTGCCTGCTGCTTGAAACAAAGGTTGGAAGAAACTCAGGTTTTTCCAATACGATTTTATTACCTTCCGGAGTGATGGTTTTAGTTATTTCTACAGTGGCAAGACCGCCGATATCTTTATAGTCCCACATTTGCCCGGACAGGAAATTGCCCAGAGAAAAGACCACCAATGCTTTTCTTCCGTCTGTTGCCGTC
This sequence comes from Bacillus sp. ISL-55, assembly GCF_018613155.1. Lineage (GTDB taxonomy): Bacteria > Bacillota > Bacilli > Bacillales > Cytobacillaceae > Mesobacillus. The sequence continues at coordinate 77,988 of NZ_JAGGQU010000009.1, read as the reverse complement.
AGCCACTCCATAGGCTGAAGTACATGCGGGTGATGGCCAAAGATGATATCGACACCCTCATCAACAATAAACTGGGCAAGATCCTTTTGTTCAGTTGTAGGGAAGCGCTGGTATTCATTTCCCCAGTGGATACTCATGACCACAACATCAGACTCTGCTTTAGCGCGATGAATCTCAGCCTTCATTGCTTCTCTGTCAATGAGATTCACGAGATGATCCTTGCCGATAGGGACTGGAATCCCGTTCGTTCCATAGGTGTATGATAAATAGGAAACATCAATCCCATTTTTATTCATTATGCGCAGTTTTTGCTGGTCGGCATCATCCTTGTATGAACCTACATAAGGAAGACCGGCAGCTTCCATGTTTTTAATAGAAGCCATCACACCTTTTTCAGACTTATCGAGCGAATGGTTATTCGCATTTGAAACAATATCCACTCCGGCATCGATAAACGCCTCACCCACTTCAACAGGACTATTGAACATAGGATAGCTTGACAGTCCGATTTCCACTCCGCCAAGAAGCGTTTCCTGGTTCGCCAGCAATAGGTCAGGTTCAATTAAATATTCCTTAACATTACTGAGCATCGGTTTGAAATCATAACCAGGGTTCACGAAGGCATCTTCGTAAACCGTATCGTGGATCAAGATATCGCCGATTGCTCCTAATTTCACTTTCTCCACAAAGCTCTTTCCAGAAACATCATAGCTTCTCTCAAGATGTGATTTTTGAGATTTGACTGTAACACTTGGTGTTTTTGCCTCGGCTTCATGGTACATCTGAAATGTTAATACAGATGCCAAAACACCTAAGCCAGCAAACAAGGCCAGTCCCAAAGGTTTTTTCTTCTTTTTTCTCATATTAATCTCCCCAGATTAGAATGAGGCATTTTTATTTTTAAGCCCCTAAGGATAATATATTATAAGAATGATGATTAATGTATAAATTTCAGTATGATTTTCATATTTTTGTCATAATTCGATAAATTTTTTGACAAAAAGTATATTGTTAATAATAACTAAGAGAGGGAGAGTGGATATGTTTAAAATTACTGATAGCGCATATAAAATATTGCTCAAAGCTATCAAAAAGGAAAGTGCAAATGGGGAAAAGCTTTATGTCCGGCTGACGATGGGAATCGGCTGAGGAGGACCTCAGCTTAAAGTTGCTCTGGAGGAGCAGCCATTAACCAATGATCAGATTTTTACATTTGACGAGGTTTCAATCCTGATTCATAAGGGGGATTCAGTTTACTTCGATAATACCAAACTAGATTATTTAAAAGATGTTTTCGGTTCAGGAAAGTTTAAACTCCTTAAAGTGTAAGCTGTTATAAGTAAAAAATGCGGTTCCTGAGGGACCGCATTTATTAATGTATTTGGGTATCAGTACATCCTGTGGGCTACTTGTAGAGCTCGTAAGTTTAAGAGAGACGGAAACTATACTACCACTCCATTTTTTCCAGGAAATCCATTAGTTCGTTCATATTCTTTATTTTTATTGTAGATGGACCATTTTTGTCATTGTCATGAATATCAGTCAGAAATTCAACAATAAAATCATCTGGCGACGTTACATCAGCTGTTGTGGTTGTGTACACATAATTTTCAGCCAGCTTTATAACTTCTTCCATTTCAATCCGCCTTCTTTCTCCTGTTCTTACCTACATTTTACCAGTGAAGGAAGAAGGGAACTGTGTTCAATTTGACAATTTTTCGACTAATCGGAAAGCTGTAAATTAAATAGCGGGGAGGGAAAATTCGAATATGGTCTTTAAGGGTTGAGTGGTAACCGTCATTTCTCCGCCATGATTTTCTATTATTTGCTTGCTGATTACAAGCCCCATACCGGTTCCGTCAGTTTTTGTAGTATAGAATGGAGTGAAGATTTTTTTCAGAGAGTATTCATCAATTCCAGTCCCATTATCTAATACACTGACATGAATGACACCAGCATCTTCATTCACAACCAATTTTATAGAACCTTTATTCCCACTATTTCCTTCAACAGCCTCAATGGCATTTTTCAATAAATTAATTAACACTTGTTTGATCGCATTTTCATCTGCCAGTACATACAACTCATAATCAGGAAGTTCAATATCTATCTCGATATCCTTGAGAATCGACTCACTTGAAAAAAGCTTGAACATGCTTGCAGCTAACTTGTTAACAGATATCTTCTTTTTCTCAGATGAGGCAGGTTTCAATACAGAAAGAAATTCAGTCAGTAAGCAGTTGGCCCGATTAAGTTCATCAAGAGCTACATCTGCAAACTCCTGCTGGCCGGCAGCCTGCAGTTCCGGCTGGAGCAACTGGATAAAACCCTTGATCGTTGTCAGCGGATTCCTTATTTCATGTGCTAACCCGGCCGCCAAATGGCTCGCTGAAGCAGCTTGAAAATCACCTGTGGCTGATTGAATAGCCAGTTGTAAATTCTTTAAAGTTTGCTGTTTTTCAATAATTTCTTGTTCGAGCTTGAGATTTTTGTTTTCAAGAATTGCTTTTTCTTGATATAAATCAACCATTGTCAACCCATCCTTCGTAATTGCCAGGTTATGATATGGGAAAGAGTTTCCGATTGATAAGAAAGTTGGAAATAGAACAAGGTTTTCTAGTCCTGCTAAGATTAAGCTACTGGCATATGGCCGTTTCTTCTCCATTCCAGCACTGAATTGTACGCGTGGAAAATATTTAATAGCTTCCATCTGTATCCCTTCTTATTTAAAAATACTTTTGAACTGTGTTTGTTTGAAGCAATCAAGATTCGGGTAATTTCATCAGGAATTCACAATCTTTAACCTGGGCAACCTAAATTCGATTTCTTTCGAATGTATATGACATAATCATTTAAATTATACCAGCAAAAGCATGTATTTTTTTATAAAGAACAAAAAATATTCTAAAAAGAACTTTTTTGTGACAAAAAGGAGCTACGAGATGGATAGAGCAATTCACTTATTTAAAAATTTCCTGACTGAAAGGGAAGAAAAGGTAACAGCCAATATATTAAAGTCAATTGATAAAAATCAGCCAGAAACGTACATTAAATTAATAAAAGTGAATTTGTATAAAGAACAAATAGAAGAACTAATTCATTTGCTTGAAAGTTTTTTAACAGGGGAAATAGATGATGAAAGAATAAATGATTGGGGAAATCGGGTAAGTGAAGATAAAGTGCGACTAGGTCTTTCGCTGAGTCAATCAGTTCAGCATTTTAATAGTATCCGTGGGGCGCTATGGGAAGAACTCTCTGATATGGCAGATAAAATAAATGATCTTAGCGCGAAAGAAATGTTAAGGTTAAGCAATCTCGTTAACGACTTCATTGACGGTTTAATCCTCACTTTCACGAATTCCTATACTGGACAGGCCAATAAGCGCCTTAGAGCACAGCAGGAGGTCATTGATGAATTGAGCACACCTGTCATTTCCATTGTTGATGGAGTGGCCGTTTTGCCGATCATTGGCGATATTGATACTCATAGAGCAAGGATATTGATGGAGCATACCCTGCGTGAAACGAAGAATAAAGAAGTTGACTGCCTGATCATGGATCTTTCTGGGGTTTTCATAGTTGATACAATGGTTGCGCAAGAGCTTTTCAAAATAATAGACAGCCTTAAACTTACTGGAGTGGATGTGAATCTGACGGGCATGAGGCCTGAACTAGCACACTCAGTCGTGACACTTGGCATCAATTTCGATAACGTAAAAATGTATAGCAATCTGGGAAAAGCACTAAAGGCCTTTGGGATCGTCCGGAAATAGTTAACTCAATTGTATTGGTTAGCAGGAAAGCGAAGCGGCAGGAACGGAAAATCAGCAGCCAAATAGAACAAAGCTCTTAGCTAAAAAAGCCGTCAAACCTATTCAAGGTTTGACGGCTAATTTTGTTGTTGTTAACTGATATTAAAGCCACTTGATTTTCGGCTCGGTTTTATTGCGGATTCTCTCAATATTAGCCCTGTGCCTGTAAGTAACAAAGGTGGCCAGGACAGCGACAACCACGATTAGCGGAAGGTCCTGGGTAAACAGAGAGTAAATGAACGCTGCTATACCAGTTAGAATCGAAGAAAGAGAAACATACTTTGTAATGTACAAGCTGATGAAAAAGATAACGAGCATGAGTAAGAATAATATCGGTATGTACGCCAGTAAAACTCCACCGGAAGTAGCGACCGCTTTGCCGCCTCTAAATCCTGCAAAAACAGGGTACATGTGTCCAATTACAGCAAACACCCCTACTAAAAGCATATGGAGACCATCAGCATTCAGAAGCAAAGGCAGAAAAGCTGCAAGAGTCCCTTTCAAGACGTCAGCAATACTTACTACTAAACCAGCTTTTACCCCTAATGTCCGGAATGTATTTGTACCGCCTAAATTTCCGCTCCCATGTTCTCGGATGTCTTTGCCATAGAATGCTTTTCCGATTATGAGTCCAGAAGGTATTGAACCAAGCAAGTAAGCTAGAATAATGATGATTGCGTTTAATGCCATGAAATATTCTCCTTTTAAGATTTTAAGGTTCTTTTATTTTACCATGTTCTCTTAAAAACTCCATGCAAATCTTGAACAAAACTGATTAATGGCCTATGGCCAGCTTATTATATAGTATCTGTTTTATTTGCAATTAGATTATTTCGCTCATTAATTGCGTTACTCTTTGCTTGCTAAGTTTATAACTTGCTGAAGAAGTGAATAAGGAAGTATATTATTCTATTTTAAGGAGTCCTTCTATATGAGGATCGGAAAAAGTTTATCGAAGAGAAAAACGTTATTGATTTTACTCATGCTGGCATTAATCGTAATCGTAAATGCTGTCTATCATACGCATAAAGATCTGCCTGATGGCTTATCGTATGAGGGAAAAGTCCATAACGTCCAAGAGGTTCGTTTTTTATATGATTTAACCTACAAGGGGACAGATGGTGAAAAAAAGTATGAGCATGAAATATTCGATACGGTAAAGAAAGGGATTGAGGAAGCAGAGGATTTCATCGTCCTGGATATGTTTTTATTCAATGGCTATTATAAAGAAGATATGGGGTATCCGGAAATAAGTGAATCGATCGGTGAAAAGCTTATAGCTCAGAAGAAAAAGCATAAGGATCTCACAATTGTGTTCATCACTGATGAAATTAATTTGACATACGGTTCCCACAAATCGGGAATCTTGAAAGAACTTCGTGAAAATGACATAAAAGTGATTTTTACCAATCTAGATCCGCTGAGGGATTCCAATCCATTATATACAGGAGTTTGGAGGGCGTTTTTCCAGTGGTTTGGGCAATCAGGAGAAGGCTGGATTCCAAATCCAATGGCAAAGAATGCTCCGGACGTGACACTTCGTTCCTATCTTGAGCTAATGAACCTTAAGGCTAATCACAGGAAAGTATTCGTCACTGAGAAAACAGCTATCGTTTCATCTGCGAATCCTCATGATGCTAGCGGCTTCCACTCAAATATAGCCTTTGAAACAAGCGGAAATATAATTGGGGACATTCTAGAATCTGAGCAGGCAGTGGTCGATTTCTCAGGGGGAGGAAGCCTTCCTGATTACACACCTGTAGAAGAGAAAGGGTCTATTAAGATCCAGGTTTTGACGGAAGGGAAAATACTCAAGCATCTCCTCAACGAACTGAAAAAGACAGGGAAGGGAGATCAAATTTGGATAGGAATGTTCTATTTGGCCGAAAGGAAGGTCATCGACGAAATCGACAAGGCCGCTGATCGGGGAGCGAAAATCAAAATTATCTTGGATCCAAATACGAATGCGTTTGGCAATCAGAAATCGGGCCTACCCAACATTCCTGTTTCAGAAGAAATTATGGAATTTGGAAGCGAAAATATCGAAATAAAATGGTATAATGCCGGCCAGGAGCAATATCATACAAAAATGATATTCTTTGACCGTGGTAAAAACAGCGTGATTCTCGGGGGTTCTGCAAACTTTACCCGACGAAATCTCGATGATTTAAACCTTGAAACCAACATGAAGATAACAGCCGCTTCTGACAGTCAAGTTATCAAAGATGTTGACCGGTATTTCAAAAGAATATGGAATAACGACGGAGCCAGGTTTACACTTGACTATGAAGAAAATAAGGACAAACTGACTCCATTTAAATATATTATTTACTGGATTCAGAGGATTTTATGGTTCACAAGCTATTAGCGGCAAGGGCATCTTTAATTCGGATGCCCTTTTTCCTTTTTATATTGGTTTGCAGGATAATCCAAATAATGCTTCTTATTTACAATATCCTTAAGTACGATATTATTATAGGCGAAGGAAAAAGGACGTCTCCTATTGAATTAGGATAAATATCCTCTCTCTTATAAAAACATGGATTTAATTTCTGGAAATATTGATAACTATTACGCCAAGAAAATGGAGATTTTAAATGAAGACATTCTTATCAGCCATTCAGTGGATGGCATTCATTATTGCTGGTTCAATCGTAGCTCCGATTGCCATTGCAGATTTATTTCAATTGAATGATTTGGAGACGACAGGACTTGTTCAGAGGACAATGTTTGTATTGGGCATTTCTGGTCTATTGCAGGCCCTGATCGGACATCGCTTGCCTATTAACGAGGGGCCAGCCGGTCTTTGGTGGGGTGTATTCACAATATATGCAGGGTTAAGTGCCACTCTGTTTTCATCAAACATTGAAACTCTGCAGGCATTAGAAGGAGCAATGATCATCAGTGGGATTGTATTCTTCCTGCTAAGCTTATTCAAGCTTATTGATAAGCTGGCAAAGCTGTTTACACCCGTAGTGAGCGGGATTTATTTGCTTTTGCTCGTCATTCAATTAAGCGGCTCATTTCTTAATGGAATGGTTGGACTTGGTGGCGGAAGAACCGAAGTCAGTCTTCCTATCGCTTTTTTTAGCATGTTTTTGGTGGGCATCACTTTCTATCTGACACGACATCAAATTAAATGGGTCAGCCAGTATGCAATTTTAATAAGCCTGGCCGCTGGCTGGTTGGTTTTTTCAATTTTGGGCCTGGGAAAAGCGTACGAAGGATACAATGGAGCAGCAATTGCCCTTCCAGAGTTTTTGGCATTCGGGCCTCCCATCTTCGATTCAGGGTTAATCGTGACTTCTATCTTTATCACATTCCTGTTAATCACCAACATGCTAGCTAGCATTAGGGTTACTGGACAAGTTTTAAAAGATATGGGGGCTGAAAATGCTGATTTCCGTTATCAGGCCAGCGGTTTTACAGCTGGTATCAATCAGCTGCTCGGAGGATTTTTCTCTGCGATTGGCTCTGTCCCCATCTCTGGTGCAGCTGGATTTATCGCAACAACTGGAATTACAAGAATTACGCCTTTTATCATAAGCTCACTGCTGATCGTCGTTGCCAGCATGCTGCCCCATGTGATGTCTTTGTTCGCTTCACTGCCTGCACCCGTTGGCTATTCAGTCACATTTGTTATATTCGTCAATATGATTGGAATCGCTTTTTCGGAATTCGACCGTGAGAATGATAAAAAGAGGGTTCGGGTCGTTGTTGGAACTTCGCTGATGGCTGGTGTTGGGGCAATGTTTCTTCCGGGTGAAGCTTTCCGCAGCGTACCGCCTGTCCTTGTATCCATACTTAATAATGGTTTAATTCTTGGAACCTTGATTGCCGTTGTCTCTGACCAATTTACATTGATGAAGAAAAGAGGCATGGACAAACTAAAATTTCGCAGTTAATAAAACTTGTTTTCATCCATTATGAATAGGCAGTTTGTTTTCTAGTCTTCATAATTTTGAGATAAAATAAGATCAGGGTCATAATAATCCATAGGAGTGAGATAATATGGCAATTAAAAATCCAGACCGGGAAGAAATCGGCCAAATCCTTAAGAAGGCAAAAAGGATTGCCGTTGTTGGATTGAGCGACAATCCACAGCGGACTTCCTATATGGTATCGCAGGCAATGCAATCAGCAGGCTATGAAATCATCCCTGTCAATCCTACTGTTGACGAAGTACTTGGAGTTAAAGCGGTTAAAACACTTGAAGAGATCGAAGGCCACGTAGATATCGTAAATGTTTTCCGCCGTTCGGAATACTTGATGGAGGTCGCGAAGGAATTTGCAGAAATTGATGCCGACGTTTTTTGGGCTCAGCTAGGACTTGAAAATGAGGAAGCCTATAATTTCCTTAAAGATAAAGGCTATACCGTGATTATGGACAGATGCATTAAAGTGGAACACGCTTTAACAAAATAATCTTTGCGCGTGAGGACTAATGTTCTCACGCTTCTCTTTTGTTTCGGCAAATAATCGGTCATAATGATAGTTATTCAAGTTGGCAAGGCAGGGTTTTGAGATGGAATTATTAAACAAACAGCTAGCTCAAGAAATTGTAGACAGAACTATGGGAATCATCGGTAAAAATATTAATATAATGGATAACCATGGCGTAATTATTGGATCAGGCGACAAAAAGCGCATTGATGATGTCCATGACGGTGCAGTCATTGTGATCAAACAAGGGACCGGTTTTGAAATAACCGAAGATGAGGCTAAAAGGCTTCATGGTGTAAAGCCAGGCATCAACCTGCCCATTTATTTTGATGAGAAAATCATGGGCGTTATAGGGATTACGGGTTCTCCAAATGAAATTAGAAACTTCGGAGAGCTTGTACGCATGGCTGCTGAGCTCAGCCTTCAGCAGGCAGTATTGATGAATGAAATACAATGGGATCAGAGGCTTAAAGAAGAACTTGTCAGCCAAATCATTCATTACGAAGGCCAACATGACCCGCTTTTCCTTGAAAGGGCTATGCGTCTGGAAATTGATCTGGAACTTCCCCGGGCAGCTATTGTCATCAAAACTTCGGACCGTAAGAGAACATTCACATATTTAAAAAGCCGAATGCAAAAAGAAGACCTGATCCTGATGCAGCATGACAGGATTGTTATTTTAAAAGGGATTCCTCAAATCGACAATGATCAGTATCTAAAAAAGATAACAGAAGGATGGCTTAGTGGGTTAAAAATGAATGGGGATTACCAGGTGAAAATTGGCGTTGGTCAATACCATGAGGGATTGTCAGGATTGACCAAGTCCTACCGCCAGGCGGTCCATACATTAATATCCGGCCTGAAATTGACACCACAAAAAGACACTTTCATGTATGAAGACTATTATCTTCCTGTATTTCTTTTAAATGCGTCAAAAACAGGCCTGGCCGAAGATTTAAAACCTTTCTTTCATTCATTAAAGGAAAGGGATGTAAAGGGAGAGCTCACAGAATCGTTAAGAGTGTTTATCGAAACAAACGGAGACATGAACAAGGCTGCACAAGAACTGTTTGTACATCGTAATACGCTTCGATACCGTCTTGATAAAATAACGGAAATAACCGGGAAGGATCCCCGCAAAACGGCTGACCTGCTTCATTTGTATTTATCGTTTCTAAATAATGAACTAGAATGAATTGTGCAAATGCACAAAAGATCTGTTGTATTACAGGTCTTTTTTTGATGGTTTGACTAATGTAAATAGATAAGACAGCGCTTACAATGGAGTTACAAAATGATTTATAGGAGGCATCATGATGGATATTCAAGTAAGCGCTTTCGGCGCAATCGTTGCACTTATTGTTGCTATTTTCCTTATTTTAAAGAAGGTTTCACCAGCGTATGGAATGATCGCCGGAGCCCTGATCGGAGGACTTGTAGGCGGAGTAGATGTTACAAATACTGTGACCTTGATGATGGAAGGTGCAAAAGGGATTATACCCGCAGTTTTAAGAATCCTGGCTGCTGGTGTGCTTGCTGGTGTCTTGATTGAATCGGGTGCTGCTGCAGTAATCGCAGAAACAATCGTTAAAAAAGTTGGCGACACACGAGCACTGCTTGCACTTGCGATCGCAACAATGATCCTTACTACTGTCGGGGTATTTGTTGATGTCGCTGTCATCACTGTTGCGCCGATTGCACTTGCCATCGCAAATAGAGCTGGTATTTCCAAAACAGCTATCCTGCTTGCGATGATCGGCGGCGGTAAGGTTGGAAATATCATGTCACCCAATCCGAATGCAATAGCTGCTTCAGATGCATATGGAATTCCCTTGACTTCTGTTATGGCTGCAGGAATCATTCCAGCTATTTTCGGATTGACTGTCACTTATATTTTAGCTAAGAAGCTAGTTAATAAAGGCTCTAACGTTACAGCTCAGGAAAGTGAAACAGCAGTTCAAGGGAAACTTCCGTTAATTGTCCCAGCGATTGTCGCGCCATTGGTGACAATCATCCTGCTTGCACTTCGTCCTTTGTTTGATATTAACATCGACCCAATGATCGCCCTGCCTGCAGGCGGGATTGCCGGAGCTCTTGCGATGGGACGAATCAGACATATCAATGACTATGCAGTGGCAGGCCTCGGCAAAATGTCTGGTGTAGCTATTATGCTCCTTGGTACAGGTACACTAGCAGGAATCATCGCTAATTCAGGTTTAAAGGATGTCCTGATTAACAGCCTGGATGCCCTTGGCCTTCCGGCATTCGTTCTTGCCCCTGTATCTGGTATTTTCATGTCGGCTGCAACTGCTTCGACAACAGCAGGAACAGCTGTTGCTTCCCAGGTATTCGGATCAACAATTCTTGAAATGGGAGTCACTGCAATAGCAGGTGCTGCCATGGTTCACGCTGGTGCAACAGTACTAGATCACCTTCCGCATGGAAGTTTCTTCCACGCAACAGGCGGAAGTGTAAACATGGAAATCAAAGAACGTTTGAAATTAATTCCTTACGAAACAGCTGTCGGTTTGACGCTTGCAATCGTATCGACACTAATCTTTGGTATCTTCAAGTTCTTCAGTTAAGTAAAATGGGTCTGGATTTTCTAAGAAGTCCGGACCTTTCATTTCAGTGTAATAATACTCCGGTATCCAATGAGAGGAGAAAACGAGCATGAAAATTGTAATAGCACCTGATTCATTTAAAGAGAGCCTTACCGCGCTTGAGGCCGCTACAGCAATCGAGAATGGCATGAAAAAAATCCTTCCAGAGGCAAGCTTTGTAAAAGTACCTATGGCAGATGGAGGCGAAGGAACTGTTCAATCCCTCGTTGATGCAACAGGAGGGAAAATCATCACAAAAATAGTAACAGGGCCGCTTGGTACTCCGGTTGAAGCATTTTTCGGTATTTCCGGTGATGAAAAAACTGCGGTCATAGAGATGGCTGCCGCATCAGGACTTCATCTCGTGCCTTCTGGTGACAGAAACCCGCTGATTACTACAACACGGGGTACCGGTGAACTGATTGGCGCGGCTTTGGACTATGGTGTTGAACATATTATTATTGGAATTGGCGGAAGTGCCACTAATGATGGAGGAGCCGGAATGGCAAGAGCACTTGGCATCATGCTTCTGGATTCTGATGGAAAAGAAATAGGTGAGGGTGGAGGAGCATTAAATTCGCTTGCTGGTGTTAACATTGCTGGATTAGATAAACGGCTGGAATCGGTAAAAATTGATGTTGCCTGCGATGTGGATAATCCGTTAACAGGCAAGAGAGGCGCATCCCATATTTTCGGACCACAAAAAGGGGCAACACCAGAAATAGTTGAAGAATTGGACAATAACCTTCGCCATTTTGCTGATGTTATTCGTAAAGATCTTAACAAAGATATTGAACATGTTTCAGGCGCAGGCGCAGCAGGAGGACTTGGCGGTGGATTGCTGGCATTCCTGTCTGCCGAGTTAAAAAGAGGCGTTGACATTGTTCTGGAGGCTGCCAAGCTTGAAACCCATTTACAAGATGCCGATTTTGTTATAACCGGAGAAGGGAAGATTGATGGACAAACAATCTTTGGCAAAACCCCGATTGGCGTTGCGAAGACAGCGAAACGACACAATGTTCCGGTCATCGCGATCGCGGGTAATGTCGCATCAGACAGTGAAGTAGTGCATGAACATGGGATCGACGCGGTATTCAGCATAGTACCAGGTGTCATAACTCTACAAGACGCGTTCGAAAACGCCAGTACGTATGTTGAAAGAATTGCCGCAAACATCGCATCCGTAATCAAACTTGGCAAGTAATTATTCTTAAAAAAAACCATAAAAACCGCGCGCTGCAAATCAGCGTCGCGGTTTTTAAGTTTAAAAAGGTTAGATTTCGAATAAATATATATAGGATATTTGTAGAAAATAAAAAAGCACCTTCAAAGGTGGTTTTAGGTAAAGGCTGTTTTCGTAAAGATTGTTGTTAAAATCCTAAAGCCGATTTTAACGTAATAAAAGGCCATTTTGCAGTTCCGAATAAAGTTTGTACGCTCTTTTCTCATAAAAGAGTCAACTTTACCAAGAAAAACGGTCATATAATCATATATTGTAGTCAAATAGCAACAAAGTTTGAGAAAAGAGCCTAGGTAAAAGATATTTGTAATAAAAATAGGTACATAGTAAAATGAAAGTTGGCAGTGTTTATCTATAGTGCATACACATAATAATTCTATCATAACATTATCACATAAAACAGTGGCAGTCAAGTAAAAGAGCATTGAGTTTGGGAGTGATTTTTCATGGAAGAAAAGCAGATTAAAGATTTAGAAATGGAACATGAACGTGTTGAATCCATCATTGAGGAAATTGATAAAAAAGCAGCGAAATGGAATGAAAGTTCCAGTGATGTCGGCTCCGATGCTCTTCAGATCAGAAAAACCTTTTGGGAGGATGTTACAGTCAACTTTGATGAAGCTGACGATGTTGCAGAAACGTTCACGAGCATTAAGCAACAGGCAGCGCTATTGTCGGAGCGTGAACGGACACAATCCCAAATGGTCAAACAGCTTCAGACATTATCCCGCCTCAGGTTTTCTCCCTATTTCGGAAGAGTTGATTTTAAAGAAGATGGTGAAAATGAGGCTGAAAGAATTTACTTAGGCATTGCGACCCTAATGGATGAACAGGAAGAAAACTTCCTGATCTATGACTGGAGAGCCCCTATTTCCGGTCTATATTATGACTACTCACCCGGTCCGGCACAATATAAAACAGAAACAGAAGACATAAAAGGGGAAATGGAGCTAAAGCGCCAGTTTGTCATTAAGGGCGGCAAAATCAAAGCAATGTTTGAAACCGGGGTTACCATTGGTGATGAAATGCTCCAGGAAGTCCTCGGCAACAACGCTGATACCCAAATGAAAACCATTGTGGCAACGATCCAGAAGGAACAGAACCAAATCATTCGCAACGACTCAAGCAGTCTTGTTGTCGTCCAGGGTGTGGCAGGAAGCGGAAAAACATCAGCTGCCATGCAGCGCGTCGCGTATTTACTTTACAAGTATCGGAATATCATCACGTCGGAAAATATCATGTTATTTTCACCCAATCCGCTCTTCAATAGCTATGTTGCTACAGTTTTGCCGGAGCTTGGTGAAGAAAATATGCAGCAGGCCACATTCCAGGAGTATCTTTCAACACGGTTTGGCGCTGAATATGAACTAGAGGACCCTTTTGAACAAATGGAATTCCTGCTAGAAGCAGAAAAAAATGATGCTTATTTTGACCGGATTGAAAGTATACGTTTTAAGGCGGGTTTAGAGTTTAAAAAGTTATTGGATGATTACGCTGAGAAATTAGCCAGGGAAACGCTTGTCTTTAAGAGCTTAGGCTTAAAGAAACGGGCAATCATCTCAAAAAAAGACATAGCAGCATACTATGATTCACTTGATAACAGTATTTCAATTCCAAACAGAATTCAGCTTGTTAAGGAATGGCTGTTAAAGGAACTGAAGAAAAAAGCAAAAGCGGAAATGTCACAGGAATGGGTTGAAAAGGAGATTCAATTCCTTGAAAAGGAAGATTATCTAGAGGCATTTAAGCAAAGCCAGAAAAAACAGGGTGGAGCACATGATACCTTCCATGATTATGACCGTGAGCAGCAGTGGCTTTCGGAAATGGTAGTCAAGAGGCGTTTCAAGCCATTGTTCAATGCAGTAAAAAGATTGAAATTCATTAATATCAGAGCCATATACATGAATTTCTTTAAAGATACTCATTCCAAAATCGAGGCATTACCTAAAAATTGGGCCGCCGCATGTGAACAGTCAATCAGTAATTTGGAAAACAGATCTATTGCATATGAGGATGCAACTCCTTTTCTATACCTGCAAGATTTGATTGAAGGCAGGAAATCGAATACATCCATTCGCCATGTTTTCATTGATGAAGCCCAGGACTACACGCCTTTCCAGTTTGCATATATTAAAATGCTGTTTCCATACAGCAAGATGACATTGCTTGGTGATATAAACCAGGCGATTTACTCAGGACCAACAGGTGCACAAACGATCTTGGCGGAGTCAACTCCTGATTTTGGAGAAAAGGAACAATACAGGCTTACAAAGACATACAGATCAACGAAGCAAATTGTTGAATTTACCCGGCAACTGATTGAGGGAGGAGATATAATCGAGCCTTTCAATCGCACGGGGCCAAAGCCAGTGATCATCCCGAGCGGTGAAAGCAACGACCATAGTCTGAAGATAAATGAACTTATCTCCGAGTTGCAGGGATTAGGACATAAAAACATCGCGGTTATTTGTAAAACAGCCAAAGAGAGTAAAGCGGCTTTCGCGGGAGTCAAACTGGCGCATGATGCGAGATTGATTGAAAAAGGGACAATGACTTTTGAAAATGGGGTTAATGTCGTACCGACTTATCTCGCAAAAGGCATTGAATTCGACGCGGTGATTATTTACGATTCATCGTCCTACACAAGAATGGAAGAAAGGAAATTGTTATATACAGCTTGTACAAGAGCAATGCACGAGTTATATATCCTTTCCGTGGGAGAGCTTAGTCCGCTTCTGGAAGATGTTGATGAACAATTATATAATCTGGAATGACAGCAACAAGCCGCCAATATATTGGCGGCTTGTTTTTGTATTTTTTTCATTCACCTGAGCCAATCAAACAGCGTTTTTTCTTGTTCACTGACGCTTGGCAGTTCTTTACTCGCTTCCTGCAATGCTGAATTAACATCAATTAAGCCATTGCCATATTCAATATCTTTTCCTTGCTCGCCAAGGTCAATTGCGGAATTTTTAATGATCTTGATAACTTGTGAACTTTTCAACTCTGGATTAGCTGATTTGATTAGTGCAGCAAGACCGGCGACGTGTGGAGCGGCCATTGATGTACCAGAAAGGGCAGCGTATTGCTTATTAAAATATGTGCTAGGTATATATACACCTGGCGCAGCAATATCAATATAATCTCCGTAGTTTGAAAAGCTTGCTCTGTTCCCATTATAATCTACAGCTGCTACACTCAATACTTCTGGGTATGCCGAAGGATAGGTCGGCTGGTCTGATCCATCATTTCCGGCAGCAGATACCATGACGACATCTTTTTCAAATGCATATCTTACTGCTTCCTCAAGGACCTTTGAAGGCTGGTAATTGCCGAGACTTAAATTGATGACATCTGCACCGTGGTCAACAGCCCAGACAATCCCTTTTGCAATATCGAATGTGGTACCATAGCCTTTTGCTCCCATCGCTTTTATTGGCATGATTTTACTGAACCACGTCATGCCGGCAACACCCTCGTTATTATCTGTTTCCGAAGCAATAATCCCAGCTACATGGGTACCATGCCCATTATCATCATCAGGTTCACCTTTCTCATTGATGACATTATAGCCTTTAACAATCCGGTTCCTTAGATCAGGATGATCCAGATCAACACCAGTATCTACGATCGCAATTTCAATTTCTTCCGTTCCACGAGTTACCTTCCACCCTTGTTCCGTGCCTATGACAGGCAGATTCCATTGGTAATTCTCCTGGTAAAGCAGGTCATTAGGTCCATTCACTTCATTTTGCATTAAGATAAAATTAGGCTCAGAATACTCAATGTTTTCTCTCTGATTAAAATACTCAATCATTTCGGGCGTTTCCATCACTGTTGACCTGAAAATGTAAATTGAGTTTAGATGCTTGATGACCCAGCCTTTAATATCTCGTGTGATTTCGTCGATTTCTTCCATACTTGGTTCTTTTATAAAATCAACTGTAGCTTCATGGTCATAATAGTGACTAGTATCCTTCTTGTTATGAAAGATTAGAGTGACCTCTCCTTGTGTATCGAGTTGGTTCTTGATTTTCTCTCCCGATTTCACGTTATTGACTTTTGCCATAGACCGAGCCATCATAACTTGTTGTCCTGAAGAATGAATTCTGGCCCCAGGCTCTTTTTTAGCATCATTCCTGAATATTCCACCGGCAGTAAGTGCAAGAAGAAGGATTAATGCCGATCCAAGAAAGATTACCCTTGTTCTTCTCATAATTAAAAGGCCCCCATAAATGTATTTGTTCTTATGTTGCAGTACATCTTAAAAAATTAACGGCGGAAATCGCTGGGAGTTTAGCGGATTTTAAAAAAGGCGGTTAAGGTGGATTTTCTAAAAAATGAATTGAATCATCCATCTGAAAATAGGATAAAAAATGACATGAAAACTTCACATAAGTCTCCTAATAACCGTATTTTTATGACAAAATTCCAATTAATTCTTTAAATCCGTTTGCCAAATCCCAATTAATCGCTACAATTAAGCATAGACGCCATTCTTATGGTAAAATAACTAAGAGAACAATTGTTCTGATACTGATAAAAGGATACGTTGCACGTAATCTTTTAAATCAGAAAAGACGAATACTTAACGAAATCATTGACACTATACATAAAAACCGTCAATGTTGTTTGCAAGAAATGAAAGGGGTATGTTCGTGGCAAGAAATCAGCAAGCTTTTGATTATAATGATGATGCCATACAGGTACTTGAAGGTCTTGAAGCGGTTCGCAAAAGACCCGGTATGTATATTGGCAGCACAGATACACGGGGACTTCATCACCTCGTATACGAAATCGTTGATAACTCGGTAGACGAAGCACTAGGTGGCTACGGTAATCAAATCATCGTCAAAATCCATAAAGATAATTCCATAAGCGTCCAGGATAAAGGGAGAGGTATGCCTACCGGGATGCATAAGCTTGGCAAACCGACACCTGAAGTGATCCTTACCGTCTTGCACGCAGGCGGAAAGTTTGGTCAGGGCGGGTATAAAACAAGCGGAGGCCTTCATGGTGTAGGTGCTTCTGTTGTAAACGCATTATCAGAATGGCTGGTTGTAACCATCAAACGTGATGGCTTCGTCTATGAACAGCGTTTTGAAAATGGCGGGAAACCAGCCACGACGCTTGAAAAGATCGGAAAAACAAACCAATCAGGTACGACAATCCACTTTAAACCAGACCCTGAAATTTTCTCTACCCTAACATATAACTATGACACACTCTCAGAACGTCTTAGAGAGTCTGCCTTTTTGCTAAAAGGATTAAAAATAGAGTTAATCGATGAGCGCAATGATGTTAAGGATACTTTTCATTTTGAGACTGGGATACAGGCTTTCGTTGAATATTTGAACGAAGAAAAAGATGTGATGCATCCAGTTGTTAGCTTCGAAGGTGAATACAGCCAAATAGAAGTTGAATTTGCATTTCAATTTAACGATGGCTACTCAGAGAATGTGTTGTCATTCGTCAACAATGTCCGCACGAAAGATGGCGGTACACATGAAGCGGGTTCCAAAACAGCGATGACCCGTGTATTCAATGAATATGCCCGCAAGGTTGGCTTGCTCAAGGAAAAGGATAAGAACCTTGATGGAGCTGACATCCGAGAAGGTCTGGCAGGCATCATTTCCGTGCGCATTCCTGAAGAGCTGCTTCAGTTTGAAGGCCAGACAAAGGGAAAGTTGGGAACAAGCGAAGCAAGATCTGCCGTCGACTCAGTCGTTTCAGAGCACCTTTCTTATTTCCTTGAGGAAAATCCAGATATCAGTACATTACTGATCCGCAAGTCCATCAAGGCTTATCAGGCACGTGAAGCGGCCCGGAAAGCACGCGAGGATGCAAGAAGCGGGAAGAAGAGAAAGAGATCAGATGCGATACTATCCGGCAAACTGACTCCAGCGCAATCAAAGAATCCTGCGAAGAATGAACTTTACCTGGTAGAGGGTGATTCTGCTGGTGGTTCTGCCAAGCAGGGCCGCGATAGGAAATTCCAGGCTGTGCTCCCATTGCGCGGTAAAGTCATCAACACGGAAAAAGCAAAGCTGCAGGACATTTTCAAAAATGAAGAAATCAATACGATCATCCATGCGATTGGTGCCGGAGTTGGGTCAGACTTCAACGTCGAAGACATCAATTATGACAAAATCGTCATCATGACGGATGCTGATACTGATGGTGCCCATATCCAGGTACTCTTGCTGACGTTCTTTTACCGATATATGAAGCCGCTGATCGAAGCGGGTAAGGTATTCATTGCCCTGCCGCCGTTATATAAGGTCAGCAAGGGCACGGGCAAAAAAGAAATCATCGAATATGCCTGGAGCGACGAAGAGCTGAAGGACGCGATGAAGAAAGTCGGTAAAGGCTATATAATCCAGCGTTATAAAGGACTGGGAGAAATGAATGCCGACCAGCTTTGGGAAACGACGATGGATCCGGAGACGAGGACTTTGATCCGCGTGCGTATTGACGATGCAGCAAGAGCGGAGCGAAGAGTAACGACCCTTATGGGAGATAAGGTTGAACCACGCAGGAAGTGGATTGAATCCAATGTAGCGTTCGGCCTCGAGGAAGATGGAAACATCCTTGAAAATGAAAATATCTCAGTTGCAGAGGAGGTTGCTGACGAATGAGTTCAGTTGAAAAATTTCGTGACCTTCCTTTAGAAGACGTACTGGGCGACCGTTTCGGCCGCTATAGTAAATATATTATCCAAGAACGTGCACTTCCTGATGCTAGAGACGGACTCAAACCTGTTCAACGCAGGATTTTATATGCTATGCACGTAGAAGGCAATACAAATGAAAAGGGCTTCCGGAAATCAGCCAAGACAGTAGGAAACGTAATTGGTAACTACCACCCGCATGGTGATTCCTCTGTATATGAAGCAATGGTCCGTATGAGCCAGAATTGGAAAGTGCGGAACTACCTTGTCGAAATGCATGGGAATAACGGAAGCATTGACGGTGATCCGCCAGCAGCGATGCGTTATACAGAAGCAAGATTATCAGCAATCGCAGGTGAACTGTTAAGGGATATCGAGAAAAGAACCGTCGAGTTCATTCCGAATTTCGATGACACCTCAAGTGAACCTACGGTGCTTCCTGCGATGTTCCCTAATTTGCTGGTTAATGGATCTACCGGAATATCAGCGGGTTATGCGACTGATATTCCTCCGCATAATCTGGCGGAAGTGATTGATGGGGTCATCATGAGGATGGACAACCCTGCATGCACTGTTGAAGATCTGATGAAAGTGATCAAGGGGCCGGACTTTCCGACGGGCGGAATCATACAAGGTGTCGAAGGGATCGCTAAGGCATACAAGACTGGTAAAGGGAAGATCATTGTTCGCGGCAAAGCTGAAATCGAGGATATCCGTGGCGGCAAACAGCAGATCGTCATCACGGAAGTTCCTTATGAAATCAATAAAGCTAACCTGGTCAAGCGGATAGATGAATTCCGTCTCGACCGTAAAGTGGAAGGCATTTCGGAAGTGCGTGATGAAACAGACCGCACCGGCCTTCGTGTTGTCATTGAATTGAAGAAGGAAGCAGACGCAAACGGTGTTTTGCACTATCTTTACAAGAACAGTGATTTGCAGATTACCTATAACTTCAATATGGTTGCCATCAACAAGAAAAGACCTGTATTGATGGGACTTGCCGAGATGCTAGATGCTTATATTGAACACCAGAAGGATGTTGTAACTAAGCGTACCCAATATGACCTTCAAAAAGCGCGGGACCGCCAACATATCGTTGAAGGCCTCATAAAAGCTTTATCGATACTTGACCAGGTAATCGCAACGATTCGTGCTTCCAAAGATAAGCGCGACGCCAAGGATAACTTGATCAAAAAATTCGCCTTCACCGAAGTTCAGGCTGAAGCGATTGTATCCTTACAGCTATATCGTCTGACAAATACTGATATTACTGCCCTTCAAGCCGAGGCGGAAGAGCTTGCCAAGAAGGTAGAGGAACTTACCGCCATTCTGGGCAGTGAGAAGAAGCTATTATCTGTCATCAAAAAGGAACTGAAGGATGTCAAAAAGCGTTTCTCAGATGATCGCCGGACAAAAATTGAGGACGAGATTGAGGAAATCAAGATTAACCTTGAAGTCCTAATCGCAAGTGAAGACGTCATTGTAACCGTAACGAAGGATGGATACGTGAAACGGACAAGCCAGAGATCTTATGCCGCATCCAATGGTCAGGATTTCGCGATGAAGGATACGGATAGACTTTTATCACAGTTGAATATGAATACAACTGATGTCTTGCTGTTATTCACGAATAAAGGCAGCTACTTATACTTGCCTGTCCATGAACTACCGGACATCCGCTGGAAAGACCTTGGTCAGCATGTAGCAAATCTTGTGCCGTTAGACCGGGATGAAGACATCATCAAAGCTGTTCCAGTCACCGATTTCGCACAGAATTTATTCTTCTTATTTGTGACAAAGAATGGTATGGTAAAAAAATCCGAATTAAATCTTTATAAAGCTCAGCGATACTCCAAACCGCTAACTGCAATCAATGTCAAAGGTGACGACAGAGTCATCGACATACATGTAACCAATGGGGAGAAGGATTTATTCCTTGCTTCACATCTCGGTTATGCTTTATGGTTCAGCGAAGAAGAAATCAGTCCAATTGGAATCAGGGCAGCAGGCGTTAAGGGGATGAACCTGAAGGATGGAGATTATGTTGTCGGCGGGAAAATTATCGATAACAACCAAAGCCATTCTATCGTCATCGCTACGCAGCGTGGTGCCGTTAAGAAAATGAAGCTGTCAGAGTTCGAGAAGACTTCCCGTGCAAAACGCGGTGTTGTGATGTTGCGTGAACTGAAAGCAAACCCTCACCGAATTATTGGCGTGGAGGCTGTTCATAACGAGGATGAAGTATTCTTCCAGTCTGAAAAACAGCAAATTGTATCTGTGAAAGCTTCAGAATTAAGGTTCAGTGATCGATATACAAATGGATCTTTCCTGGTGGATGAAACTGAAACCGGAAAACTTACAGCCATTTGGAAAAGTGAGAATGAAAAGGATAAAAACTCACAATAGCTAGAGCATCAACAAAAAACACAGTAAAATTGCTGTGTTTTTTGTTTTTTTTACCATAATCAGGGTATTACATAGATAGCTTCCTCTCTGTCTGGACAAAGCTGATAATGGGAGTGAAGTACCATTGTAAAGCGATTGCAATTTTGGTACATTAAAAACTATATTAAAATATCTTTGTTCAACGCTCTTTTCTTAGTCCTATTTGCTTTTTCTAGCCTTTTTAAAGCCATAATACGTGATGGGTAGATAGTAAGTTACTCCTGTACTGTTGGCACTTTTAGAAGATAGGTATTAAAAGAAAAGTAATATTCAAAGTAAGACCAGCTTTGTCAAAAACTAAAAAAGGAGTTTTATATGGAGATTTTCAACAGCATCATATCTGAATTAAACAACTATATGTGGAGCTATATCTTAATTGCTGTTCTAGTTGTACTGGGTACATATTTTACGTTCAGAACCAGGTTTGTTCAATTCAAATTCTTTCCTGAAATGATCAGGGTGCTAAAGGATCCAGCCACCGTTTCTTCCGAAGGGAAAAGGGGAAGGTCTTCATTTCAAGCATTTACGGTAAGCTTAGCTTCAAGGGTTGGTACAGGTAATCTGGCAGGAGTAGCGACAGCTATCTCAGCCGGTGGTCCGGGAGCTGTCTTTTGGATGTGGGTCATTGCGCTCATAGGCGCAGCATCCAGCTTCATTGAGAGCACGCTTGCTCAAATTTATAAGGTCAAGGATAAGGATGAATTCCGTGGCGGACCAGCTTACTATATGGAACGCGGATTAAATAAAAGGTGGCTGGGAATTTTATTCGCTGTCATTATTGTTTTTACATTCGGCCTCGTTTTCAGTTCTGTTCAATCTAACACCATTTCCCTTGCTTTTGATCAGGCATTTGGATTCGATCGCTTTTGGATGGGAATCATTTTAACTGTTATGACTGCCGCAGTCATTTTTGGCGGCATCAAAAGGATTGCTTTTGTATCACAAATAATTGTGCCAATAATGGCGGTGTTATATTTAATTCTTGCCTTATTCATTGTGATCATGAATTTCAGTGAAATTCCGTCTATGCTCTCACTTATCATTAAGAATGCTTTTGGCTTACAGGAAGTAGTTGGCGGTGGAATGGGTGCAGCGGTCATGATGGGAATCAAGAGAGGCCTATTTTCTAACGAGGCTGGTATGGGTAGTGCGCCAAATGCAGCGGCCACTGCTGCAGTCACCCATCCGGTAAAGCAAGGCCTAATCCAAACATTAGGAGTATTTACGGATACTTTGTTGATTTGTACGGCAACAGCATTCATTATCATTATGTCAGGCGAATATACGAATTCTGATTTAGATGGTATACAGTTAACGCAGGCAGCGCTGACAGCGCATGTTGGCTCATGGGCACCAGCATTCGTCGGCGGAGCTATTTTCCTTTTTGCCTTCACCTCGATTATCGGGAATTACTATTATGGAGAAACAAATATTGGTTTCATCAAGGAAAGTCCTACAGCTTTATTTATTTATCGTCTTGCTGTTATGGGAATGGTTTTGTTCGGTTCAGTTGCCGAATTAGCCATTGTCTGGAATCTGGCAGACCTTTTCATGGGAATAATGGCATTAATCAACCTTGTAGCCATTACCTTGCTTGCAAAAATAGCAATGGCTGCCTTAAAGGATTATAGAGAACAGCGAAAACAAGGAAAAGATCCAGTGTTTTATGCTGATTCAATCGAAGGTTTAACAGGAATTGAATCCTGGGAATACCGTAAACACGGAGTATCTAAGAATAAATAATCATCATTAACCCCTCTGATCAAATCAGAGGGGTTTTTGTGTATTTTTTTACCATATTTGGAGATGTTAAGTATAACGGGGTGATGCATTATGAAAAAGGAACTATTAATCACGTTCAGCGCGTTCTTTTTTATGTCGTTAACCGCCCTTACCGGTGTATATGCAGGGGAATCTAATGAAAAAACGGTGACGATTTCTGAAGAAAAAGTTGATGTAACGGGTGATGGAAAAAAGGATATGATTTATGTAAAAGGAGTGCCTTTTGAAGAAGGTGCACAGTTTCTCAAAAAGATTTTCTTAAAAGTCAGAGCATCAAATGGAGAAATATATAAAATTGATCTAGATAGTGGATACGATCCCACTACTAGTTATAAAGATTTGAACCACGATTCCGTAAAGGACATATTTATCAGTGTTCCTACCGGTGGAAGTGGAGGTTTGTCGAATTTTTATTTATACACTTTAAAGGATTTCCAAGTTACCAATCTGACTGTACCAGAACCTCTTGCAGTCAACAGCCAATTTGAGGATGGTTACAAGGCTTCCATAAATATTCAGAAAACAGGGCAATCATACAGTTTTGACCTAAGCGACAGAAAAGAGGAGTACGAACGCCTGGGTTTATATCAGGATGGAAAGTTAAATGAACCAACAGAGCTAATGGTTCTTCCTTTTGGCACATTAAAGCCGATTAAGGTAAAAGAAAATCTTTATGGGTTAAAAGGCATCCAGCGAATAAATGGTGCATATAATGCGGATGGAATTGCTAATATTGAATCGACATGGTTATATGAAAAGGGGAAATGGCAATTAATAAACGCTGAAGTCAAAAGCCTGAATTCTCAATAATATAGGCGATTGTCACGGATCGCCGCTCAGTGGCATATGATATCGGAAAAGGATTCTTTTAGCGGGAAGGAGCCTTCTGCCGTGAGCAAATTCAAGCCAGAACGATTGAGCGTTAACTTTATTCCACCAGCAACTGCTTTTGTACCAATAGATAGCAGAAAATATACTTTAACACATTCCGATATTACTGGAGAGCTGTTTTTAGCAGTCGGGAATGTCTATGATTACCAGGCAATCAACTATGAAATGCGGGATGAAGTATTGGCAGACTGGATCACCATCAATGGTGAATACTTGCTGTATGCTAAGGTGTATATCAGTAACGGGGAATACGACCTGAATATGTCCAGGATCCGTTATATGATTTTCAAAAAAGAGCTGGATTTAGCACTGACTGCGATGGTATATGGAGATAAAAACTTCTTCACATATTATCCTTGGCTGCTCGATGCTCCAATTTATGTACAGTTTTCATCTATTTACGCAGAATTTAATCAGGTAGCTTACTACGGTACGCCAAGAACGTATCTTAACAAAGTGAATAAGGAAAGAACCCAAGAAGCACAGGCGTGAACCTGTGCTTTTTAAATTATTAGTTGATAGAAATACTAGATAGAGGTACATAATATTGTTATGTAAACAAGTGAAGTGAATTGAAAGAGTATAAAGGAAGATTGGATTGACTTTGATTATAATGTTTTAAAGACAATGTAAATGAATAACTGGAAATATAAGAAATAATAGAGTTTTTAAAAGTGTCCGGTAAGTTTTACTCAAATGATCCAGAAGCCTGATTGATGATTGATAAAATGAATTTTTTGATAGCAAAGCAAATGGATCTAACTAAAAAGCAATTGAATTTAACTAGTATCCAAAACGAATTTTTATAAGTAAAAGAATTTCACTAGTATTTAGAACTAAGTTGATTGTTGTAAAAACATCATGATTAAGTGAATTTATGAAAATTTTGATTTTGTCTCACTGATTTAAGTATACTTAGCTAATGAGATACCAATTTAAATTATTTATTCAACTTCCTAGAATTTATGTTATGTAAACTAGAAATTAAATATTTTATGAGAGGTTAATCTGTACTCTTCTCCTGTCCGTTGAAGAGAATCTGCCTACATAAATGAAGAGAATGTGCCTACATTCCTTCCATTTCAGTGTTTTAGAACAAAAATCTTAGTTGCTGCACTAAAATCACTGAAATTTTTTTGAAAAGACCTTGCCTACATTGTTAAAATTTGAAGAGAATCTACCTACATACATAATTTTTGAAGAGAATTTACCTACATTAGTTTTTTATTGTTCTTTAGGCATATTAAGTTTATTGATTGCATTCTTTAAATCCTCATTCTTCAGATGTGTATATATCATTGTAGTTTCAATTGAGGAATGGCCTAACTGTCTTCTTAACTTAGGTACATCATTTATTTCAGAATGGTACCTCGTTGCGAATGAATGTCTTAATTTGTGTACTGATAAGGAAGGTTTCCCGAACGCAATCGCGTATTTTTCAATTAATTTCTCGATAGCTCTTCCTGACAGCCTTCTGGTAGTTCCTTTAGGACCCATAGGAGCTGCAACAAACACAGCTTTATTTTCTCTCGGAATATTGTAATTATTACTCCTAATACTCAGATATGCTTTTAAATCTGTCATTGCTTGCTCACTAAAGTATACGTATTGTTCTTTGTTTCCTTTTCTTATTACTCTCACACAGTTTTTATTAAAATCTATATCCTCTATATTTAACCATACTAATTCAGATAACCTTAAACCTGATCCTAAGAATAATGATACAATTGCTGTATCACGTTCTTTATTCATTTTATAAAATGTAGTAATGCGTTTATTGGATTTATTTATTTCACCGTAATCCTTAGCAACAAATACTCTGAAGTCCTCATATTCATCTCCAATTAAAATTTTTCCTTCCATTCGGTTTGCAATTGTTTCAGGATCCTCGGACACATCATTAAATTCAATTTTCGCCATTACATTGCGGATTAAATATGGTTCTAACTTTTCGGTTTCAGCTATATTTTGCAGATAATTGAAGAGTGATTTTAAAGATGATAACTTTCTATTAATGGTAATTTCTCTGTTGTCTAACTGGAACTTTAAGAAGCTGAGAAAGTCTTCGATTTGTTGAGTAGTCAGCGTCTCAAACAATGACAGCGGAATTTCTTTTATTTCTCCATTATAAAAACCCTCAGACACCAACCAATTAAAAAAGATCTTAAAATCATGACAGTAATTAAGCAAAGTGCCTGGTGAGAGTTTTCTTTTTTTCTTATCAATATATTCTTCTACATACCATGGGAGTTCTTTAAGTATTAAATCAAGTTTTTTGTAATTTTGTGACTGCGAGCTGTTTTTCATCAAATTACTCCTAAGGAAAAAATTAGTCTTCGTTATAATATTACATCAAATTCATATTTTACGTAATAATATTTTTAAATCCTTGGGCTAACTGTGCAAAAAAATGTATCCCCCTTTTCTTTGTTATGACTAAACCAGGCAACTATAAATATTTCGTATTTTTTAAATTACTTTGTTCTTAGGAACCTCTCAAAACCTGATATTCTATTTAGCTAAATAACCAACTAATGATCTCCTCCGGTGCATCAATAGACACTTATCATTTATTTCTCTGCTTGGTTCTTAGCTACACAAGTTATATAGGTATATAATATTATTGTTCTATGAATAAATTTATGTAAATTATTGTTTAGTTTAGGAAAAGGGATTCCGACACTTTTTCGCTAATGATTTAAGGACCTCCATCGAAATACTTCCACCCTTATCTTTAACTATTGCCTGAATCTTATTACTTTAAAATAAGCCCTTTTCCTATGAAAAGAGCTATTCTGCTGGCCACCAAATCTGCAATTATAATAATCCTTTTAACAGTTTTTGTTGCTCTTCTATAAATACTCCTTTAATTGCATGAATGTCCCAATTAAACTTTTCAAATAAATTATTTAATACCTCAATTGCGATTGTACTACCATTAGATATTAATTCTTCAACCCCAATGTTTATTTCTAAGTGTGCTTCGTCCTCTATAGTTGAAATATAGTCACGGAAAAGCGGTCTTGTACCTTCATAAAAGAAAAGTTGTCGTCCTTTAATACCATTACACTCAATTCTTATTGTAATTTCATTTCCTACTATTTTCCCTTGTGCTAACCTTGTTGCAAATTCAAATATTTCTGTGAATAAATAGAGCGAACTAATAATCTCTAATCCCTTCCCATTCACTCTTTTTTGATACCTCTCATCCATATACTCTTCGTACATGGAATTATAATAAATGAATTGACCACTCTTATAAAATCTTAATAGCTCTTTGAATTGACCGAAGTTTTCTTTAGACTGGACATAATTGTTTCCATTCGCAAAACCGTTCAAGTGTGGGAAATCCCACCCTCTCAAACTCAACTTGTTGTCTTGTAATATCTTTCTACAATTTTCCAACGTTTCAATTCTATCTTCCTCATAATAAGTAGGTCTTATTGTAATTTTCCAATAGCCTTTTTTCTTAATCAGTTGGACTATTTCATCATCTTCAATTTCAACTAACTCTTTCGCATAACTCTCTTGGGATGTATCGTCGTCAGCTAGGTGTAATCCAGAATCTCTTACCCTCATATAGAATTGTCTAATTCCCTTGTTTATTGCAAGATCCATTAATTCTCTCATTTCCGATTGAGACCTAATAAGAGCAGATTCTGGCTTTGTTTTTGATCTTGAAAATACCGCTCCTTCTTTTAGTCCTTGTTCTCCACTCCTTTTACAAATAATAGGCAATTCATCAAACTCAGAGATTTTAATTAATATAAAGTACTTATTATCCTTTTCAATTGGATACATATGGAACGCTATAGGAGGATCTGCGAATTTATTAACCTCAACTACTATATGATCATAGTTTAATTTTAAGAAATGCTCCTGTTCCATACCTGTTAATTTCTCTAAGCCTTGTTTTTCATCATCAATGCCAAGGATAAGGTTCCCACCATCTTTAGTATTACTCATAGCTAAAATACATTTTACGATCTTTGCTTTATGTTGTGGATTACCCCAATTGTAAGTTTTCTTAAATTCGATATTCCTTGTTTCTCCACCAGCCTCTAATAATTCTAATATTTTTTCAAACATTAAATCAGCTCCTGAAAAATTTTATTATCACTAGTGATATTTTACTATTTATTGGATATAAATGACTATGAAATAAACCATTTTATAGAACCGGGGGACAAAATTCTAGGTAGTTTCATTAAGTATTTAAAAAAAACAAAGTATACAAGCACATTAGTACCTGTATACTTTGTTTTTTCGATGTTATACTTTATTATCTTGTTTTTTTACTCAATGGATTTTAATTCACTTTCAGTGATCCATTTATGATTCTCTACTTTTTCTCCATATGTTGTTGTAAAGTCAAGCATATAGACAGTGGTATCTACAGCTGATTCGATGATAGCCGTAGCACCATCCATGCCTTTCATGTGATCTGCGTTAAGGGTTACTTCTGTACCAGGTTCAAGAGGTTCTTCCCCCGGGTTTTCTAACTCTTCATGAATGACCCATTTATGATCTTTCACAGGCTCTCCGCCAGTTGTAGGGTAATACGTAACAGAGTATGCTGTGGTGTCATATGCTCCTTTTATGGTTGCTAGAGCACCTTTCATGCCTGGCATATGATCTGCTTCAATTATAGCCTGGCTTCCGATTTTGAACTTCGGATTCTCTGCTGTAGCAAGTCCTTCAGGAACTTCACCTGAACTGGACATTGTATCAGCCAGTTGAGATTCCATTGTTTCCTTGACCACAGAAATTTTAGAGCGAACCTCGTTTATCCATCCATAAATCTCTTCAGCAATTGGATCAGGATTACTTTGATTTTTAACCTTGGCATCTAACTGGTTTTCCGCAGCGTTTAAACGATTAAGTAAGGGATTTATATCCTCTAGGTACTTCTCATACATTTCTACCTCTGCAGCTGTTAGAGGAGCTTCCCCTAGTGAGGCTTCGATATCCTCGATTTTAGTTTTAACAGCAATCACTTTCTTTTCTACAATAGCTAGTTTTTTCTCATCATTCAATTCAACTTCAAGCTGATTATTGGGTTGGAATTTACCTCCGGGATTATGGGCTTCTGCCGATACTCCTGCAGCTGAAAAAACGAGTCCTAAAGCCGCTAAACCTAATCCTGAACTTCTTAACAGTTTATTATTGGTCATTAATGTTCCTCCTTAAAAAATAGATTCTTATGTCCTATACCTCTTGGATGCTTGGTAAAACACCAAAAAACCAATAAGAGTGAATTTCATAATTTTAACAGAACTAGGGAGTTTGATTTGGTAGCTGGAAAGAAGGTTATTGCTATGACATCTCCAGTTACACGATTAATTCTGTACTTTTTGTTCTTTAATGTGTTTGATACAACTCGATCTAAGGACTTTTTATTTTTACTAAACACCTTTTTTAAGCAGGAACCCCTTACGATAAGCTTAGATTCAATTCAATAATATTGTTACCTAAAAAAAGCATACAGATTGATAACTGTATGCTCCTTATTAATAGTTATTAGCGCAAGCTGACATGGTTTCTTTTGTCGTTTGCGGATGACAGTGCGACTCTGGGTCTGGTGCTTTTTCGAGCGCCATCCATTTTCCTCGTTTGAATTGGATTGCAAGGACAATTGCACGAAATGCGATATCGGCTCCGATTGCTATCCATACTCCCGCAAGTCCCCATCCTAACTTGATTCCGAGGAGGTAGACAAGTACGGTTCGTACAGCCCACATCCCGAAGCCGGTTAGGTACATTGGAAACTTCGTGTTATTTGCACCCTGGAATGCACCTGTAAGTACCATTAAAACAGCGAGAAACGGCTGGAAAACACCAGATATTTTTAATGCGGTTCCTATATTATCGATGACCTGCTGATCTTCGGTGAAAAAGCTGCCTGCCCAGTCACCGAGGATGAAGAGCAAGGCACCGAGCAGGGTCATCGCTCCTACTGTGAGATAGGTGGATAGTTTCGCATAATGCTTAGCCTCCTCAAGATTACCAGCACCGATTTGCTGGCCAACCAAAATGGTGGCGGCAGTAGCAAATCCATATCCAATCATATAGGAAAATACTTCGACATTGCCTGCAATCTGATGAGCGGCAAATGCATTGGTACCAAGGGCAACGACGAAACCAAAATAGACGATTTGACCGGCACGCATGACTAGTCTCTCGCCTGCAGCTGGGGCTCCAAGAGAAGTCAGTTCCATTAAATGTGTCCTGTCAATACTCCAGTAATCTCTTCTGAAGGTAAGGGTTTCTGTTTTATTGACATAGTAAAATAGCGCAATACTGCCAATCAATCGTGAAATTACGGTTGCAATCCCTGCTCCTACGATGCCCATTTCGGGGATGAACAAAAAACCGAAAATGAGTACATAATCCAAAACTGCATTGACAATATTGATGACAATACTCACCTTCATCGGCGATTTCGTATCGCCTGCTCCCCTCAGGATAGCGCTTAATACAAACATGAAGCTCATAACAATCGAAGGTATCCCAACAATACGGAAATACAGGGCACCGGCCTCGAGGACCTCTGCCTCGATTCCCATTAATTTCAGTAGCGGTTCAGCGAAAATCAAAGTAATGAGCCCCGTTATAATTCCAAATATGACAGCAAGGACGATTGATTGCTGTGATATATGCCTTGCTTTTTCCGGAAGGTTAGCACCAAGGAAGTTTGCAATCCTTACATTGGCTGCTACCCCAATTGCCATAAATAATGCAAAATATATCGCAAGGACTGCATTGGTGACCCCTACCGCCGAAACTTCTGCCAGACCGATTTTAGATACAAAGTATGTATCGACAAAGCCGAGGATCGTCTGGAAAAAATTTTCAATGACTGCGGGAATAGCAAGCACCGTGATAATTTTCAATCGACCTTTGTTCGTTTGCGGCATGTCGATTTTCCCCTCAATATCCTTCACAGTTCCACCTCCTTTACTAGTAAATTGAACAATAGCACACATTCATGTGTGCCATTGCAGTTACTGATGCCTTTTACTTGACTTCAATCACAAAAGGCACCGTATAAAGTTGTTGTTTGTACTTGAACTGACCCCAGATTTTATACAATCCACTCCGGGGAAAACTTGTCATATACTCAACATCTGGTCCTTTTGTGTTTTCATCTACTGGATGTACATGGAGAAATTCATTCATATCCTCACTGACAATTACGACATGTCCTGCAGAACCAAGATAGGGTTCAAGTTCAGTAATTGGGTTTCCATTCTTATCATTTAGAGTGAAAATCAAACTTATATGCTCATCTGCTTTTGCTTTTGGGAGAATAAGCTCGATTGTCAGGTCATCTATCTCCTTTTTCAAAAGCTTGTCGGGAACAACCTCTTCCTTGGTTTCCGAGCCTGTTACAACAAGCTCATGAGAGGCAAGCTGCTGATTCGCCCCCTCCGGCAGGAAATCTGCATAAAATTTATATTCCCCTGCCTTTGTGAAGGTTGTCTTCACCTGAAATCTACCTTTCCCACGATAATGCGGATGAAGATGCTGGAATACAGATAAATCCTTTTTAATTGCCAGTAGGTGCATTTCTTTTTCATGCACAGCTAAAAAAGTCTCGATAACCTTCCCGGAGAGATCTTTTATGTCAATAAAAATTTCTGTTTCTTGATCCACTTTGACCGTATGAGGGTTTGAGATCCAATCAACCTGTACTTTTGCTATGTTCTCCTTATGGTCGGTGTGTCCCTGATGGGAATCCATCATGCTATGTTCTTGATGATGTTCATGACTGTAATGTTGTGTTCGACTGGACTGGCTACTATCTTTAGTCATACTGCTGGTCTGACTGTGGTCATGATTGTTTACAGTACTATGTTCATTTTCATTATTCATCTCTCGACCTCCAATCAAAATCTATTCTTCCATCATATGACTGAAATGATTCGTGACTTTCTTTTGTTCATCTGGCGTACCCATAGGTGTTACATCTGCTTCAATCTCCTTCAGGAATTCAGTAACCATATTAAGCAGCTTTACTTGCTGAAGTGCCATTTCAATATGAGTCTGTTTGACCTGCGGGTCCTTCATTTTAAGAGCTGAGACGAAGTTATCCTTCGCTATTGCCTCTGTAGAAGCCTTAATTTCCATTGCGATGTGCTTGTCCATCAGCTGTGACCCTCTAGATGTAGTTTCGAGCTGACCCTCCGGAAGCTCATTGAAATCCGGAAGCTTCTCAAAATCACTTTTGTCAGGATCAAGCATATCCATCATGATACGCACATGGCTTCGTAAAATCCCTACCTTAGTATTTAGCAATTCAAGTAATTTTTCCTCTTTGCTTCTCTTGCCATAAGCTTTACTTTCATGATCATGCCGTCATGGGCAGGTAGGTGAGTTGAAATTAACCCTAAGTCAGATGCAGGTAATAGCATATTTATATTCCTCCTTAATTTTATTTACTTTATAGTTTCTACCACGGGTTTCTCGAATTAAACTCCATAGAAAATGCATATTTGACCACAGTGAGCAGTATTGTTTGCAATTATAAACCTGCGCTTATAAAATACACAGCGAGGTATTGTGCATTCAAAAAGAAAGTCATGTAAAAGCTAGTAAGACTAAAGGAGGAAAAAATGGTGAAAAAAATTGTTATGGCCGCACTTATCTTATTGATTCTACTCATTGTGGGCGGCTGGTTTTTTATGAGGGGTTTTGGCGGCATGAACGGCAACATGCCTGGACAAGGGGGAGGAATGATGGATGGTGGTATGATGGGTAACGATAACGGAGAGGTTGAAGATATGAAGAATGACTCACTCGCTGATGGAGGAACCTCTCTTCCCATTCCCCCCATCCTAAAAGACGAGAATCCAGACCCAGGAAAAGCAGAGTTCACTCTTGTTGCCCAAAAAGGATCCATGGAGTTTATAGAAGGCAAACCAACAGATACGTTTGGATATAATGGCGATTACCTAGGACCCGTGATTCGTGTAAAAACTGGAGAAGATGTTTCAATAAAAGTAAAAAATGAGATTGATGAAGCAACCACGGTCCATTGGCATGGACTAGAAGTTGACGGCGACCAGGATGGCGGCCCTCATTCCGGCATCCAGCCTGGAACAACGTGGAATCCGCAATTCAAAATTGAACAAAACGCTGCTACTTTATGGTATCATCCCCATCTCCTCCATGAAACTGGCGAACACGTATATAAAGGACTTGCTGGTCTGTTTATAATTGATGATGAAGACAGTGAGAACCTGGATCTGCCTAACGAATATGGGGTGAATGATATACCATTAATTGTCCAGGATAAACAGCTTGATGAAAACGGTCAGTTTACCTATGATTTGAGCATGCACGATGTCATGATGGGACTGCAGGGAGATACGATTATGGTGAATGGAGCCATTAATCCTTATATTGAAGTTCCTAAAGGCAAGGTCCGTTTCCGGCTGCTGAATGGCTCTAATGCACGGATTTATCAATTCCAACTGAGCAACAATCAGAAATTTTACCAGATCGGGACAGATGGTGGACTCTTAGAAAAACCCGTAGAAATGGACAAGCTTGTATTAGGGTCCGCAGAGCGTGCTGAGTTGATTGTGGATTTCTCTGAATTTAAGGAAGGAGAAACCGTTGAATTGACCGATAAGGGCACCTCGTTTATGAAATTCATCGTCACAGACGAAGAAAAAGGTCCAAAAGAGGTTCCATCAAAACTGGTTGACATTCCGGATCCGGATGAGGCTATGGCTGTGAGGACAAGGGCGTTTGTCATGTCCGGGATGGGACGCAACGTCAGCATCAACGGCAAACAGATGGACATGGACCGAATTGATGAACAGCTTAAGCTTCACGATACCGAGATATGGGAAATTTCCAATGAAGGAATGGGCATGATGGGCAATAATATGGGTATGGCTCATCCGTTTCACGGTCATGGAACCCAATTCCTGATCCTTGACCGTGACGGGAATCCTCCCCCACCGAACGAACGAGGGTGGAAGGATACCATTTTGGTTGCACCTGGTGAAAAAGTCCGAGCAATTGCAACATTTGATCATAAAGGGTTATTTATGTACCATTGTCATATTCTCGAGCATGAAGACGCAGGGATGATGGGGCAATTTAATGTGGAATAGGCTCAAGGCTCCGGTGATTTACCGGAGCCTTTTGGTTGACCACTGTCTTAGGGTTTATGCATCTCAGATTCGCACCTATGCAAATAACGCAACTATAGCAGAAAGGCTGTCGCATATTAAACGACAGCCTTTCATGCATGGGAAAGATTATATTAAAAAAGGGGGGTCCTAGTAATTAAATAATAACGAATCAACGTGCATTTAGTGTGCAATTAATATTACATATGCATTACATTTCTCTTTATTAAAATTGATGAAAACTTTCTTGTCACAGAAGTTCGCATTTTTACATTTGTTAAAAAGAAAGATTTACATTATCCAAAAATCACAAAATGTGGATGGATGGTTAGCTAGTAGGTATTAATTAAATTCGTGCTAACCTAATTAACACCTTTATTCAGAAATCTGAGAATCAGGTAAAATGATTATGGCTTGCTTGCCCATTTGCTCCCAGGCCTCTTCAAAACTGTTGTATGGTTCTTTCCTGTTTTTTAATCCCGTGATAGGATCGTTAAAGTATATATATTTATCGTCGTAACCAGTAATTAGCACTGAATGTTCTTTGTATGTGATTGATACCGGTCCAGAGGGTGTTATCCATTCCTCAAAAGAAGAGGCCGGCAACTTCTTATAGGTTGTATTTATGATCACCCATATCGGAAGGTCCAAGGATAAATAGGTTTTAATTTCGGAAAAGTCAGCCCCCGTTATATCCTTTACTTTACCAGGTAAGTATTTTTCAGCTAGCTCAGTTATTGGTCTATGGTAAACACCAAATCCAGGTTTATTATAGGTATACATATCCCCAATATAGCCATCGTTTGGATGCCCCCAGTAAGTTACACCCTCTCTTTTTTTGTGCAACACTGGATTCTTCTTAATGCCTGAAGCTAATTCCATTTTATCCACATCAATATCATTGTATTGAAGCAACATTGCAAGACTAGTTACTTCACATCCTCGTGGAAGTTCCGGAAATTGTTTTACCACCGGCGCGTCAAGAAGCACTTTATCCTTTATTCTTACAATCACATTTTCCTTTATTGGTCCCTCGCTTTCATCCGGTTCCTTCATTGAAGTTGCTTGATTTACAACATTCCCTCCCATTGCAAATACCTTATCAAGTGATTCACCGTTCCGATAAAGAAAATATGTATATGCGATTTGGTAAGCAATTGTGAGTATAACCATAATGATTGCATGCCTTAATATACCGTTCTTAATCTTTGGACTCCCCCTGCCTGTAAATTTTTTAACCATGTTATCATTAAATTTAGGAGAATTTATGCAGGGTGTCATTTTCTTATCTTTTTGGTATTCTTCACTTAAAACCCCAGAACTCTGGGGAGTCTGGGGGTATGATATGTGTTTAAGCTACTGAGTAGCAGCACTTTCTTTATAAGACTCATCTGCCAATCCTTTATGCCTTCGATACAAGGCGATTGAAAGAGAAAGGCCAATCAAAACCAGTGACATGACTTGGGCTATTCTTAATCCATCCGTTACCATAAGACTGTCCGTCCTCAATCCCTCCACAAAAAACCTGCCTACTGAATACCAAATGAGATAAGAAAGGAAAACTTCTCCCCGCTTGACTCCGAACTTTCTGATGGCAAGGAGTACAAAAAAACCTGAAAGATTCCATAAAGATTCATACAAAAAGGTTGGGTGGTAATACGCTCCTTCTATATACATCTGGTTAATAATCCAGTCTGGCAGCATTAAATCTTCAAGAAATGTTCTTGTCACCTCTGTTCCATGCGCTTCCTGGTTCATGAAGTTTCCCCATCGACCAATGGCCTGCCCGAGAATAATGCTAGGAGCAGCTATGTCAGCGAGCTGCCAGAAAGAAATTTCTTTTTTTCGTGCGTACACTATCGAGGTTGCTACCGCACCGATCAATCCTCCATGGATGGCGATGCCGCCTTCCCAGATTGCTAGAATCTGTCCTGGATTATCCAAATAGTAATCTAGTTTGAATAATACGTAATATAACCGAGCACTAAGGAGAGAAATTGGAATCGCCCAAAGAAGTAAATCTGAAAAGACATCGGGGTGCAACCCTCTTCTTTTTGCTTCTTTTGTAGCAAGTAACCATCCTAAGAAAATCCCAAAGCCGATAATTATGCCGTACCAATAAATAGTGATAGGGCCTAATTCCAATGCTATTCGATTAATTGGTTCAAAGTTTCCCATCTATTTCACCTCTTCTATGTCATTCTCTGTCATCATACCTTGTATTTATGGATTTTGTATGGAGGGGAACAAAGAACATTGATTTTCCCTTATTCGGCATTAGCTAGAAAGATAGAATAGTGACTAGCTGTTTATAAATGAAGAAACGGCTGTATGCGGGCCGTTTCTTCGAGGGAAGTTAAGGAGTAACCACCCTACATGTTAGCGTATATTTGTGCAATAACTATGGATATTCAACCATTCTTCTCAACTTGGGCTGGACTTTTCTTAATACATTTTGGATTTTATATATATTGATTAACCCCTGCATACTTTCTACTCATTTATTCGATACCATAGGTTAATAAAACTTTGTGAAAAGCACAGAGTAGAAATCCTTAATTGGAGTGAGAAGTTATGCTAATCAGGAAACTTTATAATAATGGCCAAATCGTCATACCGAAGAAAGTGACACAAGAACTCGGAATTGAAGATGGTCACGTGCTTTATATTTATAACGAAAAAGATACTATTGTTATTGAGAAAGACCACGAAGATAAATACTTAAATCAGGCAACACTAAATAATGGTAACTTAACGATACCTTGTGAACTACGTAAATTGCTAAATTGGGAAGGGGAAAATTTCCTGGAAATGGAGGTAAGCTCAAACAACAAAATTAACCTTAAGAAAATTTGATTTAAGCTCAATGGTAAAACCCTAATGCATTTTATTAAAAGTAATAATATTTCAGATACAACCTCGACAGACACTGAAATGTCAATTATACCGTCATGTTCTGTACTAGGCTTACCTTATGTATTTATTGGATAATTTTGCTTTAGTAACACAAATAGTTAATCAATGATTAAGTCAAAATAATTAAAAACCCCAAACAAAAAACGGTTCTGTTTTTGAACCGTTTTTGTTACATTGATCTATTTATTTGGAGAAAGCAACAGTCTTCTCATTATTGACCCCATTAGTCTTTCTTCGCCAACAACTGACAATCCTGCTGATTTAATGTTTGCCATTGTCTCCCGGTTTATATTTGCTCCCCACATTCCCACTGTTATTGGATTCAGTATATCCATTACAAGTCCTGCCGCCTGGTTTTCGCTTCTCATATGCTCAAGCATAAGAATCTGTCCGTCCGGTTTGCAAACTCTTCTCAGTTCTTCTAGACCCACAATCGGGTCTGGTACAGAGCAAAACACACAGGTAGATACTACCGTATCGAAGCTATTGTCCGGAAAGGGCAGTTCCTGGATGTCTCCCTCTATTAGTTCCATTTTATAAGACGCATTAAGTTGTGACGCTTTCTGTTTTGCATACTTTAACATATCGCTGCTGAAATCCACTCCAATCAAGGATTGAATATTATTCGGATAAAAAGATAGGTTCGCCCCAGTCCCTACCCCTGCTTCCATGACATCACCATATGCGCCAGCCAGTAGGTCTCTCCTCCAATCTTCTCGAATCATTCTATCCATTCTGTCATAAATTTTTGAAACTCGGTTGTATCTTTTTTTAATTTTCTCATTTAATTCCTGTTTCAATGAAACCATCCTCTCTGATTACGGATTAGTGACCATTATACTGGCAAATTGTGCACAAAGAATGAATAAAGTATTTCTAGTTCCATTTTTGAACCTTTATAATATAATTTTAGTGAGGTGAAAAAAATGTGTGTTTCTCATCATAATATCGACCAGATATCATACCATACCGCCGAACAAATCGTGCAATTCACAGTTTATCGCCCGTTGCATATTGAATTGATCGGGGAAGGCAGCTTTGCCATTGAAGCAGGCAAACCCTTTCCAGTTGAGAACCACGGAGTGATTTCAAAAATCGTACTGGCTGATAAGGATGGTAACCTGTACCGAATTGAGCCAGATGAAATCGGACTTCAGTTTGCTCGCGGAGAGATTGATTACAAAGAATATTTAAATCAACAGAAAAAGGGAAACCGGCAACTGATTGGTCTGACACTAGGACTCATCACTCTGTTTGCAACAGCAGGTTGGGGATTTGTTTCGCTTTTCTAAAAATAGTCATGGTAAAACTGATGAAAAGAAAGCTGCCGTTTGGCAGCTTTCTTTTAGAGTAGGTTTTTAGAAATTATTTCATATTCACTCTGAGAAATCTCGCCTTTGACGTAGCGCAGTTTCAGAGCTTCAGAAGGAGAATCCTTTTGTATTGAATCTTGCTTCTGCTTTTTGAAAGAGTACATAAGGTCAACAAACAGCTTCCTTGTCATCTTGATTAGTCTGAACAGATCTCCAGTCCTCAATAAATAATAGAAGACTATGGCTGCTAATATAAGAGTCACCACTTCATTCACCTCGATTACGATTTAATCGATTTTAAAATTTGCTGGAATTCATCTAAGGTGATCTCTCCTCTTGCGTATCTTAACTTTGCCATTTCTTCGGCTTCTATTGATTGGATATTCCCTGAATCCGCCTTGGGTAGAAACTGGTTTTTCATCAGAAAATATACTCCAATTGCAATTAGAACAAGAAAAATTAAAGTAGACGAGTTAAAGTATGGCATCATTCCAAACTGGGTGAAGCCGGATGGACCGCTATATCCATAACCATTTATAAAAGAACCCATGTGACCGTTCATCATTTGTCATTGCTCCTCCATATTAAATGAGATTTTTCAGTTTAACGTATTCTTCCTCAGTAATTTTGCCTGCAGCATACCTCAAATCAATGGTCTGTCTGGCCGAGGTATTATCTGGAACGTGAGTACCCATCTTCCCAAACCATTTTTGTAAATCGCCTGTTTTGTAAAGGTAAAAACCTATTGCCAAGATCAACAGTGTAAACATTGTTTCAATCCTCCTGAATTTTGGTCTTAAGGGCCGGAAGACCGGCCCTCAGTAAGATTTTATAAGCCCATGTTCCCCATACCCTGGAAATTCCGGCTGTCAGATGCGCCACCTGTACCATGCATCCCTTTATACATATCCTCAAGGTCTTTAGTGCTCAAATCAGGATGCATTTGCTGCATATATGGCTTCATTTGCCCAAAGTTGATATTCTGGTCATCCATGAATTTTTGCATATCATCAAAATCTCCTGATTCCATCATTTGATTCATCTCATCGATATTTACACCCTGTTCACCCATGAACTCCTGCATATTTTCAAAGTTGCCCTCACCCATGATGTTAGCCATATTCTTGAAATCAATTCCCTGCTCCTTCATAAGATCAGCAGGATTAACTGCATTTTCCTTCGCAGATGCCATATACAATCCTGTACCTCCTGTTGCGATAAGGGCTGCTGCTAATGCGCCAGTAATAATTGTCTTTTTCATCATAATAAACACTCCTATTTTTTTATTTTTAAAAGTTTTTTTAAAACTTTTTATAAAAGGTTTGCTTTCATTTTTTCGAATTCTTCGACAGTGATTTCTCCTCTTGCCAACCTGCCCTTGGCAAGATCAATTGCTTGATTGTTCACTGCCTGGAGTGGAAGCGTTTGTTCACTCCTTCTATTCTGGTTGAAAGCCAGATATAGCAGATAGCCGACTGCCAGGAAAACTATTATCATCATCAAGGATCCACCTCCCATCCCGAAGCCTCCAAAGTAACCATACCCAGGTCCCATCATCATTTCCTTCTCTCCTTTCCATTTCTTTATACTTTCATTCTCTTTTAAAAATTTGTAGAAAGTATGAAGCGAAAACTGTTATTTTGAAACAATGTCTTTCATCTTTTGGTACTCTTCCGGGGTGATGTCCCCTTGTGCCAGCCGCATCTTCAATTGTTCCATTGCTTTACTAGAATCAGGCAGATTCGACCCATCTGATTTCTTCCTGTTCTTCAACAAGTAGATCAAAAGACCAACCAACAGTAAACCAATTAGTAAGCCAATCGGTCCGCAGCCAGCTGCTGCAAAACCAGGTCCCATCATGATAGCCCCTCCTTTCTGGTGATGAAGTTTGTTTCTATGCTTTAAATATAAAAGCGAATCATGGAGAAAGTATGTAGAGTGAAAAAATTATAAAGAACATCAAATATAGGAGATAATATCGATTGTACTTATTGTCCTCACTATTCGGGCTGTTCCCGGAATAACTGAATAACTTACTTTTTGTAATAAAAATGTTGGCCGCTACTGGCTGTAATAAACCTTACAGTTAGCCGCCACTCTATCCTTCTATGCACATTTGTATCTATCTATAGATTATTATCAGTATGAGTATTGGGGTGGATAATACTTGCAATTGGATCTAGTAAAATTTATCCTTCTATCTAAATGATTTATTTGAACTTCTTTTCCCCATCACTGGGAGCGTTGAAAGAGAAATCCAATATATAATAGGCTGGACGAGTTATGCCAAATCATATTAATGGTTGGACTACAAGCCAGTTATCACCTTGATCTTACAGATCTACATTAACCACTTTTCCTTCCTGGTACATTGAAATCAAAAAAAAGCGTAACCCGTTAAAAAACTAAAGGGTTCCGTTTTGAGGAAGTTTTCTAAAAATACGTGCCGAAATGACAGTTGTATTGCATCGTTATTTATATATAAAAAAGTAAAACTCGCCATTTAATTGGCGAGTTTCTTTATTAGGAATACCAAAGCCTTATTTAACTAAAGCACCCGTTCAGCTTAAGTACAATATTTCACATTCTTTATGACACCTTCAGAAACTTAAACCCTTAAATGTGTTATCCATGCCAAAAGACGCCTTCTTATTCAAGAAAAGCGCCCAATAATGGAATAACAAGATAGTGACTACTACCTTTTGCTCGTTAAACTAATGTTTCCTGTAAGCGTGGTATGGATAAAAATGGAAATTAATGCATATTAGTTCTCTTTGCTAACATCCAATGCCCTGAGTTCAAATTTTACAGGAAAGATTTTCCCCATAGGCTCTCAAAACAACAGTTACTTACTTTCCATGATGAAAGGTAGGGTAGCTTAAATATTCTGTCTTTTATTGGTAAAAAGTGATATAATTTGTCAGAACTATTCAATTAATTAGGGAGGTAGAAACATGGTTAGATGTACAGCTCCAGTAAGGGGACATAGCTCAGCGAGTGCCGCAGCCAACTGTCCAGCATGTAGAGGGCGTTATGGGGGCTACAAGTCGTACTCGTACTCGCCCCCTTCTTACTCCTCGTCCCTGACAAATGGGAGCGTCCGAAGCAGCGGCGGAGTTTCCGTCCGCAGTTCAAAACCCCGCTGGTCAGGATCAGGTTCTGCCATATTGTACACACCTGAAGAAGTTCGGGCACTCACACCAGTCCGCAACAGCGTCGAAAACCTGGCAAATCAGCCTGACCTTCGGGACGTCTTCCTCTGCCATGCGTGGGACGACCGGAAGGGGGCAGCTAAGGAGCTGCACGATCTGCTTGAGTCACACGGTGTCTCCGTCTGGTTTAGCGAGAAAGACGTTGGCCTCGGTGTGCCGTTACTTCGCGCCATCGACAAAGGCTTGGCAAACTCACGAGTTGGGATTGTGCTGGTGACCCCTGCATTGCTACGCCGCCTCCCAACAGAGGGCATCGCCGACAAAGAACTTTCGGCACTCCTCGCGGGTGATCGGCTCGTTCCGATTGTGCACGCTACAACGTATGAAGCTCTTCGCGAAGTCAGTCCCTTACTCGGATCGCGAAGCGGTCTAAACACAGCAGAAGAGCCAATGGCAGAAGTAGCGGCCAAGCTCGCAGAGCTAGTCGCCCTCTAAACTCTGTTGGCCTACCGAAGTTTACTGTTCAGATGGGCTACATGGACTCGGTTACTTGACGAACGCGGTTGTACCTATGGTTAAACCCACTGCAATTGCATTGGGTTTTTTCTTTGTCGGGAAGGAATAAAGTTTTCTGCAACTGACAGCTTCGAACTAAATGCTCCGTTTGCTCAATAAGGAAATTCAAGAAAAGAGGTGGCTAATTCTTCTTGGAGCAACCCATCCGTTACATTTAGTACACCCCTCTTCAGCATTTTTAAATGTTTTTAATATAAAAAAGAAGAGTAAAACTACTTTCTTTTTGTCTGTTATTGCACTTGTTTCTGTGGAACTAGCTCTGTAATAATTTCTTCGACCACGTTTATTATATCGCTCATTCTTGTTTCTTTGAGCAGCATAATATCTAAAGTTTCTACTATCTTTATTATAGGGTCCTCCAAAGCTACCCACTCTTGTATCAATTTG
Organism: Bacillus sp. ISL-55; assembly: GCF_018613155.1. Taxonomy (GTDB): domain Bacteria; phylum Bacillota; class Bacilli; order Bacillales; family Cytobacillaceae; genus Mesobacillus. Next base: position 35,613 of record NZ_JAGGQU010000009.1, on the reverse strand, counting down.
TTTCTTGTTGCTTTAACTGATTCGCTGGCACGATAATGTGTATCAAGAATATAATTTATTGCTTGTTGAGGCCTATCTAAATCACTAAACATAATCTTAGGTTTAAAATATGCTTTGAAGTGTTGCTTCTTTCCGAAACTATTTTGCCTTAATAAGGCTAAGGCTGTTTCATAGGCAAGAAAGTAACAATCACATAATTCCTTTAGATTTTCAGATCCCAACTTTGGAAATACTGTTGATAATATGATCGGATCCAAAAAGTAAGATTCAATGGCATATTCCTGGAGAATTTTTATTCGTCTTTCATCAATCGTTACCCCATTATCAGTACCTTTTTTAACTAGTGAAGCTTTTCTAGTTGGTATTTCTTCTCCGTCAGAGTCAGTTATCACCCAATATGGAGTTTTAACTACATCTTTATGTAAAATCTTAGCGTTGGCATAGAAATCCATTTTGTCATAACCATCTGTTTGGATAATATCAATCTCTTTCATTGTGAAATCGCCGTCTAAGCCCATATTTGTTGCTACTTTGTTAATTAATGCACTGAATAAATTGTTATCGTCTTTTCCCTCTACGAACAATACAGCATTTTTATTTAGTATATCTGATACTTGAATACCAAGCTCTTCAATAATGGTGGTTGCTGTAGCATCCATAATACTCGATATTCCACCTACCTTATTTATACAATGAATATTTTGCTGGTCAATCTTGCTAATAATAATTGGTGAGTGGGTAGTTAACAATACTTGATTTTTCTTACTTATTTTTACCAAAGTATTAATCATTTTACGTTGAAGTGAAGGATGCAAGTAAACTTCTGGTTCTTCAATTAGTAAAATCAAATTGCTGTCACTCATCATTTTTATATAAGTTTGTAGGATGGATAAAATCATCATACTTTGAAGTCCAGTTCCACAAGATAATATATCAATTTCCTTATGGGGCATATCCCTATCAATAAGTACTGTCTTGTATTTAAAATCGAATTTAAAACTTTCTTCAATTTTGACTTTAACAGAAAGCGTATCAGTACTGATTGCTTCCTGAAAGTGTGTAGTTAAATCGGTTGATAAATTTCGGCATTGTTCCTCTTCATTAGTTGATATCAGTGCCTTTATTTCTCCATAAGTTAATTTATCTCGTGAATTAGGAAGTTTCACGAAATTTTCCTCTTCCTGTTGCTCTTGTAATAATGAAATTAGTTCTTTCATATTGGATTTAGTTCCAGCAGTAGTTTCTTTATCGGGTGTTCTTATAGCAGATATTACCTTAATGGGGGGAATTAATTTACAAAAATCGTTTTTTACCACGGTGGAGTCATTTGATAATTTGTATAAACTGTTTCCACGCCTGGGCTTAATTAATTTAATTAATATACTGTCATTCTGATCTAAATCGAGACAAAATTTTTCAGTTGTTTCTGCAAACTTTTGTACTCGCTTTTCCTCCAACTTACGCAGTTCCCTTTCTTCTAGGGTCTGGTTACCTACATTCTCCATAATTTTCATCATTGTTTTGTTATACATTGATTTGTAATTAAAAAAACGTTCAATGTCTTCATTAATGATATTAGAGAACAGTATGCTTATTTCTATATTGTCATCTTTTCCCATATGAAAATCGTCATCATTAATTGTTTTGTCTCCATAAAAGCACTGAATTGCATCCAATAGAGCTGATTTACCATAATTGTTTTTTCCAACGATAGCAGTTAGGTCATCAATATTTGCAATGATGTGGCTAATTGACTTATAATTCTTGACCTCTACTCTACTTACTTTCATTTCCATTCCTCCCCACTTTTCTACAAGATCTTCCATCTTTAATTATAAAGGAAAATTTAGTGAATAAATGGAGATGGTAAAAAATGTTGTTATATATACATAAAAATAAAAATCTCTTTTTGTTGGCCTTTATTTAAGTAAACTGCATCTTTAGTTGAAGAAGGATCAATAAAATTGATACTCAACACAGAACTGAAATTTACAGATGTTTTGACTAACACATATTGTCCATCATAATAATGATGTCAATTTATATGTCAAAGTTAAAGAAATCCCGCGGAAACCTTTATAAATAAAGAAAAAGACGTATGCCATTTCATACGTCAATTTTTGTGTCATTTATTGTAAAAGCACCTGTAAACGGAACCCTTTATTAAAAAACTGTCTCGCATTCATCGCTTACTTTTCTGCCAGGATAATTTCCTTAAAGTCTACTTGTTCTAGTAGGTTATAGCATTTATAGGAACCATTATTCTCAAACACAACAATTGCCGGATCTTTCCCAAATGGCTCCCATAAAAAGACTCCAGCTCCCTCACCCCAGCTTCTGCATTCACCGTCAAGGAACATATCCCCTGCTAACAGCCCAAAAACCATTTCGCCGCTTTTCTCCAGTTTAATGAACATTTCATCAACCCTCTCATTTTCATTCTACTTTGATATTAATGTTTAATTATGTAGAAAAAATGGAGTGTCTGAGTTTCTGTACCCTCCTTGTGGAGTGTAGGCCAGACTGTTTGTGGAATCTAAGGCGTGAATGTCCTAGAATACTGGTTATATTTATCGTACCTACTTGCAAATTCATAATATGAGAATAGTGCTACACAAAGGCAAATGGCCACTTGAGTGTTTTAAGATAGACTAATCTTACCTAGTAGGATTCCATCTTCTGAGAAAGAATGTATTCCCCACAACGGATAATGAAATGAGTACTCTTCCTGCCCCTGCAAGAATGGGATACAATAGCACGACTACTATGACAGATATCAACCACGATATTTTAAAATGAGTGGGGAGTCATTGCTTAAAAAAGAAAGGATATCAATCACCTTTGCTTAGATAAGAAAACAGAGAAAAAAACCCTTTAAGTAAACTCACTGATGAAAATCGTTATATTGAATGTCATCTACTTTTGGCGCTCTTTGATCCATCAACCAACAAACAGAATGATGTGTACTTGATAGGATGGTTTTATTAGGTTGATACAAATCACATACCTCCATTGCAAACTGACATCGCGAAGTAAAAGCGCAACCTTTTGGAGGATCATGCAAGTCTGGGGGAGTCCCTTCAATCACGGTTAATTGTTGGTTTTTTTCTAAATCAAGATGAGGAACTGATTCTAGCAATCCAATCGTATAGGGGTGTTTTGGATTATAAAAAATTTCGTTTTTCGTTCCACTTTCGACTATTTTACCGGCATACATTATATTCACTCTATCTGAAAACCTTGCAACCACACCTAAATCATGCGTAATAAGAATGATCGCCATACCCATTTTCTCCTGCAGGTCTTTTAATAAATCCAAAATCTGTGCTTGGATGGTTACGTCAAGAGCTGTTGTTGGCTCGTCAGCAATTAACAGATCAGGTTCGCAAATCAAAGCCATTGCAATGGCAACTCGCTGCCTCATTCCTCCACTTAGTTGATGAGGATAGGTTGTACAACAATATATAGGATCCGGGATTCCAACTAGACTAATGATTTCAATTGCCTTTTCATGAGCTAACTTTTTACTATAGCCTTTATGAACGATTAGCCCCTCAGCAATTTGGTCACCCACCTTCATTGTCGGGTTTAAGGAAGTCATGGGATCCTGGAATACCATACCGATCTTTGCCCCCCGGATTTTGGAAAGTTGTTTTTTCTTCATTGTTGTGATTTCTTCCCCATTAAATAAAATGGACCCTGATGGGATGGAACATGTTTTCTCAGGAAGAAGTTTCATAATACTTTTTGCAGTAACTGATTTACCCGATCCAGATTCTCCGACAATTGCGAGGACTTCCCCCTTGTTCACATGAAAGGAAACCCCACGGACAGCGTAGATATTCTGTTTTTTTGAATGAAAATGAACTTGCAGGTCATTAACTTCTAGTAATTTTTTCACATTTATCACCCTTTCATTGAGTAAAAGAGTTATTTTCTGAATTTCGGATCCAGTGCATCCCTCAGACCATCACCCAATACATTAAATGAAAACATCGTTAAAGAAATAAATAATGCGGGAAAAAACAACCTCCATATTTCACCTGTTAATAAAGTGACGAGACCTTCTGATGTCATCGTTCCCCAGCTCGCAAGCGGTACAGGAACACCTAGTCCAAGAAAGCTTAAAGTGGCTTCCGCAAAAATTGCACCAGGAACAGATAATGTCATGCTCACTATTATAGGGCCCATAGCATTTGGAATAAGGTGCTTAAACAAGACCCGAAAAAAACTCCCTCCTAATACTTGGGATGCCAATACAAATTCAGATTCCTTCAATCTCAGTATTTCACCGCGAACTAGACGCGCCATTCCAATCCATCCCGTTGCAGCCATGGCAATTATAATAGTGAGTAATCCAGGCTTTAATACGACCATCAATAAAATTGTCACCAGCAAATGAGGCAGTCCATAAAGTATATCTACGATTCTCATCATCACTTCATCAGTTTTTCCGCCTTTATACGCTGCGATTCCTCCCCATATAATTCCGATTATTAAATCCAAAACTACTGCTGTTATACCAATAAAAAGGGAAATCCTTGCTCCTACCCAGGTCCTGGAAAATAAATCTCTACCTAAATCATCCGTTCCAAACCAATAGTCAAATGATGGAGGGAGATTGGAATTTAGCAGATTTTGGTCTGAATACGAATAGGGAACCAGCATTGGACCTATAATTGCCATTACAATCAAACCAATATTAATGGCAAGTCCAGTCATAGCAAGCTTGTTTTGTCTCAGAATGCTTATTGCATCTATCCAAAATGATTCACTAGGTTTACTATCGGCCTTTTCTTCTTTGTTTTTTTTCTTTAGAACAAAAAGATCGTCTGGCACTTGCTGCATCATCTATCCCCTCCTTTTGATAAGTTTTATTCTTGGATCGATCAGGACGTATGCAAGGTCGACTAATATAATAAAGAATATTAATATAGCACTATAAAAAACAGTCGTTCCCAAAATTAATGGATAATCTCTATCAGTTATGCCCTCAACAAAATATTTCCCCAAGCCTGGAATACCGAAGATTTGTTCTATGACAAAGCTTCCAGTCAATACTGTAGCTGTAATGGGACCAAGTATTGTTACAACTGGAATCATTGCATTACGAAGTACATGTCTAAAAATTAATCTGAAACCAGTCACTCCTTTAGCTATGGCAGTTTGAATATAATCCATCGAAAGTACTTCTAAAATACTTGATCTAGTGAGTCGTGCAATATAGGCCATCGGTGTCACCGCAAGAGCAATGCTTGGCAAAACGGAGTGTTTCCATGTACCCCATGTTGCGACAGGGAACCATTGCAGCTTTATAGCAAAAAAATTGATTAATATTGTAGCAAAAATGAAGCTGGGGACGGAAAGGCCAAGTATGGCAATAATCATCGAAAAATAGTCAATTGCACTATTGTGACGAAAAGCTGCGAGAATACCTAAAACGATTCCAAAGAATGCAGCTATGAGAATGGCTTGAATACCTATCCTGGCCGAAACAGGAAATCCGTTAGCAATTAATTGGTTAACTGTCTGGTTATCCCATTTGATTGAAGGACCAAAGTCCATCAATAATGCTCCCTTTAGATATTTAAAATATTGTATAAACAAGGGATCATTAAGTCCATAATGCTCTTTTAAGTTTTCAACTACCTGCTCTGGAATACGATTTTCACTTGTAAAAGGATCACCGGGTATTGCGTACATCAATAAAAAGGTAAGCGAAATAATGACAAATAAAGTTAAGATAACACTAATAATTCTCCTGGTAATAAATTGCCGCATATTCCCCCTCCTTTATGATTTTAAGCAAAAACAACTGAAAAAGTGTACTCATTGTACACTCTTTCAGCATTCTAGCCGCTTAGCGCGCCACCATTTTTACTACTTAACACTCGCCTCCCGGAAATCAATTGCCTGAATTGTATACTGATAGACTCCTTCGATATAGTCCTTTTGCAAGTAAACTTTTGTACGGTAATAAAGTGGGGAAATTGCCATTTGGTCTATTAGAACCTTTTCAGCTTCGACCAAATACCCCGCTCGCTTCTCCAGGTTCAATTCCGCTTCTGCTTTTTCCATTAATTGATCGTAATCAGGAATAGAAATGTTGCTATAGTTATAGACATCCCCACTCATGAATTGTCCCATTAAATTGCTTGCATCATCATAGTCTGCGCCAGTACTGTACAAAGCTAATTGGTACTCACCGGCTTGAACATTTTGAACAAATACCTTACGTTCCATCGTTTGGAGCTCTGTATCAATTCCTAAGTTTTTCTTCCACATTTCCTGCATTGCTTGAGAAAGTTTATTGTAAGTATCGTCTGTATAAAAAAGCAGATTAATTTTTGGCAATGTAGAAAGTCCCAGTTCTTCGAGTCCTTCTTTCAGAAGTTGTTTTGCTGTGTCTAAATCATTATCCTTAAACAAGGAGTCTCCAGCTAATTCCCTGAATTCTCCTGCACCACTACTCAATCCTAATGGTATTAAACCAAGAGCGGGAACTTCTCCTCCCTGTGTCACTTTTTCGACCAAAAGTTTTCTATCAAGGGCAAGACCTAATGCTTTACGGATTTTTTCATTTTTAAAAATTCGATCCTCATGATTAAATCTTATATAAGCTAAACTTGCGCTTGGCGCTGTTTTTGCTTCACCTGAAGCGATTAATTTACTTCTTATTGAATTTGGGATATTGGCAGAAAAATCGAGCTCGTTCGATTGGTACATAGCATATTCAGTATTTTGTTCATTCACCATTACCCACTTTAACTTTTCAAGCTTAACTACATCATTGCCCCAATAATTTTCATTTGGAACCATAATTAATTCTTGGCCGTGTTTCCAACTCTCAATTTTAAAAGGTCCGTTAGAAACAAAGGTTTCAGCTTCAGAAGCCCACTCTGGATTTGCCTTATCCGTTTTTTCATGGATCGGTAATAATGTAAAGAAAGCAGTTAAACCTAAGAAAAAGGAAGTAGGTTTTTCTAAAGTAACCTCCAGTGTATACTCATCAATAGCCTTAACTCCCAGCTGTGCCTGATCCTTTAATGAACCTTCATTGTATGCTGCTCCATTTTTAATAAAGAACAAGTTACTGCCAAGAGGTGAAGCTACTTCTGGACGTAAAACCTTCTCCCACGAATAGACAAAATCCTTAGCAGTCACAGGGTCACCATTTGACCATTTAGCATTCTTATTAAAATAGAAAGTATAAACAGTTCCATCATCAGAAATGTCCCACTTTTCTGCGACACCAGGAACTATGTTTCCTTCTTTGTCCAATCGGACCAAACCCTCGAATAATTGATTTGAAATATCCCCTGCAGTCTGGTTATCAATCAGTGCTGGTTCAAGACTAGGCGGTTCACTTAACGCATTGACTGTGATAACTTGCTCTTTATTAGAACTTCTTGTTTTTTCTTCATTCTTTTCTTTATTTGCAGGAGTATTAACTTGACTATTATTACAGGCACTAAATACTAATATCAGTACACAAAGTAAGCTGAAAAATGATAAGCGTTTCCCATAATTAAGCATTGTGTTTCCCCCTATTATGTTCTAGACCCGAAACCTCATCAATCCAAGTAAACCTCTTGATATCTATAAGCAAAACCTCCTACTGTTCTCAATATACATTACCCCTCTATAGTATATGTGGGTGCATCATTAAAATAACTTTTAATAACCATTAAAGGATGGTCAAGAAAATATAAATAGAATTTTTAAAATTAGAATTGTAGGTTAATACATACAGCGATAAATAAGCTTATAAAAATTGATTTAGTTAATCCCTAAGTTTTTTTCTTCTATTTTTTTAAAGTGTTTTTTAAATTGATAAAACAAAAAAGCTCCCCTTGTATATAAATCAATCGCGATTGAAATCCATATTCCCGCTATCCCCATGCCGAAATGTATTCCAAAAATATAAACTCCGATTATCCTAATCACCCACATGCCAAGTGCGGTGCTGTACATCGGACTTTTTGTGTCGCCGGCCCCCTGAAGTGCACCTGCTAAAACTAAACCCACTGCCAATGCAGGCTGTGCAAAAGCATCAATTTTTAGCGCGGTTACAACCATGCTTCTAGCATGTAGGTCTGTAGTAAACCAGGAAGCAAACCATGGAGATAAAAAGAACAACACCAAGCCAATTAATGACATAAATCCAATTGCTAACCCCGTAGTTAAAAAACCAAATTCATATGCCTCCCTATACTGTTTAGCACCGATCCTTTGGCCAACAAGGGTAGTGGCTGCTATTGCAAGACCGTAACCCGGCATATATGAAAATGTTTCAATATTCCCTGCAATTGTGTGGGCAGCATACGTTTCTGCCCCTATTTTCACGATCAGGCCAAAATAAACCACCTGGCCAAGACGCATAATTAGTCTCTCAATTGCTGCAGGTGCAGATAATGTTAAGATAGCAAATAAATCTCCTTTGGAAGATTCGCCAAAGAAAGAAAAAGAAACCGGAGATTTTTTTATATGATGATACAACGCAGCTGACCCCAAAAGCCTTACAATGACAGTGGCCCACGCGGCTCCAGCTAGACCAAATCCATCCAACTTAAATATGCCAAAAATCAGGACATAATCTAGACCAATATGAATTAAGTTGATCCACCAGCTTACTTTCATAGGTGTTTTAGTATCCCCAGCAGCCCTTAATATGCTACCAAAATTGAACATCAATGAAATAAAGACAGATGGAATTCCAACAATCTGTAAATATATGGACCCATCTCTTAAAACATCTGATTCTGCGCCCATCATTTTAAGCAACGGCTCACTAAAAAAGACGGAAATGATACCGAAGATCATTCCCGCCAAAATAGAAATAAAAGTGGATTGCCTGGCAATCGATTTTGCTTTTTCGATGTCTCCTGATCCGATGCTCCTGGCAATTAGCGAAGAAGTTCCCACCCCTATTGCCATAAAAATAGCAATATAAACGGCTAAAACTGCATTCGCTATCCCAACAGCTGTCACTTCGTTTAAACCAAGTCTGGCAACAAACAGGGTATCCACAAAACCTACCACCATTTGTAAGGTATTCTCAACCATAGCTGGAATAGCTAAAGCTAAGATGGTGCTAACCTTTTGTTTCGTACTTTGTATACCCGCCGTCTCTTGTTGAGCCACCGAAAATCCCTCCCGGTTTTCTTTCTCTCTTACTTTTTCAGCAATCTCTGGAAGGTAACTAGGACCTCATCAATGACTTCAGTATCTCCTTCATTTATCCTTTCTAGGACGCAGCTTTTTAAATGTCCTTCAAGAAGAAGACTTGCAACGCTGTTTAAAGCAGATTGGATGGCGGATAATTGAGTTATCACATCGTCACAGTAGGTATCATTTTCAATTAATCTTTTAACCCCGCGAATTTGTCCTTCAATCCGATTTAGCCTTGAATCAAGGTTCTTTTTTATTTTTTCTGAATGATGGCTCTTTCTATGATTTGTAGAGCAACCAGTGGGTGGCAATACTTGTTCATTAGCCGCCTCTACACCCATGCCCATTCCCCCTTATACCTGACTTATATTTTCAATTAGCTCTTCCTTTCCGAATCTCTTTAAAAATTTATGGAAAGGCTCTCGTTTCTTTCCTTTTTCCCCATATACCCTAATAATTTCTTCGACTGTAGTATAAAGTTCTTCAGGATTTAGATTTTCCTTAAATAAGCTTCCTGCCTCGGCATCCTCTCCTTTTGTTTTCCCGCCAATATAAAGATTATATTGATTCCCATTTATTTTCATAACTCCAATATCATTAACCAAAGGCTCTCCACAGCCAACAGGACAGCCGGTGTATGCTGGTTTTAGGGTAAACGGAACAGGTTTTCCGGCAATTCTCTTATTAAGTTCGATTGCGACAGGCATTCCCTCTTCCTCTGCACCTTTACAAAAGTTGCAGGTTCTAAGGCTCTTTACAAAATTGCCGACTGGGTAGCATTGTAACCCGACCGACTCAAAATCCGTAATAATTTCATCCTTTTTACTGTCAGGAATATCAATATAAAGCTGCTGGAAGGTTGTAAGCTCTAGCTCCTGGCTGTCCTCCATATATTTTGCAAGTATTCGAAGCTGATTAGCAGTCAGTTTGGACCCGAAATCAATGCCACCATTAACAGCGACTTTTATTTTCTTTTCGTTGTTCAATTTAAAACTCCCTTTCCTAAGAAGTTTTTTCAAGTAAATTACTATGGCAGTGACAAGATACTGCATGGCCTGCGCCTAGAGATTCTTGTTTAGGCATTTTACTGTTACAAATATCCTCCTGGTATGGACATCTTTTTACAAATGGGCATCCTGCTGTCTCTTCGGTTGCATCCACTTCACCATCTAGAATTAACTTTTCTCGATTTTGGATAAAGTAATTTAGATCTTTCACTACCGAAACTAGTGCCTTTGTGTAAGGATGTGAAGGCGATTGAATGATTTTCTTGGTGGGCCCGACCTCGATGATTTTACCCTGGTACATGACAGCAATGCGGTCACACATATAACTTGCTGTCGATAGGTCATGTGTAATCAGCATCATGGTCAAGCCCATTTTCTTCTTAAGTTCGAGAAGGAGGTTTAAAATACCTGCTCGGACAGAAACATCAAGCATAGAAGTAGGTTCATCAGCTGCAATAAACAGTGGTTCCAGAATCACAGCTCTTGCTATAGCAATCCTTTGCCTCTGCCCGCCACTAAGCTGATGTGGAAACCTCTCCATATAGTCTTCAGCCGGCCTCAGCTCAATTGATTCAATAGCCTCTTTGACCCTTCGGACTTTCTCATCATATGGCAGGTGTTTTTCGTGGGCATTGATTGGTTCCATTAAAATGTCCATTATTGTCATACCAGGATTGAGAGTATCATATGGATCCTGAAAAATCATTTGCATTTTGCTTCTCAGCTTGTTTGTCTCTGAATCAGTTAATTTACATAAATCTCTTCCTTCAAAAAGGATTTCCCCGCTGGTTTCCTTCATCAGGCGCATCACCATTCGCGCTGTTGTAGTTTTTCCACAGCCGCTTTCCCCGATGATCCCTAGAATTTCCCCTTTTTTAATCTCAAAGCTAACGTTATGGACGGCGTAAACATTTTGCAATTTCCGGTTTAAAATCGATCCAGTTTTCTTCACAAACGTTTTCTTCAAGTCTCTTACTTTCAGTAAAATTGAATTATCCATTTTCCTCCTCCTCAAGAAAGCATGCGGAAAAGTGACCATTTTTTACTTCCCTGAACTCAGGTGTTTCTTTTCTGCAGCGGTCAAAGGCAAACGCACATCGAGTATGAAACCTGCAACATTGTGGGATGTTTACTAGATTAGGGACACTGCCTGGTATCGAAATCACTTCCCGATCAGGATCGGACAGGTCAGGAGTCGCTTGTAATAAAGCCTTTGAATAAGGATGTCTTGTATCATTCAATATATCCTCTGTTGATGCAAGCTCAACAATTTTCCCTGCATACATGATTGCAATTTTGTCGCAAATAGCAGTAACCATCGGCAAATCATGTGAAATTAGTATTACTGATAAATCCATCTTTCTCTGAAGGTTTTTAATTAATGCTATCACCTGTGCCTGGGTTAATACATCTAGTCCTGTCGTTGATTCGTCGGAAATTACCAGTTTGGGAGAACAAGCAAGAGACATGGCAATGGCAACGCGCTGCTTCATCCCTCCGCTGAATTCGTGGGGATAGCTTTTCCATCGGTCACCATCGATACCGACAAGCTCAAGTAGGGTCTTCGTCCGTGCCAGTGCTTCTCTTTTGCTTACTCTTTCATGGAGCAAAATGGCTTCCATAATTTGATCGCCTATTGTATAAACGGGATTTAGTGCATTCATCGCACTTTGTGGTATGACAGAAAGATCCTTCCATCTTAAAGAATCTAGTTCAGAATCGGAGGCTTTAAGCAAATCCCTACCATTTAAATGAACACTTCCAGCCACCACTTTTCCGGGAAACTCTATTAATCTTAGAATCGATTGGGCAACGGTCGTTTTCCCGCATCCCGACTCTCCAATCAGTCCAAGCATTTCTCCCTCTTCAACAGAGAATGAAACGTTTTCTACAGCACGGGCAATTCCCTTTTCGGTTTTAAAGAAAGTCGAGAGGTTCTCAACAGTTAATACAGCAGTCATATGCTAACGCCCCCTTCTCAGTCGCGGATTCATAACTTCTTCCAATGAATAGCCAGTAAAAGCAAATCCTATTACCAATGTGGTGATGAGTAAGCCAGGAGGAAGTATCCACCAGATCCATGCATCCGTCAAGAACGCTCCCCTTGCCTGGGCATAATATAAAATCGTTCCCCAGCTCTTAGTAAAAGGGTCTCCTAGACCCAAAAAGCTTAGAGAGGCTTCAATTAAAATAGAATGACTTGCTGCTAATACAAATTGGGAAAGTGCAATTGGGATAACACCAGGCAAAATATGCCGGCCTAATATGACCTTAATATTTGTGCCGATTGATTTGGCGGCTTCGACATACCCTTTTGTTTTTAGCGTTAATACCTGTGATCTTATAACCCTTGCTGGACTCGCCCAAGAAATTAAGCTTATAACCAAAATGATATTCCAAAAACTTGGACCAATAAAGGCTGCCAATAAGATCATAAGAGGCAAAAATGGGATAACAAGAACAAGGTCTACTAATCTCATTAAAAGAGCATCTACTTTTCCGCCGTAATACCCTGATATTACACCGATAAGGCATCCAAGAAGAATCGAAATAAAGGCAGCAAGGACACCAATTAATAATGAAATTCTAGTACCATACAGCAATTCACTTAAAATATCCTGTCCTACGTCATTGGTACCCAGGAGAAATTGGCTGTTAGGTTTCGTAAATGGTGTTCCCACACGTTCAGTCGGATCAAATGGTGCAAGTAAAGGAGCGAAAACAGCTATCGCCAAAAATATAATCAAAAGTCCTAATCCGACTATACCGATATTATTAGATGTAAGTACATGCCAATACTTTCTCCATTTTTTATTACCCATTTCGGCTTCCCACCTTCGGATCAAGTAAAGGATATAGTAAATCCGCCAAGAAATTGGCAATGACAACACTGAAGGTAATAATCAGGAAAGTCGCCTGAATCAGTGGGTAATCTCTGCTTAGGACTGATTCAAACATTAATCGTCCTACACCCGGGTATGCAAAGACCGTTTCTATTACAGTTGCCCCGCCCAAGGTAAACCCTAAACTAAGCATAAATACAGTAGCCACCGGAAGCAAAGCGTTTCTCATGGCATGCTTATACTTAATAACTTTTTCTTTTACGCCCTTTGCTTTGGCCATCATAATATAGTCTTCCCCAAGAACATTTAGCATCGAATATCTCATAATCATGAAGGTGCTTGTTACTGAGATTAATATAAGAGTTGTTAATGGTAATATAAGGTGTCTACTAATATCAATGAATCTATCCATACCCGAATAGTTCGACCAGGCACTTTCAGCTCCGAAAACGGGGAGCCATCCTAATTGAGCTGAAAAAATAGAAACTAAAATCATACCGACCCAGAAGGAAGGCATTGCACTTAGAAACATAAAAACTGTCAATAAATTCGCATCAGTTTTAGTCCCTCTGCGCCAGGCTGAAATGGCTCCAAACATTACTCCTAGAATGGTTGAGAGGACAAGACCGAGCCCTGTTAGAAGCATTGTCCAAGGTAAGCGCTCCATAATAATCTCCGAAATCGGTCTTTTTTGCTGATAGGAGAAACCGAATTCTCCTGTCAGAATATTTTTTATATAAGTAACGTATTGTTCAAATATGGAATCATTAAGTCCATGCTTTTCCAAGATTGCTTCTTTCTCAGCGCTGGACATTAATCCAACATCTTCACCTGCCAAAAATACGAGGGGATTGCCTGGCATTAGCCTAGGCAGAAGAAAGTTCAATGTCAGCATTAAGAAGATAACAATTGTGTATTGCAAAAGCTTGCCTGCCATAAATTTCCCCATTATTCTGCACCTCCTGCTAGTTTAGGAAAAAATCCCGTAAAAAATTTTACGGGATAGATCCTTTATTCCTTAAAAATCAAAATCATCCTTATCGTTCGACTTCTTTTTCCTTTTTAATAAGAAGAAAACTATAGCTGCTATTACGATAAGTACGCCAAAAATTAAAATCCCGTTATTATTTTCTTTTACTGAATTGCTGTCATTAGACGTTTTTTCATCAGAAGATTTACTTTCCCCACCGGAATTACTGTTATTCCCAGCAGCATCTTCACTTCTTTCCCCAGAGACAAATGACAACTTATTGATTATCCCTTTTCCTGTTTGGAAAACAAAACCATCATATTTTCCAGGGTTATAAGCATTGACGATTTCCTGATAATAGAGAGTAATAATTGGTGCTTCATCTGCTACCATTAATTGCAGATCATTAATAAGCTCTTGTCGTTCCGTCTCATCAAATGTCGCTCTTAGTTGGTCCGACAGAGCATCAAATTCTTTGTTTTTATAACCACCGATATTTACAGCACCAATTGCAGGATCTGAATAAAACAACTCGACTATCCGATCAGGGAAAAGCTGCATCGTGTTTGACCAGCCGAATACTCCCATATCAAAGTTTCTTCCCTTGCTAACATCGTAGTCAGGCCACATTAAACTAATTATGGTTGTGTCTTCCATAGCTTTTACAGAATTTTTAATGCCTATCTCATTTATAGCTTCAGAAATGAGTTCTGCTACACGGATTCTTATTGGATTGTTTGAGTGGACTAGTGTGGTGAAATTTATTTCATTACCTTTTTGGTCTTCCCTGAAACCGTCTCCATTGTTATCCTTGAAACCTGCTTCATCAAGGATTTGCTTTGCTTTTTCGGGATCGAAAGAAGTTTTCACTTCACTGTTGTAAGAAGGTGATGATGGGTGAATAAAACCTGGGCTGCCGACTTCTGCAAATCCTAAAAGCACGATATCAACTAGACTTTTTTTATCTATTGCAAGATCAATTGCCTGTCTGAAAGGCTTTTCTGTCATAGGATATTTTTCAGAATTTAGCTGGAATAATGTGGTACTGAATCCTGCTCCACGTGAAATCTTTAATGAGGGGTTAGACTCAAATTGGCTAACAAGCTCCGGAGATATATTTGATGAGATCGCATCAATTTCCCCTGATTTCAATGCATTGTAGAGTGCTGTAGTATCTTTGATGATTGGAAATATGATTTCTTGAATAGGCGGAGCTTCTTTAAAATATTCCTTGTTGGCAGTCATTTTATAATATTGGTCAGCCTTATGTTCACTTAAAATGTATGGGCCGCTGCCTATTGCATTGGTTTCACTGTCAGGCGTGGATATTTTTGACCAAATATGCTCAGGTAATATTGGTACATCTGCAAGGGGTTGAATCAAAAAGTTTGGATCAGGTTTCGAAAGAATCATAGTAAAGTCTGTTTCGTTTTCAACAGTTAATGAGGCAACGTTTTTAAGAGGGTTGGTAAATCTGGATTTAGGATATTTAATGAAATAATCTACAGTAAACTTAACATCATCAGATGTAAGCATTTCACCATCATGCCATTTTATATTATCGTTCAGCTTAAAGCTATACTCTAATCCGTTATCACTGACTTTATATTCTTTAACAAGCCAAGGGACTGGTTTATTATCTTTATCTAATTGTAAGAGAGTGTCATACAGCAGACTTACCAAGTCAAGACCTGGATAACCGGTTTGGTAAGTATAGGGGTTTAACGTGCTTTCATCACTAAGAATCCCGATTTTTAGTGATTCTACTTCTGATTTAGCGAAACTGTTTCCTGCTGAAGAAAAAACAAAAAGAGTAATTATTATAAGTGATATTAATTTTCTCATTCTCTGGCCCCCTTTTTAATTGTTATACAATTAATTCCTGTAAATGGAAGTTACCTTCTCTTCGATAGGCTTCAGCAAGAGCAAAATGTCCATGTGTTGCAAGTCCATGATAAACATGAACAGCTTTATCTAGAACTTGATGAATAGCTCTTCCTTTTTCCTGAAAGTTGGTTAATTTTGAGAATCCAGGATACAGAATTTCAGCTGCTTTCGGATCAAGCATTTCATCAAAATGCATGCCACTGAATTCTAATTGGCTATCAAGCATATCCATTGCACGTTCTTTTTTCTCCCATACTTCTGTAATGTCAACGACAGTATTAGGATGGTGCGGTGTCATGTAGTAAATAGTTGGAATCGGATGAGGTTCTAATCCTGGAAGTTCATCTAAAGCAAAATCTCTGCTCGAAAGGGCGATTGCCTCGAGAAGCAATGTCATTGCCGGACGACGGTCGGGGTCCAAATCGTGAAAGGAATGTTCGGGATCTTGGGTAATAATGATGTCAGGTTTAACCTCCCTTATAATTTTCACAATTTTCTTCTTGGATTCAACGCTCAAATCAACAGTACCATACTGGAAATTCAGGAATTTAATATCCTTTACTCCTAGTACTTCTGCTGCATTCCTAACCTGTGGTTGGCTAGTTTCCCGGCACAGCATGATGGATGCAAATGATTCTCCACCATTTAGAACGTTCTTAGCCAATGCACCTCCGCACTCTACAACTTCCATTCCATAGACCCCAAGAAACAATATTTTCTGTCCTTTTGCCATTCTATTCCCTCCTCAAATGTACTTTACCCCGCTACGGTATATTCATGGAGTAATTAAAAATAATCTTACTACCATACTAACCTTTTGTAAATACTAAATATTTAGAATTTTTTAATAATTATTCTTAAATAGAATTCTTTTTTTAAGAATGGCTTGTCTAGGAGTGACATATGATGTACCAAATAAAGGAGGTCGAAGATGAATGAACGAATTTCACTATTTTGTTTTAGGGACACTATTACTTGTGACTCTAATTTCCATCATACTTTCATACCAATATAGAACAAAGATGAAGAGTATGGCATCCATGGTTATATCTATGGCTATATCAATGAATATTGGTATAACCTCAGGGATTCTTTTTGGGTTTTTAAATCAAGGAGATTTATTCCTTTCTTCCCTTATTTCCGTATTGATTGGAATTTCGGTAGGTATTGCTGCAGGATTTGCATTTGGGATACTCCCGGTTATTGAGGGATCTATGGCTGGAATGATGGGGGGAATGATGGGTGCAATGCTTGGTGAAATGATTTCAAGACTCCAAGCAGTTTCTCTTCTAAATATATTTTTGACTATTACTGTCTCTACCTTATTCCTGTATTTGATTCTTTCCCAACAAAAAGCAACCAAAGATACTAGAGTTTTTACCAGTTGGCTTTTAAAGCCAATCTTTACATTCATTGTTTTAGTAGGATACTTTTATTTTGGCAACCAATTAAATAAAGAGTCGGTTATTTCAAAAGAATCACCAATTCATGAGAACCATTCCCAAATTACTACTGATGACAAGGATGAGCAATTAAACCGAATAACTATTCAAGTTAACCCATCAAAATTTTCCTATTCTCCAAGTAAAATCAATTTGTCAAAAAACAAAAAAGTCTTACTTACCTTTACTAATCACGACTCCATAGAGCATGATATCGTGATAGTAAAAATGCCGACATTGCCTAATACCGACCAGGAAAACATCACATCACATGGTTCACATGATTCACATGGAGATGGACTACATTTACATGCTAGTCCACATGAGGAGGGAAACATTTCTTTTACTCCTACTGAAACTGGTTCATATGAGTTTTATTGTTCCCTGCCAGGACATAGAGAGAACGGAATGGTCGGAATTATCGTAGTTGAGTAAGTAAGTTAATTCATTTTCAATTATGAATATAAGAACTTGAATCCTCACTAAATATTGATGAATACGGTTTGACCCGTTGATGCGATACCAAAATTCTTTGCGTCATCTCCTTAATTGAAATTAATAAATATGTAATTTTCTTATTGGCTGATACACTATAGGTCACTACTGTATAAAATAAAACAGCCTTCCTTGTTCTTGAAGTGAACAAGGAAGGCATAAAAGGGTTATGACTACTTATTTTTTTCGATTAATGCGGTTGAACACCATCCACAGCAACAAACCGATTCCAAGCAATATAAGGAACAGCCAAAAAGCCTGACCGAACCAGAAACGCATATGATGGTACATCATTTGCCTTCCCATCATCATCCCCATGGAAGTTGGCGGGAACCATATCATTCTGACTACGAAAAATAGGAAAAACAACCCTGTTATGGTGGAAAATGTCATTATGATGATCGGCAATAAACGCTTCATTTTTCATCACCACTATTCCATTTTATATCCAATACCCCAAACTGTCTTAACAATAGACTTATCCACTCCAGCTTTCTGCAACTTTTCACGAAGGTTTTTGATATGCGAATCCACAGTCCGGTCCTCACCCATGAATTCAATCCCCCAAATCATATCCACAAGTTGTTCTCGTGATAAGACTTTTCCCCTGTGCTCGATTAGTGCTGCGAGAATGTCGAATTCAGTCTGTGTCAGGTTGATGCTCAACCCTTCATACATTGCTTCCCTCGCGATGAGGTCAATTACCATCCCCTGATACTTCAAGATGTTCTCTCCAGAATTGGAATGGCCGGTCCTCCTAAGGAGTGCTTTGACCCTTACTAGCAGCTCTGCTTCATCAAAAGGTTTGACAAGGTAATCATCCGCCCCTGTTGATAAGCCAGTAACTTTGTCCTGGACAGCACCCTTAGCAGTAAGCATGATAATCGGCAAGTCAGACATTTTACGCACATGCTGTATTGTCTCCCACCCGTCCATCATAGGCATCATTACATCCAGAATCATCAGGTCGTAGTCATCCTTTCGAAGCATGTCAATTGCCTCCTGTCCGTCCTCTGCTTCCTCCACATGATAGCCTTCTTGAAGCAGATAAAGTTTAACCAGCTTTCTCATTTGTGCCTCGTCGTCAACAATCAATATTTTGTTCATTCCACTCTCTCCTTGGAAGTTTTTAAGTAGATGGTAAAAACAGTACCTTCATTCAGCTTACTGTTAACCTGAATCTGTCCACCATGGGCTTCGATAATTTGCTTCACCACATAGAGTCCAAGACCTGTTCCTCCAGTTTTCCTTCCCCTTGAACGTTCCACCCGGTAAAATCTATCCCAAATTCGGGAAAGTTCAGGCTTAGGTATTCCTTCCCCAGTATCACAGATTTCTACAACAACAAGGTCCTTTTTGGTCGAGGATCGAATGGTAATTTCGCCTTCAGTGCTGTATTTTACCGCGTTTTCAAGCAGGTTGTAGAAAACCTGCTCCATTCTCTCTTTATCTACTTTTGTTTTTGGCAGTCCGTCCTCAAGTTCAAGAGTGATCTTCAGTCCTTTTTTTACCACTTCAGGTCTGAGGTTCGTAGCTGTTTTATTAATTAGCTCATTTAGGTTGACCGGCCTTTTATCCAGTTCGAATTTCCCCACCTGAAGCTTGCTCATTTCAAACAGGTCATTAATCATGATGGATAGCCGCTGTGCCTCTTTATTTATGATTGATAAGTACTCCTCTTTTTCTTCGTCGCTATTTGCCATTCCTTTTTTCAACACATCGCTGTACCCTTTGATGTATGTCAAGGGAGTCCGAAGTTCATGGGATACTGCAGCCAGGAATTCATTCCTGCTATCTTCAAAGTATTGAAGTTGTTCACCCAACTTCTGGATAGATATGCCAAGTTGGGCTACTTCATCCTCGCCTTTGACCGGAATCGTTTGCATATACTTTCCCAATGACATTTTAGAAGTGGCTTCCTTCATTGCAAGCAATGGACTGGTCAGTTTTTTTGACAAAATACCGATAAGCCCGAAAGCCAGGAGGATAATCCCAATACTGGCTATTGTGATAAGGGCATTCATGACAAAGACGATTTCTCGGAGGATGTTTGAAGGATAGTACATGTAAACATACCCTTCTTGATCGCCAATAACAGAGACTGAGATGATATAGCGATGGTCCCTCCAATCATCTTCTAGAATATAACTGCTTTTTCTCCTGTTTTCTCCAAGATGCTTCTTCATGTCATTGTCGGGGTCTTTTGAAGCAGCGATGATATTGTTTTCGGAATCTACAATAAGCACCTCAGTTGTGACTCCTTGTTCCATTTCAACCACATGGCCAATCGTTGCCCGGTCGAAGTTTTCTTCTAAAATACGGGCGTGGTTGTTTCCACGCGTGAGGACATCCTGCTTAATATAATCAATCAAGACATTTGTGAAAACACTATAGAGGACCAAACCAAGCAGTAGAAGGAAGCAGACAAATATCCCACTGAACAAAAGGCCCAATTTAAAAGATATATTCTTCAACCTAGAAGGCATATAAAATTCTCACCCTAACTCAATAACTACTTCATTTTATTTGTATTACTCATTTAATAATAGATTAAAAAAATCAAGAAAATGTGGAGAAATCTGATAATCCTAGATTATCGGACGTCTTTCCTGATTCAAGTTGATTCAAGAATCAACTTAGACAAGTCATAAAGTATTGTTTCTTCAAGACTAAAGTTCAATGGCTAAAGCATTTTAATAATTTAGCAACTGATAACCAATTATTCTTTTTTCCACTCTCTGTTTCCTTTAAAACGATCTAGTGAGGCAGAATTGTAGCAAGAATTGAGGCAGTATTTAGAAGAACTAAAATAGAAGAAAGAACATCTTAATTATCTTATATAATGGCCTTTTATTTACAAAGGGTAACTCGAAAAATAATCACATAAAAAAGGGTGTTCAGAAAGTCTAAAATATGACTTACCTGACACCCTGTTACTTTTAAGTTGTTTTATTCAACCGGTGATAGTTCATCTTCTGTTACCCATTTATGATTTTTCACTTCTTCACCATTCGTAGTCAGTGTGAAATCAACCATGTACACTGTTGTTTGTTCAGCAGAATCAATTTCAGCAGTTACCCCGTCCATTCCCTCCATATGTTCAGCATTTATAGTAACTTCTGCTCCAGGTTTAAGTGCTTCTTCTCTGACTCCCTCTAACTCTTCATGAATCACCCATTTATGATCTTCCACTCTTTCTCCCCCGGTAGTCGGAGTATATGAAACAGTATAAACTGTTGTGTCAAATGCCCCTACAATAGTTGCTTCCGAACCTTTCATACCTGGCATATGATCGGATTCAATAATTGCTTTGCTCCCAACTTTATAAGCTGGTGAAGCCGCCTCTTTTAAACCTTCAGGAACTTCACCCGAACCGGACATATCCATATTGCCATGATCCATATCTTCCATATCTTCATCCATATTATCTTGGTTCTCTTCTGTATTGTTATTCCCCGTACTTTCATTTTTTTCTTCATTTGCATTTGCACATGCCCCTAGTAGTAATAAAAGAGAGGTCAGCAATACAAATAGCATTAATCCTTTTGTATTAATTCTTAACATTCAACAAACTCCTCCTTTGGCATTTTAGATTATCTTACCCTGAATTAGTAATTAGACACATCAATTCCCTTAATCTTTTATTCCCCATCTGCGAACATTTATCTGAAAGTCAAAATTATTACTTAATAACTGCATAGAAGGCAATCATTTAAAAATTACTAATCAGTATGGTTTTTTCATAGGTAAGGGAAGAAACGAGAATGACTCAGTAAGTCACTCCCATTTCTTGTACTTTTTTCTAGACCTTTTCTAGCGAATAGGTTTCCATTTTCGTAAAAACAGTGTATTGCCAACTACTGAAACAGAACTGAAAGCCATAGCTCCTCCAGCGAGAATTGGGTTTAAAAGGCCGATTGCTGCAACCGGTATCAATATGACATTATACGCAAATGCCCAGAAAAGATTTTGTTTGATTTTTCTCATTGTAGATTTTGATAAGCTAATTGTATCAACTATTCCCATTAAATCACCTCGCATTAAGGTGATATCCGCAGCTTCCATAGCAACATCTGTACCTGTTCCAATGGCAATACCAACATGCGCAGCAGCTAGTGCTGGTGCAT
The DNA here is from genome assembly GCF_018613155.1 of Bacillus sp. ISL-55. Classification (GTDB taxonomy): domain Bacteria; phylum Bacillota; class Bacilli; order Bacillales; family Cytobacillaceae; genus Mesobacillus. The sequence continues at coordinate 13,671 of NZ_JAGGQU010000009.1, read as the reverse complement.
CATTGATACCATCCCCGACCATGGCTACAATTTTCCCTTCCTGCTTCAATTTTTCTACCTCGGCTGATTTGTCTTCTGGGAGAACTTCGGCAAGTACCCGATCAACCCCCACCTGATTGGCGATAGCCTCGGCTGTCAATTTATTATCGCCAGTTATCATAATAACTTCTATGCCCATGTTTTTAAGGTGTTTAATTGCTTTTGCAGATGTTTCCTTTACTGTATCAGCAACTGCGATTATACCGGCAAGGTTGTCATTAACTGCTATTAACATAGCAGTTTTCCCTTCACCTTCAAGTTTTTCCATTCGATTTAATGCAGTATCAATAACGATACTATTTTTGTGCATTAACTTTTTATTCCCTATAAATACCTTTTGATCATTTATGTCCACTTGAATTCCATGCCCTGGGATGGCATTAAAATTTTGAGCATCCTGGAGCTGAAGATTCTTCCCTTTTGCTCCATTAATAATTGCTTCTCCAAGTGGATGCTCTGAACCTTTTTCGGCAGAAGCAGCTAATTGCAATAATTCATTTTCACTGTATTCCCCAAATGTGATGATATCTGTTACATCGGGTTCTCCTTTAGTTATAGTACCGGTCTTATCCAGTACAACGGTAGTTACCCGCTGTGCTGTTTGAAGATGTTCAGCTCCTTTAATAAGGAGGCCATTTTCAGCACCTTTTCCAGTACCAACCATTACTGCAGTTGGTGTAGCCAAGCCTAATGCACAAGGACATGCAATAACCAGCACAGCAATAGTGCTGACAAGGGCAGGCGTAAATCCTGCCAGGAAATAAGTTATAGCAAAAGTACCTAATGCAATTAGTATGACAATCGGGACAAAGATTCCAGATATTTTATCGGCAAGTTTCTGAATAGGGGCTTTTGAGCCCTGAGCTTCTTCGACAAGTTTGATAATTTGAGCTAACGCAGTATCCTTTCCAACTTTGGTCGCTTTAAAGGTAAACGCCCCGTGTTTATTTACAGTTGCTCCAATAACTGTGTCGCCTTTTCCTTTTGTAACAGGCATACTTTCACCGGTAAGCATGGATTCATCAACTGTAGTATTTCCCTCGATTATTTCTCCATCTACTGGAACCTTTTCTCCTGCTCGAACAAAAATCAAGTCACCTGTTTGAACCTCTTCTAGTGGAATATCAAGTTCTTCTCCATTTCGTAGGACCTTTGCTGTTTTTGCTTGAAGTCCCATGAGCGTTTTAATTGCTTCAGATGTTTGCCCTTTTGCCCTTGTTTCAAGCAATTTCCCCAAAACAATTAAGGTCATAACAATGGCAGCTGCTTCATAATACAAAAATTGCCCTGTTCCTAATATCGTGACAATTAAACTGTAAAAATATGCGGCTGAAGTTCCCAGTACAACTAAAACTGCCATGTTTGCACTGCCCCCACGAACCGCGTTGAAGGCATCACGGTAATAATGGCCTCCTACATAGAATTGAACTGGAGTAGCAAGAAGGAATTGAACCCATGGACTCATATGAAAAAACATCCCATTTCCATATTCCATCGCAAAATCCGATATCATTTGAATTAAGAAAAACACAGAAAGGATTGCCCCTACAGTGAATTTTCTGACCTGCGTTTTGTATTCCTTTTCCCTTGCGCTACGCTCATAATCATCATTACTATCGCCTACTACCCTGGCATCGTAGCCGACTTTTTTTACAGCCGCCATTATTTGCTCGATATTTGTGTTGCCAGGAATATATTCGATAATTGCTTTTTCAGTTGCTAAATTGACAGCTGCGCTAGTAACTCCTTCAACCTTTTTCAAGCCTTTTTCAACACGAGTTGAACATGATGCACATGTCATTCCAATGATATCGAGTTGGACTTTTTCCTCCTGAACTCCATAGCCCGTCTTTTTTATTTTCGCAATGACATCATTAACAGAAGCAACAGCAGGATCATATATAACAGAAGCTTTCTCAGTAGCGAGGTTCACATTAGCCTTTTGTACACCTGGAACTTTGGCAATGTTTTTCTCGATGCGTGTCGCACACGCAGCACATGTCATTCCAGTGATACTCAATGTAACGTTTTCTTCTGAAAGATCAGTTTGAGTCTTTGCTATTGATTTCTCACCCATTTTTCTTCCTCCTTTTTAGCTGGAAATGAGGATAAATACTATATTATCAAGATTGGTTATATACCCATGCAGGGTATACATGTTATTAAAAGAAAGGGTGTCGCATTAAGCACACCCTTCTTCATAATTAATTCACATCATAACCTTGATCATCAATAGTTTCCTTAATCTTATCCAGGGAAACTTCCGTTGGACTGTATTCCACATCGACTTTTCCGCTTTCAAGATAAACTTTAACATTTGAAACTCCAGGTAATTCTCCTACACTACCTTCAATCGCTTTAACACAATGTCCACACGACATACCAAGTACATTTAATGTTACCTTTTCCATTTCTAACAGCTCCTTTACTTTTTTATTAACTTATGAATTGTAACGAGTACTTCATCTAATACATCGAAATCTCCTTGCTCCAGGCGGTCCACTACGCATCCCTTTAAATGTCCTTCTAAAAGAACTTTTGCCACGCTGTTCAAAGCAGATTGGGTTGCTGATATTTGTGTAATGACATCATCACAATAAGTGTCTCTTTCGATTAAACCTTTTATGCCACGTATTTGACCTTCTATCCGGTTTAGTCGAATCAAAAGTGAGTTTTTCACTTTATCCGAGTGATGACTTTTCCTTTCGAGCTCGTAACAATTTACTTCATCAGCAATTAAAGTATTCGTTTTTATTTCAGGTTGCATTTAGCTTCCCCCCTTCTATAACCAATATACTATACCCCTGTACCCTATGTAAATATAAACAAATTAATTTTTAGAAAAATATGTAATTAATGTGAACGCAAAACAAGATAAGCATTGCACTTGATTTTCAGTTTGCTTTTTTGGTATTGCCTGCCTACTACCTGTGTATCTTTTTGCACATAAAAAGGGTTTATCATTTGAGTGTCATAAAGATATTTAGCAAGTTGAATACTCGATCCTGCGAACCCATTTCCCAAGCATGGTTGCCATCTAAAACCTTGGAATGTCTTCTAAAGACCTGCAGAACCGGGTTTATTGTTCTCTTCGGGGACATAAAAAAATTGAATGATTGGCACTATTACGGAGAATTTAGGAAAAGCCATCCTCTATTATTTATACTTGGATGGCTTTTAGCTTATCCTTCACTCTTTTGACAGTAAACTTCATACAATTCTATATAATTTTCACTATCAGGTTGCATTTCTATTTAAGAGATTACTTTTCTCCTGACTTCCTACTTGTACCTTCTTCAACAATTTCATCCCATGTTTTGCCACTATCACTACTTGTATATACATTTAGTAAATCGGTTGCAAATGAGAGCTCTTTTTTGTTTTCACGGTTTACGGCAATATAAGAGATATTTCCCTCAAAGTTTTGGGGCATATTTAAATTACTGAAACTACTATCACTGATATTAATTTGTAAGATTCGCTTGTCACCATTATTTGTTCCTGCAATTATTGTATCATCCTCTGAAAATACAGCAGCACTCACACTTAAATCCGTTACTATCTGTTCAAACGAATCCCCATAGTTCTCAGAAAGATAGAGACCCTGATCTGTTCCAATTGCGAATGTTCCATTTTTGGAAGGATGTGCCGCCATTACTAAAGGAGAGCCGGAAATCCCTTGCAAATTCATTAAATTCCAGGTTTCTCCCTGATTATTTGAGTAGTAAAATCCTCGTTCTTTCATTTTGGAATTAGGTTCAGATGCAAAGACATAGATTTCTTCTGTTTCGTACCCTACGGACAATGCATGGAAATCTGCCTCCCCATGCAAATCAACTACATCAACTGTCTGTCCATTGTCCTTGCTTTTTACAATTCCTAAGGGATTTTGAAGGTTAGAACCAGGTGCTGGGTGTCCACTGCTGTAAAATCCATCCTTAACGGGTGAATACCCCATATAATCATTTTTTGGTCCTTCTGGTATTGACCATGATCCATTAGAGTATACCTTTAAACCATCATGGACTGCTGCAATTAACTTTTCTCCATCTTCTGAATAGCTCAGACCATGCAAGTCAGAAAATGTCATTTTATTTCCTCCGTTATTAGGAAGAAGAATTATAATCACGAATAAACCCATTACTACTAGAAAGAGCCACCCTAAGCCAAACTTTTGCTCTTTGTTTTGTTTCTTCTTTTTAGTCATCGTTTCCTCCTGAAATTTATTATTCCTTTACTTTTGTTACTAATATCCCATAAAGCTGTGCATTTTTTATGAAGCACCGATATTGACAAACGGTTCTGATTTAACAAGAGGGAGATGGGCAAACTTTGAAGAATTGGGTTTCGATCTTCTGTCAAAAGTTCCGTAGGTGGATAGAGTTATAGACTCTATCACAATCGCAAAACTATCAATTCCCGTTTACTTCCTCAGCTTCCCAATAATATTCACTGAAAACTTCCGCAAATGCTTTAATAGAATGATCCAATTCAATGCTATTATTCTCTATTCCTCCAAACTCAAGCAGCATCGATTGGCTGGAAAGGTCCTGATTATATACTCCATTTCCATCATCTTTTGTCTTTACAAAAACACCTCTGCTGATTCCTGGGAATTTCTCTTCTAGCATTTTATTCAATTCTTTGGCTAAGGCAAGATTACTTTCATAGTTTTTATTTTCCCTCCCCACTATAAAAAATAATCTTGCAAACGGTTTTCCGTTGATCATTGTAGTTGTAAGCTTTTTAGGTTGGGAATCCCTGTGAATATCTATAAGATAACTAATAGAAGATTCTTGTGCCATTACCTCTTTTACTGACTCTCTTGAAAGCGTATATGAATCATTGTAATTCCAATTTTTCTTTTTTAATTCCTCTGTAACATTGGACGTGCTGTGGCTTGCTCCAATGCCTTTTTTCATTAATTCGTCTCTTAGCTTTTTCCCCACTGCTATTATGTTTTTACTTTCATTTAAACTTACAGCTTCATTTGCGGTCTTCTTTCCAGGCAATGAGGGCAAAAAAGCTTCCCAGCTGTGGGAATGATAAATATATGCCACATCCTTTCCGGTATTAAGGACAGGCGAAATCCCTTTTTCTTGTGAAACATTTTTTTCGCCTAGCTCCTGTTCTGCCATTTCTTTCTCTTTCAAAAGCACTTCTAACGGAGGAGCAGATTCCATTGGCATTGTGGTAAGATCTGTCCCAATTCCTGCGATAGCAATTTCGGTATTAAAGTTGAAAAAACCTGGAATTTCTCGACCGAGAAATGTTCTAGTGTCTTCTGGCCAAATATTTGTAAAAGAGAGAAATACTGCTCGGGAGATAGAGGGTGTTTCTTGTTCATTAATAACTGAGCTAAGCGATCCTATTTCAGTTGCCATGAGACTTAGGATGATATTAGTATGTACGTTTTCGCTAGTAGCTGTAATAAAGGAAGAATTTATTTTTTCTTTAAAATCAAGAAAATTAATGAAAAATATAATACTAATAATTAAGAAAAAAAACGCGAAATAAATCTTGTGAACTCTTATTAAAAATATAGTATTTTGATGTCTTTTGTTCATTCGTTCACTCCGTTCTAAAACTATCAACTTACTCGATTTATATGACCGGAAATAGAATAATAGACTAGATTTCCATGTAGACTTTTAGGGTAAGGGCTTTGCCGGCATGTCGGAATTCAGACATCTTGAAGACAAAAAAACAGACACCAAGTGTCTGTTTTTTGGGTTACTATACCATTTGTCGGCATGCTTCTGCACATTTAAAGCAAGCATCTGCACATTTTTGACAGTGTTCATGTGAATGCTTCTTGCATTCGTTTCCGCAAGCCTCGCAAATATCTGCACATAACAGGCAGATTTGTTTTACGAAAGGACTGTTTGATTGCATAGATTTGGCAGCGAAAGCACAAATGTCAGCGCATTCCCGATCCATTCTTATACAATCTGCCATCATTTTTAAGTCTTCTTCATGGAAACAAGCATCATAGCATACATTGCAAGCCTCCAAACATTCAAGGCAAGCCTGAATACACTGTTCATAAGTTTGGTTATACATAGAATCACCCTTTCTGTTTTTTCCTTTCATTTGATAGGATACCCATGCATTAAGTAAATAAACTGCATATAAAATGCATATCTCTTAAGATGCTCACAGTAACACACTTAAATAAATGAAACTGAAAATACAATCGCAAGGCATATTTTTCTAATTGAAAAAAATAAGAACTCTATTCTATTTTCCTTCAATTTTTGCTTTGGTAGACGCTTCGAATAAAAACAGCCCATTGCAGCACGAGAATAACTGTTACGGTTACTAAAAAAGGTTTTTGTACCCAATTATAACTGCCTAATCTAAAAAAGAAGAGAAAAAATGCAGTGTGCAATACTACTAGAATATAAAGTGTCCCACTTTTCTTTTGGAGGTAGTCCCAACTCCTTCCCCCTAATATTTTTATTGCATAATTATTTGATATTAAAGCAAGCAGAAATAAGTAAGCTAATCCCACAGCACCAACTAGGTTAGCGAGGGTGAAACCAGGATCAAACGAAAGCTGGCCAGTTTCTTGGTTCACGCCAATGATCAGTCTGATCGGTTCCCAGTAAAACCACCCCTGGAATAGTACATATACATGTAGTAAAGCCATGATAAAACACCAAATCCCTAACTCCCTTCTCCATGATAAAAAGCGAATAAATAGGTTATTTAATCTACTTAATGGACCGATTATAATGGTAATGAAGAGAAGAATAAGAGATACATCAGCATAAGATCTATTCCAAGCATGCATGGGACTCCATTCGGAGCGACTACTTAAGAATAGGTAGACAAGAATACTGCTTGTCAATCCAACAACCATGTGTCTGATAAATAAGTTCATTAAAGTTATTCCTTTCTAAATTAACAGTCCTATATAATGAATTAAATTGAATGAGATGCGCAATAAAATATTAGAAAAAAACGCCTTTTTCTTTAACCATAAATTTCAGACAAGAATATACACACTCTGGTACAAGCAACGAAACACAAAGAAAATTAAAAAGCCCATTTATATAGCAGGGCTTTTAACTTCCTTCCTGTTTTATCCAAATTCGCCACCTCCTATTTAAACAATCTTAACATTACTTTTTGCAGAAATTTCTAATTATTAATTGATAAAATAAAACTTTACAAAAATTTCATGGTAACTCATACCCAAATAACTATTTTCTAAAAAAACGACGAATTTTCATCCATAATTTCTGCAATTATTTGTATTATGATTTCCTTAAAAAAATTTCAGGAGGTATACAGCATGAAATTAAAGTTCCTTTCAATTCTCATTTTCTCCACCCTTTTTATTGCTGCCTGTTCCAGTAGCAGTATGAGTGAAATGGATCATAAAAACATGGAAGAAGAACCTAGCTCTGAAGTAAAAGAAAATTTAGAAGGTCTACAAACTGCTAACGTTACTGAAACACTTACTGGCAATGAAATAAATATTATTGCCAAAGAAGCCAAGCATCAGCTAAGTGAGGATGTTAGTGTAAAAGCACTTACTTTCAATGGTTCTGTTCCCGGCTCCCAAATTCGGGTAAAGCAAGGAGAGAAATTAAAAATAAATCTTAAAAATGAACTGAATGAACCAATCTCTATACACTGGCATGGAATTACAGTGCCAAATGAAATGGATGGCATCCCAGGTGTGACACAAAATGCAGTCCAGCCAGGTGAAAGCTTCACCTATGAATTTACCCCTGAGGATCCGGGAACTTATATGTATCATACCCATCAAAATGCTGTTGAACAAATGGATAAAGGGCTTTATGGTTCATTTATTGTAGAGCCAAATGATAAGTCTTATGATCGTGATTATACCCTTATGCTAGACGAGTGGATGAGCAAGCCAGAAGAAGCTGAATCCAGTATGGAGGGAATGGACCACGGTAATATGGATTCAGACGAGGACAGTGATAAAGAAACTGATTCTGGTGGCATGGATCACGGCGATATGGGGTCAAATGAGAATGAAAGCATGGATGGAATGGAAGAAATGGGCCACGATATGAGTGCTTACGATATCTTTACGATAAATGGCAAAAGCGGTAACAGCATTGAACCATTAAAGGTCAAAGAAGGAGAAAAGGTCAGAATTCGTCTTGTCAATGTAGGGTATATGTCTCATAAAATTCACCTGCATGGCCATGACTTTAAAGTCGCAGCAATTGACGGACAAGAACTAAATAAACCAAAAGAATTGAAGGATCAAGTAATCTCAATAGCACCCGGTGAGAGATATGACATTGAGTTTACGGCAAACAACCCTGGAGAATGGTTCATAGAGTGCCACGGAGATATGGAAGGTTCAAGTGGAATGAATACAAAAATTCAATATGAAAACTCTACTGATTCAGCTGACAAATCTAACAAGTCCGAAGATTTACCTGAATTTTCCTTTATGAATTATGGCGGCTCTGAAAAGGGTGAATTTTCACTGGATCAAAAATATGATATTGAATATAAAATGGATTTAAACACAACGATGGATGGCAACGAAATGGCATATACGATTAACGGCAAAACTTTCCCAGAAACTGATAGTATAAATGTCGAGGAAGGCGATCTTGTTAAAGTAACACTGACCAACAATTCTATGATGGATGACCATCCTATGCACTTGCATGGTCACTTCTTCCAGGTTCTTAGCAAAAATGGAAAACCTGTAGAAGGTGCTCCAATCATGAAAGATACGATTAATTTAAAACCTGGTGATGAATATGTCGTTGCATTTAAAGCAGACAATCCTGGTAACTGGCTATTCCATTGTCACGATTTGCATCATGCCACTGCAGGAATGGTGAATATGGTTAAATATGATGGGTTTAAAGTAAACTTCACTCCCGATCCTGATGCAAATAATAAACCTGAATAATAACATCTTCCGTTAGAGCATTAAAATGTAGAATAAGAAACTGATTTCAAAGAGGAAGCCTACCTGGCTTCCTTTTTTACTTTCAGTCCCTTCTTCAATCGGTATATATAGCCTTTCACCAATGTGTTTTTCCGATTTCCTCCCTAGTTGGAACCTAACTAGATTTAGTCCTCGCAACTTCTTCTAAACTTACCGGAGTTGTTGATATTGGCCTCTTTCTTTACGAAAGACTGAAGTTTTCAAGCCACTTTCCGGCAGTCGAAGTCAAATTGCGTTGGCTATCAGGCTAGCCTTTTGAATCGCTTAACAGTTGCTGCCAACAGCACGATTCTTTTATACTTGTCCATTCATCTCCCCGATTAGTTTACTTGTATTTACTGTCCATTTTACTAGCTTCATGGTATACAAAGCCTCCTTTACTAAGGGGAACCCTTAATTCATTTTGATTCTATAAGTCAAATGTGTAGAAACAATCGAGTTTATGTGACGAATAATTGTATTCATTCATGCAAAAAGTCGCCCCCCAAGATAAGAGGCGCGGCATCCATCCATTACTTCATGATCGTGATCCCATTTGGGACTTCTCCAACCTGAATCGTTTGTTTTACTTCTTTCGCTTCAAGATCTATAATGCTTACCGTATCTTCGAACATATTGGTCACATACGCCGTCTTACTGTCACCGCTCAGCACCACACCATGCGCTCCTTTACCCGTTTCAATTGTGGAAACTGCTGCTTTTGATTTCAAATCTACAATCGTTATGCTATTAGAAGGATTACTCTCTGTTCCCTGATTGGCCACGTAGGCAAATTGATCATTAGCATCAAGATATACTTGAGCCGGGCCAATACCGACTCCTACCTTCTCTATGTTTCCACTTTCAAGATCAACAATTGCCAGAGCATTTTCAGCATTGAGCGTTGTTACCAATGTCTTCCCATCAGCGCTTATTCCTGTCGTGACCGGAGCGGCACCTACCTGTATTTTGCGATCTTCTTTCATTGATTCGAGATTAATGACACTGACAGAATCCTCACCCATGTTCGCTATATAAGCATGCTTGCTGTCGCTTGATATCCTGAAGCCATGCGGGCCTTTCCCTGTTCCTATTGTATTGACCACAGTGTAGTCTTTAGTATCAATAACGGAAACATTATTGTCCTCATTGTTTGTGACAAGGGCGTATTTTCCATCCTCTGTATACACAACATGGGCCGGATGGCTGCCGACTTCTACTTCTTTCAGCAACTCATCTGATTCAGTATCATAAAAAAGGGCAGTGCCATTCATTTTCATTTCATGTCCTCCATCATCATGCTCGTCACCTCCGTGAGCCCCCATGCTCGGGACGATCGTAGCAGCAACTGTCTTTCCATCGGGTGACACTTGAATATTATGGACAACCCCATCTGCTTGAATCGTTTTAACAACCTCATTGTTCATAGCATTTACCTTGCTTATTGTTCCCCCTTCATTGGCTGTAAAATAAAACTTGTCTACCTGAGCATTTTTTGATGCTTGTTCTGATTTTTCTTCGACTTGCTGCTTTTCCTTGGCAGTCGCCTCTGTAACATCTTTGGCAGGTTCGATACCACACCCGGCAAGATAGATACCTGCTGCTATCACTAAACTTATCCCTCTAAAATAAGATTTTCTCATGATCTGAATTCCTCCTTAATGTGATTACACCGATAGCATAACCGGGTTCTCCTATCGGAAATGTGATGCACATCACAAAAAGAAAAATATCAAGAAACATTTTAACAATTTCTTGAAATTCATATTTACTGCAATATTTTAATCTACAATATACAATTTCTACCGATATAGACTTCGTAATGCATGGCTTTCATTAACGCTTGAACTCCTGATTCTCACCAATTATGATCAACTAGTTCATTAACAGAATTCATTCAAGATTATTGGGAACTACCTTCATTTTTAAGGAGCTGTGGATAAGCTGAGATAATTGTATAGAAATGATTTTGATTTTAATTAGGTGTAGTTGGTTCCTAGAAATGACGCCACTTTTAAAGGTAAAAGTGTGTTTGGTTGCAAAATAATGAGCTTCAAGTATTTTAAAGACTAACTAGACAAGAACGAACCCCAAAATAGGCCTCAAATAATTGGAACATTTTTAGATATTATTTTTAGTTAATTTCTATAGTAGACTAATTACACGTTTAATCTTTCCTAGTTAAAAATGAAGTAATTCGGGAGAAAAGCAGAATGAATTTACATGAAGGAAAATTAAAAACAATTGAAAATATAAAGGGCCAACTTCCGTGGTTTGTTAATGAGTTCTTGGATGTTAAAATTAAAAATAAACGCTCGTTTGATACAGTATATGGATATGCCTCGGACATCCATCATTTTTTAAATTGGAATTGTGAACAAGGAATATTTATATCTAGGACCTCTGAATCTGTTACTTTATACGATTTAGAAAAGTTGAGTAAGAATGAAGTTCAAGAATATCTAAATTGGCTAGAGTTCGAAATGAAACATTCGGATAATACAATTAACCGAAAAATTTCATCCCTCCGTTCATTATTTGTATATCTTACAGTAGAATATGAAGATGATGATGGTGAGAGTTATTTTAACAGAAATGTTATGAACTATATTCATTTGAGAAAGAAAACGAAGCAAACAGTAGCTAATGAAATTTCAACCATTATTTTATCCGGAAGTAAAACAAAGGAATTATTAGACTTTATAATAAATGATTATGAAAGAGAAAATATTTCAGCACGGCAACGCACATCCTTCCAAAAGAATAAAAATAGAGATATAACAATTGTTAGCTTGATTTTAGAATCTGGCTTACGTGCAGCAGAAGTAATTTCGTTAAAAGAAAATGATATAAAGTGGGAGGAAAAAATAATAATAGTTATAAGAAAAGGAGAAAAAGTCTTAGTACCAATTTCACTAACAGCTTTGACTCACTTAAAAGTTCACTATTCTAAATTGATAAAGGAAAGTTTTTTAAATGAAAGTAAAACCTTATTTGGGAAAAACCATTTAGGAAGTTACACACCCCTTTCAATTCGAAGCATTCAACTAATAGTTGAGAAATATACAAATTCATTCTCAAAAAGTATGAGTCCCCAACAACTTAGACAATCTTATGCGGTACAACATTGGAACCGTAATAAAGATGTATTAACCTTATTAAGTCTACTAGGTAATTCTGATGCGAGAATATTAGATATATTAACAAGAATCAAATCGGACTAGATAATAATAAGCAGAATGAACCAAATGCCTTTTAGGTATTTGGTTTGTTAACTTTTGATAAGATAATTTAACTTGGTTACTTTTTCCAAATGTGAAGGTTAACAGAATCTTTTTGGTCCTTATTTATTTCAACTATAAAAGTTGGTATGTAATCCAATTCTAGAGGACAATAATAATAAGTATTTTCATTGACTTCCCTTCGCTGAAAGTGCTCGAACCAACAATAGAAATAGTTAGTAATAACCTTTCCATAAATTTTATTAATTAACCACAAAACTAATTTGCGAGTTCTAAATTTTTCATCAATAGAGGATATCGTTGTATAAAAAAGTCTTTCAAAAAAACCATGTTCTTGGTAGCAATAAACTTTAAAATTAAGGTAAGAATCATGAGTTTTTGAAATTTTTTTCTCTACTTCAGAAATATTATTAAGCCCCTCAATAAACTTTCTCCAATGAACGTAAGTGTTTGAGTATGGACACTTTGGTTTAACAGGATGATTTCTTATATTCAATTCTATACATTTTTTGTGTTTAAATAATATGGTAGCTTTAAGGTGCCTTACAATAGAATAAAAGGTTTTTAGAGTAGATAAATACAGTAATTTAAAGTCGTTTTCAGTAAAATTGAATTTCTCTTCATGATTAGTTGCTTTTGGACTACTGAAGGTAAGGCACTCTTCTTTACCAATATTCACTTTATATTTATTAGATAAAATGTAGTTATACTTCTCTAAAGCAGCCTCCCTGACAAAGAATACACATGGATCAAAATAAAGAGTTACATTTCCTTTATTTGATTTTTTTTCAATTAATTCTTTTGTAACAGCACAGCTTAACTGAAATTTATTTGAGTTTACTGTTTGCCATTTCTTTTTTGAATTAAAAAACAAATGAACTTTTTCGCTTGTTTCTACATCTCTACTTACTGCATTAAGTTGAAAATTACTATCAAGAGAAGCATCAACTATAATATTCTTTTTATGGTTAGTGATAGCCAAAGGTATTTTATGAAAAGGGCAGTAGCTTAAGAACTTAAATTGATGGAATATGCTATGATAATTAAACTCTATACATGTTTTGCAAGTTGTAACTTCCTTTCTAAACAACTTTTCAAGAGGGAAATTATCAATTGGTAGTCCAGTAGAAAGTAATTTGACTATGTTCAATTGATGTTTATAGAGATCATAACCAATTAATATATTCGTCTCTGAATTAAATTCAGAAAAATATATTGAGCGATTGTTAGCTGGAGCAATTTTATCACTTGCGAACAGATGTAAAATTTCTTTATTGCTAATATTGTTTGCTAGCTTTATTTTTTCAAATATACTCCAAATTGATTCAAACTTATTAATCCAGCTATTATTCCAGTTTAATAAAGATTTTTTCTTTATATCCTTATTAATTATTATAATTGTACCCATTATGTTCCTACCCCCTCACTATCATTACTTGAGTCTTGCAAAAAACA